>SKZO01000022.1 GCA_007127335.1 Spirochaetales bacterium | reverse complement strand
TGTCGAGCACCGTGAGATGGGGAAAGAGGTTGTAGGCCTGAAAGACGATGCCCACGCGCTTGTGAAGCTCATTGCTGTTGAACTTCTCATCATCGATGGACACGCCGTCGAGCAGGATCGTCCCGTGGTCGTACTCGACGAGCTTGCTGACGCATCGCAGCAAGGTCGACTTTCCGGAGCCCGACGCACCGATCAGGCAGACGACCTCGTGCTCGGCGACGTTCAGGCTCACCGAGTCGAGGACCAGGGCATCTCCGTAGTACTTGGTCAGATTGTCGATGCGCAGACGGTCCATTGCTACACGGTCCTCTGCAACCGACGCTCCTGGTCCCTGCGGGCCACGTAGTCGGTGAATCGTGCCATGGGTATCGTCGCGAGCAGGAAGAGAAAGGCCGCCGCGATGAGCGACGAGTAGTTAAAGGTACGCGCCGTGAAAATCTGCGCCTCGCGAACCGCGTCCCGCACGCCCAGGACGCTCAGGAGTGCGACGTCTTTCTGAAGTGCGACCGCGAGATTGAGGAGCGCCGGCAGGACGTTCCGGACCGCCTGCGGGACGATCGCGTGGAGCAGCGTCTGCCACTGAGAGAGACCCAGAGCCTTTGCGGCTGCGCGTTGCCCGTCGTGCACCGCCTCCATCCCGGACCGGTACACCTCGGCGGCGTAGGCCGAGTAGCCGAGCACCATCGCCACGGAGCCCCAGAAGAGGCTGCTGCGCGGAAGCCCCGGCAGCTGCAGCGCCGGCACGCCGAACCCGAACAGCAGGACCAGCAACAGCGAGGGGATCCCGCGCAACAGGTCGACATACACCACCGCGAACACGCGCAACGGCGCGAACCACGGACCGTGCAACGATCGGAAAACCGCAAGCACGAGCGCCCAGATCGCGATGGCCACGAGCGCGATCGCCCACACCGCCATATTGACCCCAAAGCCCCGGAGCACGTTGGGAAAAGCCGCGAGAATCGCGTCGAGATTGAAGAACTGGAGCCTGATGCGCGGCCAGTGCTCCGCGGCCGTGATCACACGGGCGGCGAGCCCGAAGACCACGACCACGCTCGTGACGCTGATGAGAACCGGGAGCACCCGCTCCCTGGTCCGAACGACGCGCCGCGCCGGCGGAGCCGGCGCAGGACGCTGTGAACTCACTCGGTGATCTCCGGGATCTCCTCGTCGCCGACGAGATAGGTACTGATCAGCTCGTCGATCACCCCACGATCGATGATCGCCTGCAACGCCTCGTTGACCCACGGAACGAGCGGATTGTCCTTCTCGAAGAGCAGTCCATGACCGGTATCGTTCGGATCCGCCGGCAGCAGGGCGGTGATCCTCGCCTCAGGCACCTGCACGGCAGTCGCGAAGAGCGCGGTCGGCAGAGCCACGACGGTTGCGTCGATCAGGCCGCCCTGGAGTGCCTGAAAGGTGCCGGCCTGGTCGTCGTAGACCGCGACGTTCCGGATCCCGAGGATGTTCTCCAGGTAGTCGAGATCGGTCGTGCCGATCGTCGCTCCCCATCGCGCGTCACGGAGCTCTGCAAAGGACGTGGCACCCACGACCGGGCTCTCAGGAAGCGCAACGACGGACTTGTCCGGCTGGAAGTAGACCATGGAGAAATCGACGATCTGCTGACGGTCCGCCGTGACGGAGATCTGCTGAATCGCGAAGTCGTACGGCTTGGGTCCCGGCGCGATCGCCTGGTCGAAGGTCTGCCCAACCCACACAACGTCCTCTCGGGCAAACCCGAGCTCCTGCGCCAGTGCGTAGACGATGCCGTTCTCGAACCCCTCTCCGCGCGCCGGGTCGTTGTGCAGCATCCACGGCGGATAGACCGGATCACCGGTGCCCACGGTCAGCTTCCCCGGCGTGACGAGTCGCGGATCATCGGGTGTGCGCTCGAGCGCCGATGTGTCCTGCTCGTCAACCTCTGCGGCACCCGTTGCAAACAGCGGGCACGCGACGATGGCGACTATCGCCGCCGCGACTGCCAAGACTCTTGTCATAGATATCCCCCTTGGAAAGTAGGTAAGACAATACACGGACCGGACAAGAAAAAAAAGCCCGAAACACCGGGCTCCTGGACAGATGATTGCACTCCGCAGCGGGCGGCGTGGCTTTCAGGCGGGTCAGATCACGATCAGGCGGGCGTCAGCGCCCCGTATGGGAAACCTCGCCTCCGTCCGGCGGCCAGGGCCTCCCGGCAGAGACGAGGGGACGAGCAGACCGTCGGCTTACTCGACGATGATCGCGTCAACCGGGCAGTCGTCGGCGACTTCCTTGACCTGATCCTCGAGCTCCGCCGGGACCTCGGACACGATCACTTCTGCGACATCGTCACCCATGCCGAATACCTCTGGTACAGTGTCGACGCACATCATGCAAACGGTGCACAGATCGGGATCGATCTTTGCCTTCATTGATAGCTCCTTCTGAGGCGCCCTGGAGGACCCCTCTCATGTGGGGATTTGGATACACTTCCAGCTTACGTAGGGTCGCCCCCGCCTGTCAAGAACCCGATATCAGCCGACCGATCAGCTCCACCTCGACCGCCGCGCCGATTGGGAGCGTGGCCATGCCCACGGCCGAGCGGGCGTGATGCCCTGCCTCGCCGAGCACGTCGAGGAAGAGCTGGGAGGCGCCGTTGACGACCAGGTGCGGCTCGGTGAAGTCGGAATCGCTGTTCACGAAGCCCGTCACCTTGACGAGGCGATCGATCTTCGAAAGCGGCCCCACGTCGCGAACGAAGACGCGCAGGAGATTCGCCGCGCAGAGGGCCGCCGCGCTCGTTGCCGCTTCGACGCTCACGTCCGACGGCACCTTGCCCTTCGCCGTGAGCTGCGAGCCGTCCACCGGAACTGCCCCCGACAGGTAGAAGGTCCCGTCGACCACGACGACCGGCGTGTAGAGCCCGGCGGGCTTCGGCGCGCCGTCGAGCGGGTATCCCAGGTCAGCGAGCCTCTGTTCGCGTTCATCCATATCATCCTCCATGGGCCGGCAGATTCCGGCCGAAAAAGTGAATCCAGTTCCCGTGCATGATGCCCTCGATCTGCCCGGCCTCGTAGCCTCTGCGGCGGAGCATCTGCGGGAGCTTCTGCAGATCGGCAATCGAGCGCAGATCGTGCGGCGTCTGCTCCCACCCGTAGAGCCCGTCAAGATCGCTGCCGATGGCGACGTGATCGGCGTTTCCGGCAAGGTTGCATATGTGGTCGATGTGGTCAACGAGCGCTTCGAGCGAGACGACGTCGGGCTGCGTCACGCCACGCTCCCATCCCGGGTAGAGCATCCACGCGTCGCACGCGACGCCGATCACGCCGTCCCGCTCGACGATCAGCCTGATCTGCTCGTCGGAGAACTGACGGTCGCCGGGCACGAGGTGGCGGCAGTTGTTGTGGCTCGCGAGGACCGCGCCGGGGAACGACTCCATCGCCTCGTAGAAGGCGGGCTCCGACAGGTGAGTCAGATCGAGAATGATCCCGAGCTCCTCGAAGGCGCGCAGCAGCTCCCTGCCATCCGACGTCAGGCCTGCGGTTGACCCGGTGCCGCCCGCGTACCTTCCATCGCCGTAGTGGACGAGACTCGCGAACCGCAGGCCGCGCTCCCACCAGAGCGCCGCCTGATCGGGGGAAAGCACGGGGTCCGCACCCTCCATGCTCAGGATGCACCCGATCGGCGCCAGGTCGTTGTCGGGCAGGCCGACGGGCAGTTCGCGCACGAACGCGTCGAGCTCCTTCGCCGTCGTGATGATCACGAGCTCGCCCCGCGCGGCGAGCACCTCGTAGTAGGCGATCTGCGCGAGGCCCATCGCGTGCGCCGCCTCGCCGGTCACGTAGTCGATCGCCGAGCGCGGTACCGCGGCGGCGCTCCGGATCTCAGGACGAACCCGGGCGAGCACCGTCGGCGAGCAGAGGCGTACCCCCGCACACCTCATCTCCGGCAGGCTCAGCGTAGGGCGCCCACGGTAGGGCAGATCGTCCATGCCACGCTCGCTCTCGGCGAGCGCGTCGAGCGGGAGGAGGAGATCGCGGTCGAGAAAGAGCGCGTTCGACGCGAGATCGAGGTGAGAGTCGAAGATCGGCATCGTCACGAAGGCCTCCTCATGTCGTGCGAACCGCCCGGTCGCGGGCGGTGATCGGCCAGGTCTCGTCAGCGCTCCCCGTTGCATCCACAACGACCGCGTGCGCGTGGAGCGCGACGCTCGGGCAGATGTGCCGGGGGAGCACGTAGACCTCGTCGCCCGGCGACGGCATCAGGGCGGCATCCCGGGCACTGAGCCGGAAGACCCAGTGCTCTTCGCTCTGCCCAAGCGGCTCTGCGCCGGGGATGTTGAGGATCGTGCCGCGAGGCCCCGCCGGATCGGCGGCGATCGCCTTCGAGCCCACATCGATCGTGAAAAGATCGGCGCCGGGACGGCTGATGACCCGGCCCAGGATCAGCGCCGCCGGAGAGAACTCGAGATCCGGGTACCCCTCGAGGTAGCCCCAGTCGTGCAGGAAGCAGGTGCCGGGAGAGAGCTCGAACTCGGGTGCGTCGTCGGCATAGCAGGGGAAGGTGGGCGTCCCCCCGGCGATGATCCGGGGGACCTCCAAACCGTCGGCCCGTAGCGTATCCGCCATCTCCCGCACCGTCCCGATCGTGGGAGCGACGATCTCGCGCCGTCGCATCAGGTCGCGCTCGTGGACGTGCCCGTCGTAGGCGTGGATTCCGCCGGGACGCAGGTGAGGATGGGCTTCGATCCGGCGGTAGAGCTCGAGCGCTTCCTCCACCGACGAGGCGCCGGTGCGGTGCATGCCCACGTCGAGGTCGAGCACCGCCTCGATGACCAGCCCGGCCTGCGCCGCGGCGCCGCCGAGGAGCTCGAGCGTCGGCGCGCTTTCGACCGTGGGTCTGAACGACGCACCCGGATACGTGCGGCAGAGGTTGGTGAGCAGGACCAGGTTCGGACCAACCATGGGATAGGCGATCACGATGTCCGTCACACCCGTGCCGGCGAGCATCGCCGCCTCCGCAAGCGTTGCGCACTTGAACCGCGAGATCCCGTGCTCGCGCATGATCGAGACGACCCGCGGACACTTGTTGGTCTTGACGTGGGGTCGAAGCCGCTGCGGTGAGCCGGCCACCCGGACCGCCTCCGCCGTGTTGGCGCGGATGCGCTCAGGGTAGAAGAGGAGCGCCGGGGACGGTATGGCGCCGGGGTCGGCGACTCGGTACCAGGCGTCGGTATTGCTCATGCCACATCGTACCGTGATTCGCAGGCGCGTGGAAACCGGCGATCCGACCGTCGGCCGTGCCCGCGGGGACGGGTGTACACCCGGCAGGTCGATCGCATATGCTGAGCAACTCATG
This sequence comes from Spirochaetales bacterium, assembly GCA_007127335.1. Lineage (GTDB taxonomy): Bacteria > Spirochaetota > Spirochaetia > DSM-27196 > SLST01 > SLST01. The sequence goes on along the minus strand of SKZO01000022.1, from coordinate 2,810 downwards.
AATACCAAGGTGGTGATCAGTCGAGTCGGCAGCGGCACCCGCGAGGAAGACGAGTTCATCCGCTTGCCGCACCGGATCTACGCGGGCAGTGAGCACTGGGTGCCGTGGTTCGACTCGTCAATGCGGGCGCTCATCGCGCGCAGGCACCCCTACTTCGAGCACTCGGACGCCGAGTTCTTCCTCGCGCGGCGGGGCGCAACACCGGTTGGGCGCATCGCGATGCTCGACCCCAGGCGGTTCAACGAGGTCCACGGCACCCGTGAGGCGCGGTTCTACTTCTTCGAGACAACCGACGATCAGGCGGTTGCCGACGCGCTGTTCGCCCACGCGGAGCGGTGGGCAGGCGGCCGCGCACTCACCGACCTCGTCGGGCCGCAGGGCTTCTCGAGCTTCGCGGGCGCCGGTGTGCTGATCCACGGGTACGACCGGACCGCCTCGATGACGATGATGCCCTACCACCATCCCTACTACCGCACGCTCGTCGAGGCGGCAGGCTTCGAGAAGCTCCGTGACTTCCACAGCCCCTACCTCGAAGCCGGAAAGCACGACCTCTCTCCGGAGTATATGCGCCTCGCGCAGATCGCGATGAAGCGCGGCCGGTTCCAGGTCCCGGTCTACCGAACGAAGCGGGCTCTGCGCGCGCTCGCGGAGGAGTTCCGCGAGGCGTACAACGACGCGTGGAGCGAGCGCGAGATATTCACGCCGATCACCGAGAGGGAGATGAAACAGATCGTCGGCGACCTCCTGTTGGTCTCGCGACCCTCGCTCATCCGCGTCTTGCGCTCCGGCGACGAGCTCGCCGGCTTCGTGCTCGCGTTCCCCGACCTGAGTCGGGCCATGCAGAAGGCGCGCGGCCGGATCAACGCGCTGACCTGGCTGCGACTCCTCGTCGCGAAGTACACCTCTCGCCGGTTCGTCATCAACGGCCTTGGTCTGCGCCACCGGCACCGCAAGGCAGGCGGGATCGCGATCCTCTTCAACGAGATCACACGGGTGCTCAAGGGCTTTCGCGCGATTGGCGCCGAGATGACCCAGATCGCCGACGACAATGAACTGATGATGGCAAACGTGAGACGTCTGAATGCGGACATCGTGAAGACCCACCGGGTGTACCGTCGTCCGGTGCCGGAGGATGCATGAGCCTCATTCTCAGCGGACGGACGCAGATGATGGACTCCTACCCGGCGCCGCAGGCGCTCGAGCGGATGCGCGAGCTCGGGTTCGCCGGAGCCGAGATCTGCGTTGAGAACATCCGGTTCGAGGTACGCGGGGAGCTGATGGACCGCAGCCACCTCGCGGAGGTCGCCGCGGCGGCCGCATCGTGCGGCCTCGAGGCATGGAGCTACAGCTATCATGCCGACTATATCCGCAACGACGACGTTCTCGATCGCACCGTGCAGGCGATCCGGCTCACCCGTGAAGCGGGGACGGACCTCTTCGTCTTCTCCGGAGGACGGTCGGACAAGACCGCCGATCCGCAGGCGGAATGGCGACAGCTCGTGGAGCGCACCAGGATACTCGTCAGGGAGGCCGATGCGTGCGGCGTACGGCTCGCGCTCGAAGCCGAACCGGGGTTCATCTGCGGTACGACCGCGCAGCTTCTGCAGCTGCGCGATGAGATCGGCTCGGACGCGCTATGCGCAAACATGGACATCGGGCACGCCTTTCTCTGCGATCCGGATCCGCTCGGGGCGATCGCGCAGCTTGGGGAGCTGATCGTGCACTGCCATCTCGAAGACATGCGTCGCGGGGTGCACGACCACCTCGTCCCGGGGCGTGGCGATATGGATCTCGCGGCCTTCGTCTCCGCGCTCGAAAATGCAGGCGTGAGCGGTCCCGCGGCGCTCGACCTCTACGGGTACGACTACGAGAAGGTCGCGCCGCAGGCGCTCGAGTATCTCTCGTCGATCTCAGGCGCCTGACCGTCAGGCGCCCGGAACCGGCGGCGCCGCATAGTTCGCCGGCTCGAGGCGCAGCAGCGGTGCGTCTGACGCGTCCACGAGCACGTAGATGAGCCCGTCGGGCCCCACGGCCACATCGCGGATCCGCTGGTTGCGATCGTCGAGCAGGCGCTCGGTCGCGACCACGCGGTGTCCGTCGATGCGCACCCGTTGCAGGTGCCGGTCGACGAGCGACGAGACGAAGAGGTCGCCGTCCCACTCGGGGAAGGCCGATCCGGTGTAGAACGCGATGCCGCCCGGCGCGATCGCGGGGGTCCAGTCCATCAGGGGGAGCACGATATCACCGCTCTCGTCGTAGTCCGGAATGCGGGCGCCGGAGTAGTGGTTCGCCCAACGGTAGTCCGGCCAGCCGTAGTTTCCACCGGCCTGAACCACGTTGAGCTCGTCACCGCCGCGGGGACCGTGCTCACTCTGCCAGATCTCGCCGGTGGACGGGTGGACGGCCATCCCCTGCGCGTTGCGGTTGCCGTACGTGTAGATCTCATCGCGCGCGTCCTCGCGACCGACGAAGGGATTGTCCGGGGGTACCGACCCGTCGTCGAGGAGCCGCAGCGTCGTTCCCACGTGATCGCTGAGATCCTGGGCCCGCTGCATGTCACCGCGGTCTCCGACGGTCATGTACAGGTACCCGTCGTGGAACACGATCCGCGAACCGAAATGTCGTCCGCCGCGGTCCCAGGCGTCGGCGACGAATAGTTCTTCTACCTCGCTCAGGCGACCGTCCGCATACACCCCTCTTCCAAGGGCAGTGCTCGCTCCGCCCGATCCGGAGACGCTGTACGTGAAGTAGAGAAGCCGGTTCTCGGCGAAGTCCGGGTGGAGCGCGAGGTCGAGGAGTCCTCCCTGCCC
>SKZO01000263.1 GCA_007127335.1 Spirochaetales bacterium | reverse complement strand
GGCCGTGTCGCCGCTCCCGTCCCGCACCCGTCTGTACGCGTCGATCGCCCGCTTGCGCCTGTCCATGCGACGATGATAGGGCCTGTTGCCGACCGGGTCAACAAAGCCGCGCACGAGACCGGTGTACGATCGCTCGGAGTGCAGTTCGTGCAGTTCGTGCACCTTGACGTCACCGTGACGAATCAATAGTATAAACGGACATCTCGCCGCTGTAGCTCAGTTGGTAGAGCAGTGGACTGAAAATCCACGTGTCAACAGTTCGATTCTGTTCGGCGGCAGAGCCCGGGTTTCCCGGGCTTTTTTTTGGTCCGGGCTTCCGCATGCCCGCGCCCTGCCGGGCGCACCAAAAAAAGGCTGCCCCGAGAGGGCAGCCCTTGGTGTGCAGGACGGGTCCGGACGACAATCCGAACCGTCGGGTCAGCGGTTCCTGATCACTGCCTGCGCAGCCGCAAGCCTGGCGATCGGGACCCGGAACGGTGAACACGAGACATAGTTCATGCCGACCCGGTAACAGAAGTCAACCGACTTCGGCTCGCCGCCATGCTCGCCGCAGATACCCACCTTGAGCTCCGGCTTCGCCGAGCGCCCCTTCTCCACGCCAATCTCCACGAGCTGACCTACCCCGGTCTGATCGAGGACCGCGAACGGATCCTCTTCGAGGATGCCCTGCTCGATGTACTCGGGCACGAAGGTACCCACGTCGTCCCGGCTGTAGCCGAACGCCATCTGCGTCAGATCGTTGGTACCGAAGCTGAAGAAGTCAGCGACTTCGGCCACTTCGTTGGCCGTCAGCGCCGCTCTCGGGATCTCGATCATCGTCCCAACGAGGTACTCGACCTTCTGCTTTTTCTTCTCGAGAACGGCCTCGGCAACGCGAATCGCGTTGTCGCGCAGCACTGCGAGCTCTTCGCGAGTTCCCACGAGGGGGATCATGATCTCAGGGATAACCTTGACCCCGGTCTTCGCGACCTCGCACGCGGCGGCCATAATCGCCTCCACCTGCATGTCGTAGACCTCGGGGAAGGTGATGCCGAGTCGACATCCACGATGCCCGAGCATTGGGTTCAGCTCGTGCAGGCTCTCGATCTTGGCCTTGACCTTGCCGGGCGAGAGACCCACGGCTTCCGCGAGCTGCTTGATCTCCTTGTTCTCGCGCGGGACGAATTCGTGCAGCGGGGGGTCGAGCAGACGAATCGTGACCGGAAGCCCGTTCATCGCCTTGAAGATTCCCTTGAAGTCTTTCTTCTGCAGCGGGAGGATCTTCTTCAGGGCCTTCTCGCGGGCTTCCTTGTTCTCCGCCACGATCATCTGGCGGAAGTTGAAGATCTTGTCTTCCTCAAAGAACATGTGCTCGGTGCGGCACAGCCCGATGCCTTCAGCTCCGAACTCACGGGCGCGCTTGGCGTCTCCCGGAGTGTCCGCATTGGTGCGGATGTTGAGGCCCTTCTGCTTGAGTCCCGGACGCTCCGCCTTCAGCCGCACGTCGTCCGTCCAGCCCAGGAACGTATTCAGCTCGCCGGAGATCTTCGGGTTGATCAGATCCAGCTCGCCGATGAAGACCTCGCCGGTCGTGCCGTCAATGGTCATCGACTCACCCTGTTTGACGGTCTTGCCGTCCACGGTGAGCTTCTTGCCGCTGATGACGACGTCCTTGCACCCGGCCACGCACGGCTTTCCCATTCCGCGCGCCACGACCGCGGCGTGACTGGTCATGCCCCCGGTCGAGGTCAGAATACCTTCCGCCGCGTGCATGCCCTCGATGTCCTCAGGGCTCGTCTCACGGCGCACGAGGAGTACCTGTTTCCCGTCCTTCTTCCACTGCGCGGCCTCCTGCGCCGTAAACACAACGAGACCGCTCGCCGCTCCGGGACTCGCATTGAGACCCTTCGCTACCGCCTTGTTCGACTTCTTCGCCTTCGGGTCTATCTGCGGATGGAACACCTGGTCGAGCTGTTCCGGCGTCACATGGCCGATCGCCGCCTCCCTGTCGATCTTCTTCTCGTTGACCAGGTCAACGGCGATCTTGATGGCGGCGGCGCCGGTTCGCTTGCCGTTTCGCGTCTGCAGGATATAGAGACTCCCCTGCTGGATCGTGAACTCCATGTCCTGCATGTCTTTGTAGTGGTCCTCGAGCCGGTCCTTCACGTCGACGAGCTGCTTGTAGATCTTCGGCGCCTTCTTCTCGAGCGTCTTGAGCGCCATTGGGGTACGGATACCGGCGACGACATCTTCTCCCTGTGCGTTCATCAGGTACTCGCCGTAGAAAATCTTCTTGCCGGTCGACGGGTCGCGCGAGAAACACACGCCGGTGCCCGAGTCGTCTCCGAGGTTGCCGAAGACCATCGACTGAACCGTGACGGCCGTCCCCTTGAGCCCTTTGATGTCATTGATGCGCCGGTAGGAGACGGCCCGCTCGTTGTTCCAGGAACCGAACACGGCGTCGATCGTCGCCCAGAGCTGCTTCTTGGGATCCTGGGGGAAGTTCTGCTTCGCGTGCTTTTTTACGACTTCCTTGTAGGCATCAACGACCTCTTTGAGGTCGTCGGCGTCAAGCTCCGTGTCGAGCTCGACCTTGCGCTTCTTCTTGATCTTGTCGAGCGCGGCCTCGAAGTGCTCGTGGGAGACGCCCATGACGACGTCGCCGAACATGTTGATGAACCTCCGGTAGGCGTCCCAGGCGAAGCGGGGGTTGTCGCTCTTCTCCGCAAGCCCCTTGACCGCCTTGTCGTTCATGCCGAGGTTCAGCACCGTGTCCATCATGCCCGGCATGGAGACGGCGGCACCGGAGCGCACGGATACGAGCAGGGGGTCGTCGGCTTGCCCGAGCGTCTTGCCCATGATCTTTTCGAGACGCGAGAGGTTCTTCTCGACCTCTTCCGCCACCTGCTTCGGGATCCTGCTGTTGTTGTCGTAGTAGAGCTCGCAGACCGCGGTGGACACGGTGAAGCCCGGAGGCACGGGAACACCGATGCTCGACATCTCGGCGAGATTCGCGCCCTTCCCGCCAAGGAGATCCTTCATCTCCCTGCTGCCTTCGGCCTTGCCTTCGCCGAAAAAGTACACGTACTTCATGCTTGGTAAACCCCCAATGGTTTTTTGTGAAAGGAAAAACGTCGAGTGCTAGATTACGGAGAAATGACACACAGTGTCAACGTAACGACAAGCTGCCTGCACTCATGCAATGTACGCCTCGAGCCGACCGACCCGACTGGGGTGCTGCAGGCGCTTCAGCGCCTTCTTCTCTATCTGCCTGATTCGCTCCTTGGTCAGATTGTACCGGTCTCCGATCTCTTTGAGCGATAGCGGGCTGCGGCCGTTGAGACCGAATCGGTACTGGACGATCTCACTTTCCTTCCTGGTGAGCGTCGCGAGTATGGAGTTGATGTCGTCTTTGAGAGCCTTCTCCACGACGTGTGAGTCCGGAGCCTGGTACCCTTCGTCCTCGACGAAATCACCCAGGATACTCGAGTCCTTCTCGTTGTAGACCGGTGTCTCGAGTGAGATGAGCTCGCGGGAAATGTTGATCAGATCCGCAACGTGCTCCTGGTTCATGTTGAGCGTCTCGGCGATCTTCTTGATCTCAGCCTCTTCGCCATGTCGACCCTGAATCTCTTTGCGAACCTTCTCGATCTGGACAAGCTCATTGGCGCGGTTCAGCGGGAGCCGGATCATCCGTGACTTCTCGCAGATGGCCTTGAGGATGGCCTGGCGAATCCACCAGACAGCGTATGAGATGAAGTGATACCCCTTGCTGACATCGAACCGCTCGATCGCGTTCATCAGCCCTATGTTTCCCTCGCTGATGAGATCCGAGAGCGGCAGCCCCTGGTTCTGGTACTTCTTCGCCACGTTTACCACGAACCGCAGATTCGCCTGGACGAGCTTGTGTTTTGCGAGCTCGTCGCCCTGTTCGGCGAGAGTCGCATACCGGTTCTCTTCCTCGCGCGTGAGAAGCGGTATCTTGTTGATCTCTTTCAGGTACATGGAGAGTACGTTCTCGTCATCTCCGGACGACCGGGTGTACGTGTGGGTCCGTGGTGTAGCTGCTGCCATTGCTTCCTCCGTCTCTGAATAAGCAAGGGGCGTGCCAAAACACTCCAATATCGCCAGCTGCTATTTCCAAACAGAGGAAAGACTTAGAAGCACGGAACGATGCTCTGCCCGGGCGCTCTGAAGAGGATGAGTCATATTGAACCAGTTGACCAGTGTAGCCGAGGAACTGTGTCAGAATTTCCCAATCAGCGCCTCATCGGCTCCCGGTGTGCGTCCGTGACACAACCGGTACGGGAGTCCGCTTCCGCAGACACACCGATCGCCGTCGGTAATCCTGCGGCCATGAGAGAAGTCCACCGCAACATCCTCAGTCTTCAGATCGTGCGGGACCGTGAGAAAGGGGAAGACGATCACGATGCTCCGGAAGAGCTCGAGCTTCTGCCCGCAGGTCAGGCGCGGGAGATCCGCGGTCTCGCGGAGTCTGACCCAGTGCTCGTCGATGAGCTCGGCGATCATGTCGATTTCCGCCCGCGTCCCGAGCCGGTGTGACTGTTTCGACCGAATGTACCGGGAGAGCTGTATGCCGTAGAAAGCCTGCTGATCATCGATCTCGGCGCTGTCCTGACGCGCCATACCGTACCGGTTCGTGACGCGAAAGAGCTTCCGTCGAACCCTCCCGCGCTTGTCGAGCCGCGCCGACTCGACCCAGCTCCCGATCGCCCGGTTGCGCATCCCCGCCTTCCGGAACCCGAGTCCGAGGTAGAAGAACAGGCGCGCGAGGTCCGCTCTCCGGGAGCTCGAGCGCGGCGAGCGAAGCCTGTCCGTAGGAATGGCGAGTAGCGCACGTTCGAGGTAGGCGAGCGCCCGGAGCGGTCGATGGCGCCTGAGCCACCGAAGCCCACGCTGGTAGTCGATGAGCCATGACTGCACGGTTTTCCCCGGAACGAAACGTACTCCCGCGGCTGCCGACAGTAAAGCACCTGAGTGCCCACCGACTGTGCCCACCGACTGCTTCAATGCGGCGAAATCTTGACCGCGGCCCACCGCACCGGTATATTACCGGTGAATCTACAAATACCGCATGAATCGCGATACCCTATCCAGGAGGAAGAGATGAAGGTGAAGCCCATTGGGGACCGTGTACTGTTGAGCATTGAAGAGGTTGAAGAGAAGACCAAGAGCGGCCTCTTCATACCGCAGACCGCCCAGGAAAAGACGCAGACCGGCGTCGTAGTCGAAGTCGGCGATGACAAGGATGCGATCACCGTCAAGAAGGGTGACAAGGTTATGTACGACAAGTACGCCGGCACCACGATCGAACTCAACGGAAAGGACCATCTCATCATCAAGATGCCTGACGTCATCGCGGTGATCGAGTAATCGGACGGATCCTCAAACTGCTGCGCAAGCGTCCCGCTCCGGGACGCTTCTTTTTTGCCTGCTGACTGCCTGATCTCGTGTCAGGCAGGATAGAGAAAGCGTTCGACGTCCTCTATGACCCCGGCGGCCTCCCGACGAGACATCCGGGTGGGCGGGAGGGAAGAAAGAAAGAGAGGCCCGTACCGTTTCGTCAGAACACGAACATCGGTAACCACAACGACGCCGCGGTCGGTATTGCGGCGCATCAACCTGCCGAACCCCTGCCGGAACTTCATCACCGCCTCCGGGAGCGAGAGCTCGGCGAAGGCATTTCCGCCCCGCGCCTCGATCGCCTCGGTACGAGCGAGGAGGATCGGGTCCGTTGGTACGCGAAACGGCAACCGGCACAGAACTACGACCTGCAGCGTCTCCCCGGGAAGATCGACGCCCTGCCAGAAACTTTCCGTCGCAAAGAGAACACTCGATGTGTCGGCAGCGACGCGCGCGAGCAGCCTTGCCCGATCGTCGTCACCCTGTCGGAGTGCCGCGATGCCGTGGGCCGCGAGTCGGTCACGGAGCGCGGCATGGGCCTCTCGCAGCATCTCGTACGAGGTAAACAGCACGAGGGCCCGACCCTCGCTTACCTCGAGCAGATCGCCGAGAAACGAGACGAGAAAACGTCCGTACGATTCGTCGGCCGGCTCCGGGGCGTCGCTGGGCACTGCAACGAGAGCGCGCTCAGCGTAGGGAAAGGGAGAGGAGAACTCGGCCAGGTCCATCTCACGGGCCGAGTCGAAGAGGCCGACTCGCCCTCCCCAGTAGTCGAATGACCTGCCCACCGTCAACGTCGCCGAGGTGAATATCACCGTGTCAAAGACGTCGAATACCGCCTCCCGCATGACGGTGCGGATATCGAGTGGACTCGATATCATCCGAGCGGTACGGCTGCCGTTCGAAGCACGTCGGACCTCTATCCAGAAGACGCGGTCGCTGTGGTTGGAGAACTCGGTGAAGCTGTTACACAGCGTCACCAGACGTTCGATGCGGCGCAACACGATCCGTAGCTCGTGGTAGGGCCCGCCTTCATCGCCGTCGTCTTCCTCCATGACGTCGGACAGCGCATTCGCCAGTGTCACTAGCCGAATGTGCAGCTCGCCCACCGGATCGAGAATGGACTGCAGGACCGACCCTGGCAGGGCCGAGGTCAACCGCAGGGTATAGTCAACCCGTTCGACGACGGCGGCGTTCAGCGCATCCGCGCCCTCCTCCGCGCGAGCAAGTGCCGCGCTCGAGCGTGCAACGGCATCCGGGCTGGCCCCGCGGCGGCTGACCGCGGAAAGCAGCCCGTAACGGCGACCACGCCGGGTTCGCACGAGGCGCCGGGCGTGTTTGCTCACGGAGAAACGCGAGAAACTCTCGCTGAACAGACTGGTGGCACTGTTCTCGATGCTGTGCGCCTCGTCGAAGATGAGGCGCTGAAACGGCGGCAGAACGGCTCGAGCCTCGAAGCCGATCCCACGCACCCGCAGCGCGAGATCGATGAACAGCAGATGATGATTCGCGACAAGGACCTTCGCAGAGGCCGCCTGACGACGAGCGCGCAGGAAGAAGCACGCCTCGCGCAACCGGCAGGTCAGCTCGGTACACGAGTCGGCGTCCGAGTTGACACGAGTCCACAACTCGTCGGGGACCATGAACGGCAGCTCGCTGCGGCTTCCCGTGGCGGATGTGTCCGCCCAGTCCCTGATCGCAACGAGATCGGGGTCGGCACGATCTTCGCTGCCGCCGACCTCCCCTGCGGCCGGGTCCCCTTCGGCCGCGTCCTCCCCGGCAAAGAGCGACTCTTCGTCGACTGCCTCACCGAGCCGCTTGCGGCAGAGGTAGTTCCCTCGTCCCTTGACGAGCATCACCGGGACATCGAGCCCGAGAAGCCGCTGGACGGTTGGTATATCCTTCTCGACGAGTTGTTGCTGCAGGTTGATCGTCGCCGTAGAGATGACCACCCGCTCCTCGTTCGAGGCCGCCCACGCGATCGCCGGTATCAGATAGGCGAAACTCTTGCCCACGCCTGTTCCGGCCTCCACGGCAACCACACGATCTTCGTTGAACCCGCCGGCGACGAGGCGCAACATGTCGACCTGGCTCTGCCGCGACTCGAAATCGTGGAAGACCGTGGAGAGCTGCCCCCCGTCGTCCACGACGGATGCAAGCTCCTCGATCTCGAGGGGTTCGACCTGCTTCGGCCGACTCGGCTCGCAGACGACAAGCAGCTCCGAGACCTCGTTGTCCACGATGAAGGAGCCGACTCCTGATTCGGCGAGCTCGGCGGCAACGGATACGTCAGCTCGGCTCGGCTGCAGATTCCCACCCGGGTGGTTGTGAATGACGACCTGCCCCCGATGCAGCTGATCCATGGGAGCGGCCACCATCTCCGGCACGCCGCGCGCGACGGCCCGCGCGGAGGTGACGTTCATCTGCTCGTCACACTCGCAGAGGAAGAGAACCTCCGAACCCTCGGACTCGGCGATGGCTTCCCGCATGGCACCGGCCGCATCGGCCGCGATGCGCTGATCGGCCCGCATCGCGAATCACGCCTCAAGACGTGCGATCAATCCGGCGAGCAGACCGACCATCCGACCGCGTATCGAGGCCCCGACTTCCACCACCTCCCGATGGTCCAGAGGCCTGCCGGCGCGTCCGGCGGCGAGGTTCGTCACAGTGGACACGCCGAGCACGCCGACCCCATAGCTGCGGGCGACGAGAACCTCCGGGACCGTCGACATGCCCACGAGGTCCGCACCAATACGCTCGAGCATTGTGATCTCCGCCGGCGTCTCGTACGCCGGGCCGGACATCGCGGCATACACACCCGTCTTGAGCTCGGGGTCGAGCTCCATTGCCAGCACGCGCAGAGCCGGGTCGTAGGCTTCGGTCATGTCCGGGAATCGCACGCTGCTCGCCGGATCCTGCGGTCCTGTCAGCGGGCTTGTCCCCATGAGGTTGATGTGATCGGTGATCAGCACCAGATCGCCTGGCTGATAGTCGCGTCGAATCCCTCCGGCGGCGTTGGTGACGATCAGCGTCCGAACCCCGAGCGAGGCGAGCACCGCGACGGGCAGCACGACATCATCCATTGGACGCCCCTCGTAGAAGTGGAAACGTCCTGCCATCACCGCGACATCGTCGGCCACGGTCAGCGTGCCACGGTGACCGGCCACCGAAGGCGAACTGAACCCGTCGATCTCCCCGTACCCGACGATAGTCGCATCGGCGGTGCCGGGGACCAGGTCATCAATGACATCAGACAGCCCGGATCCCAGCACGATCGCGACCCCGGGAGTTCGCTGCGTGCGCCGCCTGACTGACGCTACGGCCTGCTCGACACGGTCACGGAAATCAGCTTGCATGAAGCGAGAGTATCCGCAAAACCGGTCGAATGTCACCCACCGGCCAGGCCCACGGGGAGCCGGGCGGAGATTGACTGGAGAAGGGTCTGTCGGTACTGTACCCCTTATTCGGAGGGTATGTGAAAGAGCCTATCGATGTCGCGGTTCTCGGGGCCACGGGCACAGTCGGGCAGAAATTCGTCCGCCTGCTCGAGGGGCATCCGATGTTCCGGCTCTCCGAGCTCGTCGCATCCGAGAGATCCGCGGGCAGAGTATATGCCGACGTTGTTGCATGGAAGCAGGAAACGTCCCTCCCGGCGGAGGCCGCCGGAGTCGTGGTGCAGCCGCTTCACGCAGAGCTCTCGAGCTCGATCCTTTTCTCGGGCCTTGACTCGTCTGTTGCCGGGGAGGCCGAGCAACGATACGCGGATCTCGGGCATACGGTCATATCAAACGCGTCCAACCATCGCATGGGAGACCAGGTACCGTTGGTCATACCGGAGATCAACCCTGACCACTTCGACCTCGTGCACCATCAGCCGAGTCCGGGAGCGATCATCACCAACTCGAACTGCTCGTCGATGTTTCTCGCTATGGCGCTCGCCCCCATCCATCGCACATTCGGAGTCGAGAAGGTTCAGGTTACCACGATGCAGGCCATCTCCGGCGCCGGATACCCCGGCGTTGCCAGCCTTGACATACTCGGGAACGTGATCCCCTTCATCCGCAACGAGGAGGAGAAACTCGAAGAAGAGGTGGCCAAGATTCTCGGCACGCTGAGCGGCGACCGTGTCTTCCCTGCGAGCTTCGCGGTCAGCGCACAGTGCAATCGGGTACCGGTCTACGACGGGCATACGGAGACGGTCTCCGTGGAACTGACCCGGAATGCGGCCCTCGAGGAGGTACGGGAGGCGCTATCCGGCTTCCGCGGGCTGCCGCAGGAGCGAGGGCTTCCCTCTGCTCCCACTGCCCCGCTCATCCTGGTCGACGAGCCGGATCGGCCACAGCCGGCACGCGACGTCTGGCGTTCGAACGGGATGGCGACGCTCATCGGACGGTTGCGACCCTGCCCGGTGCTCGACTACAAGATGGTCATTCTCGGGCATAATACGGTCCGCGGAGCCGCGGGAGCTGCGATCCTGAACGCTGAAGCGTTCGTGAGCCTCGGATATCTTCCACGCCAATGATCGTCATGAAGTTCGGCGGGTCGAGCGTACGCAACTCGCAGATGATCCGGCGCGTAATCGATATCGCAACCACACGGCTCGAGGCCGCTCCGGTCCTCGTGTCATCAGCGATGGGAAAGACGACGGACACACTGGTACTCGTCGCGTCGCACGCCCAGGGCGGAGACCGTGACGCCGCGTTCGCACTCATCGAGAAGATCGAGGCTGCCCACTACACAGCCGCTCGCGAGCTCGTGCCCGGTTCCGACGGGCTCCAGCGCGCCCTGCGTCGGCACTTCGATGAGCTGCGCGGACTCACCCAGGGGATCTTTCTGATCCGGGAGTGCAGCCCCCGAAGCAGCGATGCGATCCTGTCCTTTGGAGAACGGCTTTCCACCCTGATCATCACCGCGGCCGCCCGGGAGATCGGAGTCGACGCGCAGCTCGTCGATGCACGAACGCTCATTCGGACGGATGCTACGTTCGGTGCGGCCAGTCCCGAGATGCAGCGGACGAGCCGGCACATCAGAGAGCAACTTCGCCCCCGACCCGACCACCTCTACGTGACACAGGGGTTCATCGGGTCGACCGAAGACGGAGTCACGACGACGCTCGGAAGAGGCGGATCTGACTACTCGGCAACCATCATCGGGGCCGCGCTGGAGGCCGACGCAGTCGAGATCTGGACCGACGTCGACGGCATCATGACCAGCGACCCTCGGGTCATACCCGAGGCTCGGACGATCCCGACAATCTCCTACGACGAAGCAGCCGAGCTTGCCTACTTCGGGGCCCGCGTCGTCCATCCCTATACGATACTGCCGGCGGTTCGACGGGCGATCCCCGTCTGGGTCAGGAACACGACGGAGCCTCTGGCTCAGGGGACCTGCATCCAGGCGCAGACCGAGGCAAGCGGCGTCCGCGCGATTGCGTCGAAGTCGGGCGTCACACTCATCACGATCCAGTCGTCACGGATGCTCAATGCGTACGGATTTCTGCGAGCGCTCTTCGCAGTATTCGACACCCACCGGGTGTCGGTCGATCTGGTCGCGACGAGTGAGGTTTCCGTGTCCATGACGGTCGACCGCGACGTGGATCTGTCTCCGATAGTGAGGGATCTCTCGCCGCTCGGGGAGGTGAGCGTCGAGCGGGAGAAGAGCATCATCTGTATCGTCGGCCGCGACGTCTTGCGGCGAGCAGACGTCCTCGCCCGGATCTTCGCGGCGATGGGTCCGAGTCCGGTGCGCATGATCTCACTCGGCTCGTCGGACATCAACCTGACGCTCCTCGTGGCGGAAAACGATACGGTTCCGGTTCTCCGATCGCTCCATAATGTTTTCTTTGGCTCCTGAAGCAGCTTTTCATCATTATCCGCTTCGACTACAATGCTGCCAGAGGTTCCGTGGGCATCTTTGATCGTTTCGACAGCCTGATCCGTACGATTCTCGACGATGACGGGACACGCACCCGTGAGTCGCCGCCCTTTGCCGATCCGGATGAACGCCTTGCATGGGAGGAACTCGAGAGCTACATGCGGGGCGAGCATCAGCAGGGTACGACGACGTCATCCACCGGACGGCGAAGCGAGATGCCGGCATCGCTGCGGCGGGATTTCCGCAATCTCGAGGTTCGAGTGGGAGCACCTTTCCCGGAAGTACAACGGAACTACAAGCGCTTGATGGCGGCGTTTCACCCCGACCGCCACTCGTCGGACCCGGTGCGGCTTCAGACGGCAACGGAGGTGACGAAGAAGCTGAACCAGAGTTTCCAGCGCATTCGCGCATACTACGAAGGAGGAGCGTGAGCACTGCATAGCCCTGTCGCTGCCCTATGACGCCATTGCACCTGCTGATCACCTTCGCTACGAGTCTCATTGTCAACCTCGCTGCCACGCCGGCTATCATCTATGTAGCCCACCGAAACCGGTGGTATGATGAGAAGAACCACCGCAAGATCCACACCGAGGACGTCCCTCGCATAGGTGGGATCGGCATCTTCCTGGGGTTCGTCGCCGCGGCAATCGTTGCGGGAGTGGTGAGTACCCACTCGCTCGCCGGCGTAACGCGGATCACGGAGAGCCGCCCGGAGGATCTGATCCTCCGCCTCCTTCCGGCCCTCCTCGGTGTGACGCTCATCCACCTGCTCGGACTTGTAGACGACTTCCGCGATCTGCGCGCCGTCCTGAAGCTCGTCATCCAGATTGCGGCCGCGACGATCGTCGCTCTCGGGCCGTGGCGTATTGATCAGCTGACGATCCCTCTTCTGTGGTACACCGTTGACCTTGGCGTCTTTGCGGTTCCCGTCACGATTCTGTGGATCGTCGCCGTGTCGAACGCGCTGAACTTCATCGACGGAGTCGACAGTCTTGCCGGCGGAAATGCCGGCATCGCGACGATCTTCTTCGCAGTGATTGCCTTCCTGGCCGGCGAAGCGGTCACGGGACTCCTCGCCGTCGGTCTGCTTGGAAGCATCGTCGGTTTCCTGGTGTTCAACGCTCCTCCGGCACGCATCTTCATGGGTGACTCGGGCAGTTACGTTCTTGGTTTCGTCCTGAGCATCTTTCCGCTCATGCTGAACGAGCGGACCGGGAGCTCTCTCAATCTGATCCCGGCCATCACCATTCTCGGCATCCCTCTGCTCGATGTGACGACGTCGGTGTTCCGACGGCTGCGTCGCGGCCAGCATCCGTTCAGTGCCGACCGGGAGCACCTGCATCACAAGCTCATGGACCTTGGGCTCGAGACGTGGAGCATTCTCGGTCTGACCTACGGAGCATCAGCATTCCTCGGCATCGTAGCCGTGTCGTGGTACCTCCTGCCTCCGAACCTCGGAACCGCCCTCAACATTGGCCTGTGGGCGGTCTGCGCCGCGCTGATGACCGTTCTCAGCCGGATACGCGGCCACACGTAGCATCGCGGCGGCAGGAACCCTACGCCTCGAGGCCGTACTCGGCCAGTTTCCGGTGGAGCGTCTTCCGGCCAATGCCAAGGACCTCCGCCGTGCGGCTCTTGTTGCCGTTGTTGGCGGCCAGATTGGCCCGTATGAGTTCCTTCTCCGCGTCGGCGAGCGTGGCCCCGAGCTGGACCCGAACGTAGTTGCTCTCGGTATCCGAAGCGACGGAGGGCGGCAGGTCGTCAGGGGTGATGATCGGCCCTTTCGCCATGACCACGGCGCTCTCGATGGAGTTGCGCAGTTCCCGCACGTTGCCCGGCCAGCTGTACGTGTACAGGAGCGCCCTCGCCTTGGCGTCGATTCCTTCGACCGGCTTCTCGTTCTCGGTCGCAAACTCCTTGATGAAGGCTGACACGAGAATCGGAATGTCCTCCTTTCGTTCACGCAGCGGTGGGATGTGGATGTTCACGACGTTCAGGCGATAGAAGAGATCCTCCCGGAATGTGCCCCGCTCGATCTCCTGTTTGAGATCCTTGTTGGTGGCGGAGATGATCCGCGTGTCCACCTCGAGGGTCTGCTCCCCCCCCACGCGCTCGAAGGTCTTCTCCTGGAGCACGCGCAGAATCTTGATCTGGACGCTCGGGGCTATCTCACCGATCTCGTCGAGGAAGATACTGCCAAGATGCGCGAGCTCGAAGCGACCGCGCTTCCTGGCAACGGCGCCCGTGAATGCTCCCTTCTCGTGCCCGAACAACTCACTCTCGAGTAGGCTTTCGCTCAGTGCGGCGCAGTGGACCTTCACGAAGGGCTTGTCGTTTCTGTTCGACATCTGGTGGACCGCGTCGGCGATGAGTTCCTTGCCCACCCCGCTTTCGCCGGTGATCAGGACGGAGGCTCTCGTGGGAGCAACCTGCCGTACGACATCGAAGATGCGTTTCATCTCTGCGCTCTTGCCGATGATACTGGCGAACTGGCGCTTCTGCTGAAGCTCCTCCTGCAGCGCTCGATGCTGCAGGGCGAGCTCACGAGTCGACAACGCACGCTTTACGAGCAGGCTGAGTCGATCGAGATTGACGGGCTTCGTGAGGAAGTCGTAGGCGCCGTCGCGCATCGCCTGGACTGCGGTCTCGATCGTCCCGTGTCCGGTGAGGATGATCACCGGAAGCGTGGGATACGACTCCACGACGCGACGCAGCAACTCCTCACCGGACACACGCGGCATCTTGAGGTCTGCGATGATCAGGTCGATCTCCTCGTGCTCGAGCAGATCAAGCGCCTGCCGGCCGTCTTCGGCGAGTACGACGTTGTGACCGTCGAGCTCGATGGCTTTCCCGAGCCCGGCACGGATATTCTTCTCGTCGTCGACCACCAGCACGTTAAACTTCATCGCCGTCTCCCTGCCAGCTCAACAGATGCTGTTCACGCTGTGGAACGGGCAGCATGATCGTGAAAGCACTCCCCCGGCCCTCCTGACTGACGACCGATATATCACCCATATGCTCCTTGACGATCTTGTACACGAGAGTCAGTCCGATTCCAGATCCAAAGTCTCTGGTCGTGAAGTACGGATCGAAGATCTTCTCCATTACCTCTTCGCTCATCCCCTCGCCGGTGTCGCTGATCCGAAGCAGGACGTCATCTCCGCTCTGCCGCGTCGTGACGGTCAACACGCCACCTTCCGGCATCGCGGAGATCGCGTTCTTGACGATGTTGAGCACCGCCTGCTTGAGGTATTTCTCGTCGAGTCGCAGCTCCGGCAGGTCGTCGGCGAAGTCCTCAACGATTGATATGCCGGCTTCCTCGAGCTCGAAGCGCACGAAATCGAGCAGCTCCTTCACGATTGGATTCAGCTCCTGATCGTCAAGCGTCGTGTCCATTGGCCGTACAGCGAACAGGAAGTCGACGACGATCCGGTTCAACCGCTCGACCTCCTCGTTCACGACGTCGACGTACTCACGAATCGTACCGGCACGTTGGTCATCGATCGCCGCCAGGGTCTTCTGGATGAGCTGCATGTGGATCCCGATCGATCCCAGAGGATTCTTGATCTCGTGAGCGACGCCTGCCGCGAGTGTCGTGAGACTGGCGAGACTCTCGGCTCGTCGAAGCCGCGCTTCCCGACTCCGTTTTTCTGACACATCGTCTATGCGCACGATGGATCCGGTGATGGTTCCGTCGCGAAGAAGCGGAGTGACGGTGAACGCGAGGGTTCGTGTCTTGGATCCCCGGTCGAACGTGAACTCGCGGTCCGCGACCGACTCCTGGCCAATGAGGGTCCGCTCGATGAAACGAGCGATCTGGTCGTCTGCGATCGTCTGCCAGACCGGCTGATCGGTGCCCTCCCGTAGACTCATGGGAACGAGACGCTCGCACGCCTTGTTGTAGAGCACGAGCAGATGCTCGCTGTCTGCAACCATCAACCCGTCGTTCAGCGAGTCGAGGACGGCGGCAACAAGGCCCTGCTCGTTCGCGAGATCGCGAATGAGCATCCGCACCTGTTCGGTATCGAGCTTCTCAAACTTCTTCAGCGCCCGCTCTACGAACTTTTTCATCTTCCCTCAGGCCGTTCGCCGCATGGTGTAGTAGAGACCTTCGAGCGCCCGCGAAACGGCGATATTGTACGCGTCCACCCGCACGGCGGCGCGTCTCAGCGCCGACCGCCAGACTTCGAGCATCCTCGGCTGAACCGCACCACCCGATCGCAGCATCGCTCGCATGAGATCTCCCAACTCCTCTAGAAAGTAACGAAACCCTTCGCCGGCGCCGAGCGACGCGATTGTCTGGGCGATCTCATCAAGCAGCGACAGCTCGATGTCGTCTCCTGTAAGGCAGCTCTCGAGGAATCGCTCGGCAAGCGGGCGCAGCCCGCGCCCATCGAGGCTGATGAAGTAATCCCGTATACTCGCACTGCTCGTTGCCGTATCACGAAAGATGCGCTCGATCACCAACCTGCTCTGTCCGGCGTCCCTTGTCGCGAAACCGTACGCTCTCGCACGCGAGAGAATCGTCTGCATCACCGCACCACGCCGTTGGGTCGTCAGCACGAAGTACACCCCATGAGGCGGCTCCTCGAGGGTTTTCAACAGCGCGTTCCTTGAAGACTCGTGCAGACGGTCGATGTTCTCGATGATCGCTATCTTCGCAGGCCCGGCGGAGGCGAGGTGAGACCAGTGCGAAAGACGCCGCACCACGTGCACTGGAACTGCGTCGAGGGGCTGGACTGCAGCCAACTTGTCGCAGACCGCGGTGATTGCATCAAGACCGCCGACGTAATGACGGTCGTCCGGAAGATCACCGTCAGGAAGGTAGGGATACAGGCGCTCCTCGAGCTCCGCGATCAACGGTTCTGCCTTCTTGATGCGGCTCTCCTCGCCGTCCCAGAGCACCGGGTCGAAGCGACGCGTGAGTTTGCGGATCGAACGTTCGAGGAGGTATCGCAGAGCCACGCGTTTGTCGCGTTTCAGGGCCGTGACCGCGACGGCTATCTCCCGGCTGAAGTACCTGCCTCCGAGCAGGAGCGTATCCGGGTGCAACAGGTGACGCTGCTGCAGACAGCTTCGGCACTTGCATCCCCACGGTACCGATGGTTCATTCCCGGTACAGGTCAGTACACGTGCCAACTCCAGCGCCGTGGAGCTCTTGCCCGAGTAGTCGGGACCGTGAAACAGAAGCGTCGGAGGAAGGATCCCGGCACCCACTTCAGTCATCAATCGACTGATGACAGGCTCCTGCCCTATGATGTTCTCAAACATTCAGTCGCCCCGTCGCAAGGAAATCTGCGATCAACGGCATGAATGGAGCCATGAGACGGGCGAAGAGGCTCCCTTCGATCAGCGTCTGAGGCTCGAAGAACGGTTGGATCTGTACGAGCAGGAGTATCACGAACACGACGACGAGCCCCTCGGCGATGCCCAGGAAAAACCCCAGGGCGTGGTCGAGCTTGTCCGCATGGACTCGTTCGATCATCCGGTTCAAACCGCCCTCAAACAGCTTCACGAGGAGATACACGACGAGAAAGAGCCCGAGGAACGCGATGATCTGACTCCAGATCATCGGTCCGATGAACTCGTCGATGGCCTGCGCCACGAGACCACTGAAGAGGACGGCGATGACGATCCCGAGGAAGAGCGCTGCGGTTCCCATCAGTTCCTTCACGAACCCGCGTATCGCAGCCCTGAAAGCCAGAATCACTACGATTATGGCAAACACGATATCGATGCCGGCGAACTGCATCAGGCCCCCCTCGAAAATGCGGGTACAGATCCAAGGCACCCGATGATAATGTCAGCAATTCGATCTGCCGCATCAGAACGGACAAGCGCTCGCGCGCGCTCGCCCATCCTCTGCATCTGATCCTTATCGCAGGCGTACCGGGCCAGCCACGCTGTGGCGTCGCCGGCCAGTGTCTCCGACGAATGAAGGGATACCGCCGCGCCGGCGCGGGCGAAGACTGCGGCATTCCGGATCTGATCGCCCCGGGACCCTCCGGCAAGGGGAACGAGCAGCATCGGGATCCCGAGCACGGCCACTTCCCAAAGGGTGGAAGCGCCGGCGCGGCAGACCACGAGATCGGCAGCCGCGAGGATATCCGGTAGCTCCGGACCGAAGTATGAGGCCGCGTAGTGATCGTCGCGACGAATCCCGGCGCGATGGGTAGTGCCGGTCTGGTGCACGACCCGCCACGTAGAGCCGATCGCCGGCAGCAGTTGCTCGACGAGCTCGTTAATCTGCCGTGCTCCAAGACTGCCGCCAAGAAAGAGGACTACCGGCCGGGGATCAGTGACCGAGAACCCGAGAAACCGTAACCCGTCGACTCTGTTTCCCCGCAGTATTTCGTTCCGCAGGGGGTTCCCGGTAACCGTAACGCGGTTCCGGTACCGTCTGTGAAAGCACCGTCTCGTAGACTCGTACGCCACACACATCTGATCCGAAAAACGGGCATTGATGCGAGTCGCAAGCCCGGGGTCGGCGTCGCTCTCATGACTGACAACGGGCACCCCGAGCAACTTCGCCGCGATGACCGGCGGGACACTCACGAACCCCCCCTTGGAGAAGAGAACGTCGGGTCTGAGCCCGCGAACGAGCGCCCACGCACGCACGATCCCCGCGGCGACCCGAAAGAGATCCCGGAGGTTCTCGAACGAGAAGTAGCGGCGCAGCTTACCCGTTGGAATACCGTAGTAAGGTATGCGCCCGCCGACGATTCGTCTCTCCATACCGGTAGTGCCGCCCACCCATGCCGCCTCGAAGGGCAGCCGTTCGGCAAGGCTTTCCGCGACGGCAAGCCCGGGGTAGACGTGTCCGGCGGTCCCCCCACCGGTGAAGAGAACGAGCGGCTGCGTCCTTTGGCCTTGCTTTCCGTGTCTTTGTGCGATATCTCAAGATAGCATGCGACACCGAGGACCGGCAACGTTCTGTTATCTGTTCGTGGCACTGATAGGTGTACAAATCATTGCCGCGCAGACAAATACTCCCTCCTCCCCACCGGACGCCCTGGCCGCCGTACGTCCCTGCATTGAGGAACGGCTTCCGCACGCCACGACGGTGGAGATCGACCGTCTTATTGCCGAGGGCAGGCTGCTCGGCTCCGGTCTCGTAGAGCCCGACACCCCGCCCCGTCTGCGGCTCGCACCGCTGTTTCGCGACTCGGTCCGCCAGGACATCGTCTCGCTCGACCCGACCTTTGCCGTCGAAGTGCTCTTCCTCGTCCCCGCCCCGGAGCTCGCGCGCCACGTCGACGTAGAGCTCGTCACGGTACTCCAGTCGATCAGCACGATGGAGGGAATCGAGTACTACTCAGAGAGTCGTGGCAGAATGCGAACGCTCTTTCACGAGTCTCATCTGATCCGTGACCCTGAGCAGCCCGCCCGGCTGCCTGATCCCACCGCAACGGCACTACCCGACGGCGAAACCCTCTATGCCTACCAACGCGACTCGAGCTTCGGCCGCAACGTCCTCGAACTCACCTATGTGGCCACCGTCGAGGGCGTGCGCCTGCGCATGCGAAACCTCACCCGGATGCTCTACCGTGGGGTGCTGCCCGCGGTGGGACCCGAGTCGCTCGAGATCGACCTCGTGGTGGTGCCGGTCCAGGGGCACGTGCTCTTCTACGGCGTCGCGGCGGCGAGAGCGGCGCCGCTGTTCGGACTCGAGGATCGCGTTGAACGAAGTTTCACGAACCGGCTGGAGGCGCTGTACCGGTGGTTCCTCGACCGCGTGTCGTAGCCTCGACGCCGCGGCGGCTGCGACGCTCGGTCAGCTCATGATGCCGACGAGCACCTGGACACCGCCAATGAGACTCCCGAGCAGCGCACCGAACAGGTTGATCCACTTCAGATGCCGCGCGATCACCATGAGCAACAGCTGCTCGACACTCTCCACGTCAAGACCGTCGATCTTCTCAACGACCATCGTATAGACATCCATTGAGGCGATGATCTGCGGTACCCGACGCTCCATCGCCTTCTGGAGTCTCATCGCCAGGAATCTATCGATGCGCCGTTTCTGTTCCGCACTCAACGGTAACACCTCGCCGAGCGGTCGCCGTTCACCGGCGCCCACGTACCGCAACGCGAACTCCACGACGCGCTCAGCCAGTTGCTCGGCATTCCCCTCCCGAGCGATCCAGCCGTCGACAACGGAGACGATCCGCTGTGTCAGGTCCTGCGGAGACACCCCGGTGACCGACTCGAGCAACTCGCCGAGCGATCTCGGGCGCTGTCGCTCGAGGAACCTCACGACGGAATCGCTGATTCGCTCCTGCACTTCGTCCCGCCCAAGGAGATCCACCGCCGCGACGAAGAGCCTCATGACCATGCGGTCCGCCTGGAGACCGAACCGCTCGAAGAGCGTGCGCACGCCGACATCGCCGAGCTGGTACACCTCCGCCTGAATCGACTCGATCAGACGCTGCCGGTTCTCGGCACCTCTGCCGGCATCTTCCACGCTCTGGATCAGATCGTCGACAACGGCCGGCATGTTCTCACTGATGTTGCGGTCGTACTGTCCGGCCGACACGAGAAACCGCTGCAGCAGATTCAGCCTGCGCAGGATACGGTTGAGAAAATCCCGCCCGTGAACGGACAGCTCGTGCCTGGTCTTCGGGTCACGGAGGAACGCCAGGAGGGCTTCCAGCAAAGGGTCATAGAGCCCGGGCGCGATTGCCGCGACCCGATCAAGCGACTCCCGGCCCACGATATCCACGAACGGCGTGTCCCGCTCGAGATGATCGGCAATCCACCGCTGGATCGCCCTCTCAGCGGTCGGCGCGACCGGTCCGTTGGCAATCGAGTCTACGACTCTACGAACGAGCAGAGCGGTCTTCGCTCTCGCAGGCAGAATCTGGTCGGCCTTCATCGCGAGCGCGCCGGATGCCGTCGACTCAGCGAGACGATGCACAACATCGGAGAACAGCTCGGAGCGGAGAAAGGCGCTCAGAACCAGCGCCGCCATGTCCCGCACGCCGCTTCGCGCCGCTGCGGCCGAGTCGGTGCCCCCGCCGCTCCCGGCAAGCACCTCGTCGGTGAAGTGACTGACGCTCGCCTCCAGCGTTGAGACGAACCCGGGATCCTGGAGACGACGAAGGAGCACGTCGTCGGTGATCAGCCTCGTAGACACCATGCGAGCGACGCTTCGCGCCAGCTCGTGACGTTGCCGGGGGATGATTCCGGGTGTCAGCGGGATCCGCACACCGAGCACGCGTTTCTCGGTCAACGGACGAAAGAGCATTCGGATCGCGATCTTGTTGGTCACGTACCCGATGAGTGCCCCGAGAAGAGGAGGAAGCGCGTAGGGAAGTGCGGTCAGCAGTCCGGGAACCATCAGCGGTTCTCCTGCATCCGGAACGCAGCATCCCGTGCGCGACCGTATGATCCGTAGGGCAGCACGCGATCAGCAGGGGCCCAGCCGACCACCTCATCACGCTCGAGCAGGTACCAGTCACGAGTAGTTCCGTCGGTGCGTGTCCCACCCACTTCGATCGAACGAATCTCGGCGACCTGGGCCTGCCGAAGGTGACCCACGATCTGCGCACCGCTGCTCGGGTCGCGATGCAGCCTCAGATAGGAGTCGGCCACAACAACCCACGTCGGCCGAAGAGCCGCGACTGACGTCAGAGGAAGCACCGGTGACGTGGGCGATCGGTCCCGGGAGCACGCGCCGACACTCAGGGCGGCAACAAGCGCAAGGACGATTACGCGGACGGAACTCAGCGCGACTCGGTGGGGTTGACCGGCCGCGATCGGCCATGCATGCTGCATTCTCGTGAAGCGTCTTTCCATGCTATGTGTCTGCGCGGCGGTCATGGTCGCCGAGCTGCCTGCGGATGTCTCGGTCATCGTCGGGACGCGGCATGCCGCACTGATGGTGCAGCATACCCAATTCGCCGCGGCCGTTCAACCGCTGAGCGAGCTGCAGCTCGGGATCGGCACACGGACGGCGAGTCATCCGGTCGCCGGATTCCGCGCCGAGGCCGGCATTGGTGTCGGGCACATTGGTGCGAGCCGGTTGCATCGCGGGTACCGCTACCGCGGGCTCGTAACACGAAGCCTGTGGATCGCGAGCGGATGGGCCTTTGAGAACGGTCTCGGACTCATGGCCACAGGTCGTGCGAGCCTCGCTGCGTACGAAATGACATCGCTGCTGTTCTCATTCGTGGAGGTCGAGCTCGGCCCCTGCATCACCTCGAGACTCGGCCGGCACGCGAAGCTCGAGTGGTCGGTACCGTTCTTCTATCAGTCTCGCCATGACGTCCGTCGTGCGATGGGAATAGGCCTGCGCGGGGCAATCGCACTGGAATTTACGCCCCCATGACCATAGACTCAATGACAATGCGTGTGCGGCGTACCGGTATCCTGATCCATCGTCCTCTGGTGATCGGCATCGCGGGCGTCATGCTCGCCGTCGTTTCGGCCTGCGGAAACGACCCGGGACTGGCACCCGGTTACGCGATCGTGTACGGCGTGGCGCGCTACGCTCACATCAGCAGCCTTCGCCAGCCGGACGACGACGCGACCGCGATCGCCTCGCTCCTCGTCGACCAGGGGTATACGCTCATCGGCGATGGCCCCCGCCTGAACGAAGCGGCGACGAAGGACAATCTGCTCGCGGACTTCAGTGCCGCCGCCGCCCTGGCCGAACCGGGATCGTCGTTCTTCTTCTACTTCGCAGGTCACGGGTATGGGGCCGGAATGGAGGCGTACTACAGCGATCCGCCGTTCTCACAGGAGTGGGCGGACTATCTCGCTTCGCTCGAAGGCACCGGGGCAACCGCCGGACGGGAAGGTGTCGTATCCTTCCTCTTTCTCCACGAAGCCGACCCGTTCTCGGATGTGCCGCTCACGATCCGGGAGAGCATTCGAACCGACGAGCTCGCCTCGCTGCTCGCAGGCATTCGGTCGCGCCAGAAGATCGTGGTCATGGATGCGTGCCACTCCGGCGGGTTCATAGGCAGCGACGGCTCGTACGATACGGTTCCGTCGTCGTATAGCGGCTCAAGTGAGGGAATCTCGCTCACGGACGCCGTGAACGCGGCGTCGCTCTATCTGAGTCACGGCGCGCTCGATCCTGGAGCCGCCGGACAGGCCGCGGCGGTGATATCCGCCTCGGGTGCGCATGAGTTCTCATACGAAGGGGACTGGGCCGGTCTGTCGAACGGTGTGTTCACCCACTATTTCCTCCAGGCGCCGCTCAAGGCTGATCGCAACCACGATGGCTACGTCACGGTCAGCGAGGCGTACGCCTACGCCGCGGCGGCCATTGCGTCTGAGATCAACCATCGCCTGTCCGGGGATGCCCGGTTCCTGCCCCGGGTGAGCGGGGGTGCGGTCGACTTCGTACTCTTTCGGGCAATCGCTCAATGATCATCGTCCGGACCCGATTTCCTTGAGCTTCGCTACCTCGTCGCGTATCACGGCCGCCTGCTCAAACTCGAGGTTCTTGGCGTGCTCAAGCATCTCTCGTTCGAGCACTCTGATGAGGGCATTTCTCTCCGCACGCACCGTGACATTGTAGCCCTGCTTGAGCACCTCAATGGACTGCTGCTGCGTTGCCCGGTGCTCCTCCTTCTCACGTGTCAGGATGTCACGAATGGCCTTGGTTATCGTGCGCGGGGTGATATCGTGCTCCCTGTTGTACGCGAGCTGGATATCCCGTCGGCGCTCGGTCTCAGCGATGGCCTTCTCCATCGCGTCACTCATGCGGTCGGCATACATGATCACTTTGCCGTTGACGTTCCGCGCGGCACGCCCGATCGTCTGGATGAGTGACGTCGCGGACCGGAGAAACCCGATCTTGTCAGCGTCGAGAATAGCGATCAGGGAAACCTCCGGCAGATCGAGGCCTTCGCGCAGGAGGTTGATGCCCACCAGTACATCAAAGGTTCCCTGCCGCAGCTGGGTAAGTATCTCGACCCGCTCGATGGTCTCTATCTCTGAATGCAGGTAGCGCACTCGGAGCCCGAGGTTCGTCAGGTAGTCGGTAAGGTCCTCCGACATCTTCTTCGTGAGCGTCGTCACGAGCACCCGTTCGTTCGCAGCAACACGCAGCCGAATCTCCGCGTACAGATCCTCGATCTGCCCGCCGCTGGGTCTGACGACGATCTCCGGATCAACAAGACCGGTCGGTCGGATGATCTGCTCGACGACTCTCGCGCTCTTCTCAACCTCTTCTTCGCCTGGTGTCGCAGACACGTAGATCACCTGATGGAGCAGGGACTCGAACTCCTCGTACACGAGCGGGCGATTGTCGAGCGCCGACGGCAGACGGAAACCGTACTCGACGAGGGAGAGCTTTCGGCTTCGGTCGCCGGCGTACATCCCCCGCACCTGGGGAACAGTCACATGGCTCTCGTCGATGAACGTCAGGAATCGATCGGGAAAGTAGTCGAGCAGCACGGCGGGGCGCTCACCCTCCGATCGACCGCTGAGGTGTCGGCTGTAATTCTCAATGCCCGAGCAATACCCCATCTCGTGCATCATCTCGATGTCGTACTCGGTACGGCTCTTCAGCCGCTGCGCCTCAACGAGCTTCTCCGACTGCATAAGCTGTTCATGGCGTGATGCGAGCTCCATTCTGATCTGCTCGATCGCGGTCCGTATCTGATCCTGGGGCATGACGAAATGCTTGGCCGGGTAGATCATCGCCACGTTCAGCTCTTCGATCGTCTCGCCCCCGACGGGGTCGATCGTGCGGATGGAGCTGATCTCGTCCCAGTCGATCTCAATGCGAAAGGCACACTCCGCGTACGCCGGGAAGATCTCGATCACATCCCCGCGCACGCGAAACCGCCCACGCTGCAGGACATCGTCGTTGCGTTCGTATTGCAGGTCGATGAGCTTCCGCCGAATCCGCGAGATGTCGACCTCCGACCCGGCGTCGAGACGCAATCGCATCTCGCGGTAGTCACGAGGGCTGCCGAGCCCGTAGATGCAGGAGACGGTCGCCACGACGATGACATCCGACCGCTCGAGGAGGCTCGTCGTCGCCGACAGCCGCAGCCGTTCTATTTCGTCGTTGATCGACGCGTCCTTCTCAATGTACAGGTCGCGGCTCGCCACGTAGGCCTCGGGCTGGTAGTAATCGTAGTAGGAGACGAAATACTCCACGGCATTGTCCGGGAAGAACTCCTTGAACTCGCGGAACAACTGTGCGCTGAGCGTCTTGTTATGACTGATGACGAGTGTAGGCCGCTGCACCGCCTCAATGATCTTCGCCATCGTATAGGTCTTCCCGGACCCGGTCACGCCTTTTAGCGTCTGAGCTCGCTCGCCGCCACGAACTCCGCTCGCTAGCTCGTCGATGGCGCGCTGCTGATCGCCGGCGGGCTCGTACTCTGCTGCTACACGGAAGGATTGGGACACGTTCGACGCCTACTCGAGTCGGAGTCTCGCGGGTCGTTCGACGAGCGTGACCTCGGTTCGACGTGTGCGAGAACCCCGCACGTAGACGACCTCCACCGTCTGCCCCGGGCGTGTGTCTTCGAGCGCTTCGAACAGGTGCGCAAGTGTCTGAACCGGCGTACCGTGTACCTCGACGATGATGTCGCCGCCGAGGTAAATCGTCGTGCCACGACTCTGGATGGGCGGTTGGCGGGTCGTGCCACCCCGCAGGCCGGCCTCATCGGCATTGCCACCGGGCTGCACCTGAGAGATCAGCAGCCCCTCGTCGACCGGTAGGCGTGCATACCGTACGAGCTGGGGAAAGATCTGCACGGGTGAGACCTCTATCCATCCCCGGCGCACGGTTCCGAACTCAATGAGGTCCGGGACCACCCGGCGGGCGGTATCCACCGGCACCGCAAACCCGATCCCGATCGAGCCGCCGCTCTGTGTATAGATCATCGTGTTGATCCCGATCATGTCTCCCCGCGAATCGAGCAGTGGACCACCTGAGTTGCCGGGGTTGATGCTCGCGTCGGTCTGTATGAGCCCATTGATGATGTAGGTATCATGCCCGCGAATACTCCGCCCGAGCCCGGAAATGACGCCGGTGGTCAACGTGCGTCCAATCGCGAATGGATTCCCGATCGCCATCACTCTCTGTCCGACACGAAGGTCCTCGGAACGTCCAAGAGGGATGGTCGTGAGCTCACGACCCTGTGGATCGAACTTGAGAACCGCGAGGTCATTCTCCAGGTCCGTGCCGACGACCTCGCCGTTCAGCGTCGTTCCATCCGCGAGCGTGATGTTGATTCCCGCTGCGCCATCGACTACATGGTTGTTCGTCAGCACGTAGCCCCTGCGGTCGATGATGCTGCCGGAACCGGACTGGCCCTGCTGAGGAACCGCCTCGAGAAACCAGTTCAGCGTCAGTCGCTGTGTCGAGATATTCACGACTCCATCGTTACGCTTCTCGAACAGCCGGATCGTCTCGAGCTCGTCCGCGCTGAGCCCGTCACCTGGCGCCACGGGCACGACGGAAGACCGCTCGGGACCCGGTTCGAGCTGGAACGTCGGCTCACCCCATTCGGTCGACGCAGGGTGGGACGTCGTGTCGGAACTGCCTGACAGACCGAGACCGACGGCAAGCACCAGGACGATGAACCCGGACGCAACAGAGACGAGAATGAGTTGTCCGCGACTGTAGAGCTTCATCCGGGCCTCGCTCACAATATATCTGCACGCATCGCGGGAAGCCAAGGCCCCCGCATCAACGAGATCCATCCTCAGGCTCCCACAGCGGCCGCTGTTCGCCATAGCGCCGGTACGAGACGGCCTCGAGCACGTGTTCCTCCCGGATCCGGAGCGCGCCGTCGAGATCGGCGACGGTACGTGCGACCCGCAACACCGAGAGCGAGGCGCGTGTGGACAGGCACAGCCTGCTCGATGCCACGGCGAAGGCCTCCCGTGCCGCCCCACAGAGCGCTTGCTCGGACCCGGCCTCTAGTGCCGTGAGGTCCCGGTTCTGTTTCGCCTGCCGACGAACCCGAACCCGAAACTCACCTGCCCTGCGCACCCGGCATGCGATCGCTGCCGACGAGTCCGTTTCGGGCAGCGCCTCAAGAGGCAACGGCGCGACGTGCACGCGCAGATCGATCCGATCGAGCAGAGGCCCCCCGAGTCTCCTCCAGTAGCGATCGACTTCCGCAAGGCTGCACAGACACTCCCTGTCGCTGCGCCCGAGCAAGCCGCACGGACACTGATTGGTCGCCAACAGGAGCTGGATCGCAGCAGGGAACCAGTAGTTTCCCTTGGCGCGAACGACTCGAACGCGGTGGTGCTCAAGCGGCTCACGAAGCCCCTGCAGCACGGGACGCCTGAACTCCAGCGCTTCGTCGAGGAAGAGCGTGCCGCGGTGCGCGAGTGCCACCTCGCCCGGCACATGGGGCATGCGTCCGCCGAGCAGACCTTCGGTCGAGGCGTTGTGGTGTGGCGCACGGAATGGACGATGCTCGAGCAGCCCGTGTCGCCGGGCGGTCTCGCCGGCGAGTGAATGGATCCGGGTCACCTCGATCGATTCATCGCGCGACAATGGCAAAGCAATGGTCGGATACAGGCCAATGGCGGCGCTCTTGCCGCCGCCGGGAGGTCCGACGACTAGGGCATGGTGCCCCCCTGCGGCCGCGATCTCGAGCACACGTTTGAGATCGCTCTGCCCGCGGAGCTCACGATAGTCCCGCAGCATCGTTCCGGGAGCCGGCTCGGCCGGTGTCGTCGGCAGGATCCCGGGCTCGGGACGGCGATCTGCGCTGTGTTCGAGCATCTCGAGCGCGTTGGGCAGCTCCCGCAGTCGCCCTATCCCGGACGTCCGCGTTTCAACCGATCGTGCTTCAGCAAGGTTGGACGATGGGACGACGAAGCCGTGCATACCTGCGTCCCGACCCTCTGCGACCGCTGCGAGCGTGCCTCGGACAGGTCCGACAGCACCGTCGAGATGCAGCTCCCCGATCATCAGGATCGACGCGTTGGCAAGCCCCGACAACTGGCCCGACCCATAGAGTATCGCCGCGGCAATCGCGAGATCGAACCCATTGCCGATCTTCGGTACGTCGGCGGGAGAGAGGCTGACCAGTATTCGCCTCGCGGGAAACTCGAACCCACTGTTACGAATCGCGACGCGAGCCCGCTCACGAGCCTCACGCACCTCGCTCGCGGGAAGCCCGACGATATCCATCCCCGGAATGCCCGTCCGGCAATCAACCTCCACGGCAACAACGTGCCCGCGGTACCCGCCTGGCGCGTATGAGTAGATCGTCACGAGGCCCCCCACCGGGTATACCCCCTGAAAGGGCCGGGCTCTTCGAAACTACCGCGGTCGACGGGCCAGTCGGGCGATCTCCTGCTGCACGAGTCTGTCGCAGCGTTCGTTCAGCTCATTGCCCGAGTGCCCCTGGACCCACACCCAGCGCGGCTTGACGAGAAGCGTCAACTCGTGCAGACGAACCCACCGATCCTGGTTTTTTACCGGTTTCCGAGCCGAAGTCCTCCATCCATTCTTCATCCAGGTCGAAATCCACGTCGTAATCCCGTTCCGAACGTACTGGGAATCGGTGTGAACGGTAACGTCGACCTGCGGGCCGTAGTCATCGGTGACTGCCCGCAATGCTCGGATGACCGCTTCGAGCTCCATCCGGTTGTTGGTTGTCTCGGGATCATGACCGGCATCCTCTCTCAGCTCGGCGTTGCCGGTGCCCACGGGACGTATCACATAGGCCCAGGCCCCTGGACCGGGGTTTCCGTGGCACCCGCCATCGGTGTATATATCAACACGTTGCACATGGTATCGTACCACCTCCGCCTTGACGGGCCAAGCAGCGGTTGCCGCCTCCGCTGGTTGACCGACCCCGGTACCCGGGATAGCATGCGCCATGGTCTACAAGTTTCAGCTGCGCCGAAACGTCAAGAGCCTTCTCATCCCACTCCTGGCACTCGCCCTTACGCTTGGATCGATCGCCATCATCGTCTTCCACCATGTCTTGCTCGGCATAGTGGTTCTGGCAGTCGTCGGGTACTTCTCATATTTTCTCATGAAGTACTTTGTCAACACCCTCAAGAGCCACATCCGAACGACAGACGAGGGGCTCGTCTGCGCCACCGCCACTGGTACCGAGTCGAGCCTGGGGTGGGACGACCTCACCCACGCCGGATGGTACACCACAGACCACGGCTACCGGGAACTCTTCGTCTACGCAGAGGCCGACGACCGTCTTCTGACGATTCCTCCTCAGTACAACGGTATGGAGGCCCTTGAGCAGGAGATCGCCTCGAGAAGCGGCATCAGGCTGCTCTCGCTCGCGGGCGAAGACATCGACGGGCTCGCCGACGCATTGCGTGCCCACATTGTACCCGAGAGCGAGCTCATCGACGAGGATGCGGAGGTTCCCGGAGACAACGAAGAGCACGACTGAACTGAACGATCAGGGCGAGACTCTCTGCAGCCTCCCAAGGTGTGGGGTGACGTTCCGAAACGCGGCGTCGAGCGAATCAACGGATCGCGGAAGTCCCAGCAGAACATATGCCCGCTCCTTACGAAACACCAGTGGAAGGAAGAGCGAGCGCTCGAGTACTGCCAGTTGTTCGGGTTCACAGAGACCTTCGAAGTACTCCACGGTCACCAGCGGCCTGCGAACAAACAGCGTATAGCGTTTCGCCAGGACATTCCTGTACAGCCCGCTGCTGCGGGTGATCTTCATGGCCTCTGCGCACCTCGCATGCAACCCCAACTGATATGAAGGAACCAGGCCGTCTTCGTCTTCCAGGAAGACGACGCCTACGCGGGCGCCCCAGAGACGGGTAAACCGGACAAGCGACTTCAGAACTCCGCCATCGTTGCTCTGGTAGCCCCTCAGGAAAGCATCGTAGTCTACCCCTTGCTCCACGAACCGAAAGACCGACTCGCCGGCGCTTCGTGCCTCCTGCGGCTCGGCATCGCCAATGCTTCGTGCACCAGGCAGCAGATCATCGACCCCGTCGCCGAACAACTGCTCAATCCCCGACCGCACGTCATCCGTCTCCGGGTTTGTCACGGAGTCTACGAGATCGCGAAGCTCTTCATCCTTGGTAAGAGGTCGATCCCCGTACGCCTCACGCTCAATCTCGACCACTCCGTCCCGTTCCAGGAGGACTCCCTTGTCAACGTGAAGACGATTCAGCACGTCTCCAATCGTCGCGATCTCATAGTCAGCCGTACTACCCTCTCGTGCAGAGGTGAAACGGATCAGACCGGCGGTTCCGGCACCATCGTTCGACGTCTGTGCAGCCGGCCGCGATCGCTCGCCCTGCTGCTCTGCATGCCGACCAGCTGCCTCGGAATCACGCTCGGCGCGCGATAGCTCATCTCCAGCCAACGTCTCGACCCTTGGAGGCGCAGCCGACCCCATGGTCCCACGCCCGAAGGCAAAGAGGGCCCCGCCAAAGGTAGTCGTAGCACCAACTGCGGCTGACAGCGATTCTGCTACCACCGCCTCCTCTTCAGCCTCTATCGGTTCCTCAGCCTCGGCCGCCTCCAGCATCTCGAGTGGTTCGCCCGTATCGATCGCTTCTCCTTCGAGCTCCTCGAGTTCGGCCTCGACCTCCTCGACCTCCTCGACCTCCTCAGGCAACTCGTCGTACTCGGTTGAACCACCGAGCCCAACTGTCTCGAGGTCGACCAACTCCGCACGATCGTCGCTCTCCTGAGCTGTTTCCCGCGGCTCCTGCTGCGGGGACTCTTCCTCACCGAGCTCGCCGCCCGCGGCAACTTCATCGCCAACAGCATCGGCGCCTCCATTGCCGGCACTGCGGAATCGTGGTCCGGGCAGCTGCGCGGACTCAGACCGTGCGAGCCACTCGAGCTCAGCGTGCTCATCGAGACTATCAAGACCGACTACGGGCTCCGCCTCGTCGACCTCTTCTATCTCGTCGACTTCTTCCGCCTCGTCGACTTCTTCTATCTCGTCGACTTCTTCCGCCTCGTCGACTTCTTCTATCTCGTCGACTTCCTCCGCCTCGTCGACTTCTTCTATCTCGTCGACTTCTTCCGCCTCGTCGACCTCTTCTATCTCGTCGACTTCCTCCGCCTCGTCGATCTCTTCCGCCTCGTCGATCTCTTCTATCTCGTCGACCTCTTCTATCTCGTCGACTTCTTCCGCCTCGTCGACTTCTTCTATCTCGTCGACTTCTTCCGCCTCGTCGACCTCCTCTATCTCGTCGACTTCTTCCGCCTCGTCGACTTCTTCTACCTCGTCGACTTCTTCCGCCTCGTCGACCTCTTTCGCCTCGTCGACCTCTTCGACTTCCACGGGCTGAGGTGCACTCGGCGGCTGCGCCTGGATGGCCGCAGGCGATACTGGTGATGCGCTCTGCATCTGAGCGAACCGAGCGGTCAGCTGCTTCACGATCTCCTCGATCCTGTCGACATCGATAGCTGCACTGGGACGCTCTTCGGCACGACTGCTCAACACGGCGATGATCTCATCCCAACTCTGGTTGATCAGCCGGTCGACCTCCTCTTCCTGGGCAGGCTTCACGCGCCCTATACCGCGACGGATCTCCCGCTGAACCTCCTCCCGCCTGTCCTCGAGCTCGGATTTCCACCGACGGAAGTCGACCTCCCGACGGTTTTCCATATACTCCCGCAGGAGAGCGATCTGAAACCGTTTCACCCGGTCTGAAATGACGATGATCGCGTCCTGCCGAAGATTGAGGAGGAGAAAGACAATCAGGAACGTCGTCAGGAACACAGCGGCAAGGAGCGTGTACCGGAGAAGCACCGGCATGTCCAGTGATGCAGATGGCTCGAGGAATACCAGGATCCCTCCCAGGTCGCTCTGCATCCCGAACGCTTCGTATGATGCCCGGACGGGCTCATCCGACTCCCGATTCCCGGGAACAGGTATAGCCCCCGTCAGCGTTCGACGCCCGTCGACCCGGGCGATGGCCGCCCAGTCGTCGGCAGCCGCGTCCGCGAGCCGATCGGCAAACCGCATGGGCGCATTCGCGATCAGACCGTCCGAGTTCACGATCCGTACGACGTCTCCTATGCCCATCAGTCCCGCACGAAGTATCGCTGTACGAAGGTCGAGCGTGTTCACATAGAAGAGCATGACGCCCTGCATCACGCCGGCGCCGTCTACCGCCGGCAATCGGTAGATGAACTGGTTCCGCGTCGGTTCGAGAAACACCCCGGGCTCCGGAAGAGCATCGCCGGAAGGTAGTGATCCTACCTCCGGAAGCCGGTCGTAGTAGGCAAGAGAGGCAAGGGAGATCGGCTCGTCTGCGGAAACCTGGTCCGGCCGGAGATAGACACGTTGGGCGCCTGTCTCGGTATAGTCAGATGGATCAGAGCTGTAGTGGAGCTCGGTGGCAGCCACGTCGATGATGCGAACACGGTCGAGCGACGAGAGCTGCTGATCCAGAAGATCCAACCGATTGCGCCGCTCCCGGATCTCGGCCGCGGAGGCGTTGATGCGAAAGGCCGCCCTGACGGCGGGCTCGATCGTGAACTCCTGAAAACGAGCGATGTTTGTGGCGTGGAATCGGTCATACAGCTCGGCGGTCGTCCTCGCGCGCAACCGCACGCTCTCCTCAACACGAGGAATGTAGAAGCGAGTCTCGAGTATCCGGAACCCATCCGCAAACGCGAGGACCGCGAGCACGCTGAACACGAGCACCGATACGAGGAGACTGAGCGAGACCTTCTGCGCTCCACTCATACCCGGGTACACATCCTCCCACTACCGCCCATCGTATTGAGTATCGGCGCAATCGACAACTCTCCTGATCCGACACACCGAACACAGAACAAAAAAGCCCCGCCGAAACGGCGAGGCTCATGTCTACGGGAACACCGACTCACGACTCGGGCTCTTCTGATTCCGGGGCTGTGTCCGTATCGGCAACACCGGCAGCATCCTCTTCGGCAACGCCGACCTCATCGTTCGACG
Source organism: Spirochaetales bacterium (assembly GCA_007127335.1). Lineage (GTDB taxonomy): Bacteria > Spirochaetota > Spirochaetia > DSM-27196 > SLST01 > SLST01. Next base: position 26,387 of record SKZO01000263.1, on the reverse strand, counting down.
CTGAATCAGACGCTGCGGGCGGCGTTTCATCGGACGGAGGCTTTACCTCAGCCGTGGGAACAACACTCTTGCGCTTCTTCTGTCTGGCCGGTTTCTTCTCCGCCACCTCTTCCCGCACGAGCTCCAGGATCACCATCTCGCTCGCGTCGCCACGACGCCGACCGATCTTCAGCATCCGCGTGTAGCCGCCGGGCCGACCGGAAAATCGAGGACCAATCTCCACGAACAGCTTCGCGAGGATCTCCTGATCCTTGACATCCCGCCCGATCATCCGCCGATTGTGAACGCTATCGACCTTTGCACGGGTTATCATTTTTTCGGCGGTCCGCCGGATCTCCCGCGCCTTCGCCTTCGTTGTCCGTATACGCTCGTGCCTGAAGAGCGAGGTCACCATGTTGCGATGCAGCGCTTTGCGGTGCGCCGGCTTCCGTCCTAAGCGGTTGAACCCAACTCTATGCTTCATTCTCTTCGTCCTTCTTCTTCTTCATTCGGACAGCTTGCCGCAATTGGCCGTAGTCGGTCATACCAAGACTCAGATTCCACTCATTCAGCTTCTCTTTGATCTCCTGAAGCGACTTCTTGCCGAAGTTTCGCGTCTTGGCAATATCTTCCTCGGTACGCGCAGTAAGATCACCGATTGACCGGATATTGGCGTTCTTCAGACAGTTACTCGACCGGACACTGAGTTCCAGTTCCTCGACTGGCGTCTCGAGCAGCTGACGTATCCGCTCCTCTTCCTCGTCGGCATCCTCATCGCCAAGAATATCATCCTCGTCAAAGTTGATGAAAATGGTGAAATGGTCCTTGGCAATCTTTGCCGCCTCGGCAAGGGCATCTTCGGGACGGACGGTCCCGTCGGTCCAGATCTCCAGGATGAGCTTGTCGTAGTCGGTGCGCTGTCCAACCCGCGTGCTCTCAACCTCGTAACGTGCACGTCGAATCGGTGAGAAGATCGCATCAACCGCGATCGTCCCGATCACCTCGATGTATTTCTCGTTCATCTCGGCGGGGACGTACCCTCTACCAAGGTCGATCTGCAGCTCGATCTCCACGTTGGCATCTTCCATCATTGTCATGATGGTCAGATCCCGGTTCTTCACCTGGACCGTTGGATCAACTTCGAGCGCCGCGCCGGTGACGACCCCCTTGCCCTTTACCTCGATCACGATGGTCTTCTGCTCGGAATCCGCCGGCAGCTCGATCTGCAGCTGTTTCAACCTGTTGATGATATCCGGGGTATCCTCAACCACGTAAGGGATAGACTCATACTCACTTGACAGTACGTGCGCCGTACCCTCCGCATCGTAGGTAGTGATCCTGATCGCCGTGACGGCGTACCCCTGTATGGATGAAAGCAGAATGCGACGCAGTGTGTTCCCGACCGTCGTCCCATAGCCCCTCTCAAACGGATAGGCCACGAACTTCCCGTAGAACGGATTCACCTCGCTGTGCTCAAACGTGATCCCTTTGGGGCGCTTGAAGCCCTTCAGCAGGTTCTTGCGTGCCATAGATACTCCTTCAGATCAGACGCGGCGACTCTTGCGCGGGCGGCATCCGTTGTGAGGAATCGGTGTTACATCGCGGATACTTTTGACCCAGAGCCCGAGATTCCCCAAGCTTCGAATTGCCGACTCACGGCCCACACCAGGCCCTTTCACGTACACGTGAACTTCGTGAAGCCCAAGGTCTATCGCCTTCTTGGCAGCGGTCTCCGCCGTCGTCTGAGCAGCGTATGGCGTCGACTTCTTCGCACCGCGAAATCCGAGCGATCCGGCACTCGCCCACGATATTCCGTTCCCGGTCAGGTCGGTGATCGTAACTATAGTGTTGTTGAAGGTCGCCTGGATATAGACATTCCCCTCAAATACTGACCGCTTTTCCTTCTTCTTCCGTGTTGTCTTCGCCATTGCCTACTCCTTAGACGGCCTTCTTCTTCCCGGCGACGGTCTTCTTTCGACCCTTTCGGGTACGCGCGTTCGTCCTCGTACGCTGCCCACGCACGGGAAGCCCTCGGCGGTGCCGCAGGCCACGATAGCATCCAATGTCCATCAATCGCTTTACGTTCAGCGAAGACTCGGTCCGCAGACGCCCCTCCACCTTGTAGTCGTTCTCGATCACATTGCGCAGCTTGTTGACGTCTTCTGCACTGATCTCATTCATCCGTGCGCCTTTGGGCACACCGGTCTTGTCGCAGATCGCTTCTGCGCTCGAGCGGCCAATGCCAAAGATGTACGTCAAGGCAATCGCCACCGGCTTGTTCGGCAGGTCAATTCCAGCTATACGAGCCACATCGCACTCCTTCTCTTATCGCTGTCGCTGTTTGTGCTTCGGGTTGCTGCATATGATGCGGACAACCCCACGCCGCCGAATAACCTGACACTTGTCGCACATCGGCCTGACGCTCACTCGAACTTTCATACGTCAACTCCTACAAATTGCGGGAACGGATCCGGCCTCGCTTGGTCAGACCCTCGTGATGGTGCATCCTCAGCGATCCCTCGATCTGAGACATCAGATCAAGATCGACACCGACCATGATCAGCAGCGATGTGCCGCCCATCAGGAATGCAACATCCTGCGGAAACCCGAAGAGCTGTTGAAGAATCGTCGGTATCACCGCAATGAAGGCCAGGAACAGTGACCCCGGCAAGATAATCCTATTCAGGATACGAGTGAAGTACTCCTCCATCTTCTCCGGACGGATCCCCGGAATAGATCCCCCGTTCTCCCGGATGTTCTTCGATATTTCCACCGGGTTGAGGGTGACCTGTGTGTAGAAGTACGCGAAAAATATGATCATCAAGGTGTAGATAATCAGGTACGGCGCGCCACCAGGCCGCAACCACCGTGCAAAGTTGGCCAACCAGGGAACGTTCTGGCCCAGGCTCTCAGCAATCTGCAGCGGGAACACCATGATCGAGCTTGCAAAGATCACCGGGATAACGCCGGAAGGGTTGATCTTGAACGGAACATACGTGTTCTGCGCGCCGTACATCCTCCGCCCAACGACCCGCTTGGCGTAATGCACGGGGATCTTGCGCTGGCCGCGCTGTTCGTAGATTACGAGCGCCACGACCCCGACGAACATCCCGAGCACGACGATCACGAAGACCGGATTGAGTTCATCGCGCTGTACCGCCTGGATGAGACTCCACACGGCCCGTGGCATGCGAGCCACTATTCCGGTGAAGATGATCAGCGAAATTCCATTCCCTATTCCGCGTTGGTTGATCTGCTCACCGAGCCACATCAGGAAGACCGTTCCGGTAGTCACCGTCAGCAGGGAGACAAAGGTGTACAGTCCTCTCGACATGGTGATCGCGTTGGGTATGCTGTCTGCATAGACCGTCACGGCGAAACCCTGCACCAGGCAGATGAGCACCGTACCGTACCGGTTGTAGCGCTGTATCCGCTTGCGCCCTCCCTCTTCCTGCGAGATCTTCTTCAGCTTGGGAAACACAAGGAGTAGCAGCTGCATGATGATGGTCATGCTTATGTAGGGCATTATCCCGAGCATGAAGACCGAGAACTGCGAGAAGGCCCCGCCGGAGAAGAAGTCGAGATAATCGGTGATCGTGAGTCCGTTCTGCCCGGCCTGCGTCAGGAAATAGGCCTGCAGCGCATTGACGTTGATACCCGGTATCGGCAGGTGAGACCCCAGTCGATGTATCAGGAGAATTCCCACAGTGAAGAGTATGCGGTCGCGCAACTCCCGTATGCGGAAAATGTCAGCCAGCGGATTACTCGCCATACCTATTCGTCATCCTCGTTGTCGGTCGCGGCGGCCGTGGTTGCGGGACCGCCCGCGCTGTCGTCCCCGGCTCCGGCAGCAGCCGGAACCCGCTCCTGAACGCTTCCGCCGGCGGCTTCTATCTTCCGCCGAGCCGACGCTGAGAGCTTGAGCCCCACCACGACGAGCTGCTTCGAAACCTCGCCATCCCCGAGTACCTTCACGTACCGGTCGTTGCCGCCAATTAGCCGGTGTTCACGAAGCGTTTCCAGACTCACGGTGGCCCCGGCATCGTACCGGCTGTCAAGCGTCTCGACGCTTACCGTCGTATACTCGATCTTGTACCGATAGTTGGAGAAGCCCCGCCTGGCAATACGCCGGTACAGAGGCATCTGCCCGCCTTCGAACCCTGGACGCACACCGCCTCCGGAGCGCGAGTTCTGGCCCTTGGTGCCCTTTCCTGCCGTAGTGCCGTGACCGCTGCCTGGCCCGCGACCGAGTCTCTTCCGTTGTCGCCGCGCCCCATCCGGACGCCTCAAGAGTGCCATCAGTCAATCTCCTCCAGCCGCACCATGTGGTTCACTGCGTGTACCATGCCTCGGATCGCCGGCCCATCGTTCTTCTCGACCGTCTGGTGCATCTTGCGAAGCCCAAGCGCCCGTACCGTCTTCCGATGCCTGGGCAGACTGCCGATCGGACTCTTCACGAGCGTGATTCGCAACCGTGCCATACTCAACCCCACATGTCCTTGATCGTCTTGCCGCGACCGCGCGCTACCGTGCGCGCATCCATCAAGCCCTCGAGCCCCTCGAATACCGCCTTGACGATATTCACGGCGTTCTGGCTCCCAAGAGACTTACTCAGCACATCGTTGATCCCGGCGACCTCCATGACGGCGCGCACCGGACCTCCCGCGATGATACCCGTTCCGGGCGCCGCGGGCTTCATGAGCACCTTCGCGCTCTTGAACTCACCCTGAATCCAGTGGGGGATCGTTGCCTGCTTCATGGGAACCGTCACCATGTGATTCTTGGCTCGTTCAACGCCTTTGCGGATCGCTTCGGCGACGTCATTGGCCTTCCCGTAGCCGTATCCAACCCGGCCATTCTTGTCGCCGACGACGATAAGAGCGGAAAAGGAGAATCGACGCCCACCCTTGACGACCTTGGCGACGCGGTTCAGCTTGATCAGCTTCTCGGTAAACTCTCTGTCCTGGTCCACGACCGCCTCCTACAACGTGATTCCGGCTTTCCTGGCGCCATCCGCAACGGCCTTGATGACTCCGTGATAGAGATGGCCGTTACGGTCGAACACCACCTCAGAGATCTTCAGCTCTTTCATCCTGGTCCCGATCGCTTCACCGAGTTTCGCGCCATCGGCAACGGTCGGTTTGATGCCTCTCGTGTCTCCGCTCATGCTCGATACCGCGACCAACGTCTTTCCGTCGGAGTCGTCGATCACCTGCGCATAGAGATGACGGTTACTCTTGAACACCGTAAGCCGCGGCCGCTCCGGCGTTCCGACGATCTTCCGCCGGATAGACATCTTGCGTCGTTTCCGTCTCGTCCGCTTCTCTGTCAGTCGCTTCATTGCTCCACCCTACTTCACGCCGGCCTTGCCGACCTTCCGACGCACATACTCATCCTCGTACCGCACGCCCTTACCCTTATAGGGCTCTGGTGGACGCACCGATCGGATCTCCGCCGCAACCTGACCTACCCGTTGCTTGTCGTTTCCGCTGACGATGATCTTCGTCGGACCATCACAGCTGATCGACACCTCTTCCGGGATCGGATACTCAATCGGATTCGAGTATCCCAGATTCAGGACCAGCGCATTGCCCTGCACTTCGGCGCGGTATCCAACTCCGTTGATGACAAGGGTCTTCGTGAATCCATCAGACACCCCGATCACCATGTTGCGAATCAGATTGCGGTACAGACCGTGCATGCTTTTCGACACCTTCGACTCGTCCTTTCTCCGGACGACTACAAGGTCATCGTTTACTTCAACCGAAACGTCACGAGAGTACTTCTGTGACAGTTCCCCGCGAGGCCCCTTCACGGCAACCTGTTCAGGTTGCACGTCTACCGTCACGCCCTTCGGCAGGGGAATCGGCAGAACTCCTATTCGTGACATACTTCTCTCCTACCAGACCGAGCAGATCAGCTCGCCGCCAACCTTCCGCTCGAGCGCCTTTCGCCCCGTGGTCACTCCTTCGGAGGTGGACACGATGAGCGTGCCATAGCCGCTGTAGACACGCGGCATCTTCTTGTACCCCGTGTAGACCCGGCGCCCCGGCGTCGACACCTTCTGCAGCCCTTTGATAATCGGGCTCCCAGCATCATCGTATTTCAGGAAGATACGGATCACGGTGAGGTTGCCTTCCGTGACCTTCTTGAAATTCTTGATGTACCCTTCATTCTTCAAAATCTTGACGATCTCAAGCTTCAACTTCGACGTGGGAATGTCGACCTTCTCGAACTTCGCGAGAGCGGCATTCCGTATCTTCGTCAGCATATCGGCTACAGGATCAGAAACGCTCATACACCTCTCCTACCAGCTCGACTTCGTCACGCCCGGAATCATGCCCTCACTGGCATACTTCCTGAAGCAGACACGGCACATCTGGAACGTACGCATGTATCCTCGAGGTCGCCCGCACACTCTACACCGGCGAACGAGCCGGGTACTGTACTTCGGCGGGCGCTGCGCCTTGATGATCATTGACTTCTTGGCCATCGCTTGAATCGCCTCCTACTTCCTGAACGGCATACCGAGCTTGTCGAGCAGCCGCTTCGCTTCCTGGTCGGTCGTTGCGGTCGTACAGATCGCAATGTTCAGACCGCTGACTCGCTCGATCTTGTCATAGTCGATCTCAGGAAAGATGATCTGCTCCGTAACACCCAGCGCGTAGTTTCCATGACCGTCGAACGAGTTGGGATTCACCCCACGAAAGTCCTTTACGCGCGGAAGCGCCACATTCACGAGCCGGTACAGGAAGTCCCACATTCTGGTTCCCCGTAACGTCACACGCGCGCCGATCTCCATTCCCTGACGGACCTTGAAGTTCGCGACAGACTTCCGAGCTTTCGTCTTGACTGCTCGTTGGCCCGCGATCATGCCGAGCTCCGTCACAGCGGAGTCGAGAAGCTTCTTGTTCTGAATCGCCTCTCCAACACCCATACTCAGCACAATCTTCTCGAGCCTTGGAAGCTGCATGGGTGTCTTATACCCGAACTCTTCCATGAGCTCCGTCGCGACCTGGTCGCGGTACATCCGCCTCAGTTCCGGTACGTACTTCGTATCTGCCATCAGACCTTCACCTATACCGCCTCACCGCTCTTCCGAGCGATGCGCGTCTTTGCGTCTCTTTCGATTCTGGCCCCGAGTCTGGTTGTCTCCCCGCTCCTGGTCATGAGCATGACGTTGGAGATATGTATGGGCATTTCAATGTCCATGATTCCACCCCGGTCTTCCTGCCGCTTCTTCCTCATAGCCTTCCTGGCAAGGTTCACGCCCTCGACGAGGACTCGGCCGGCATCCCGATCTACACGCAGGACGCGCCCTACCTTTCCCTTGTCCTTCCCGGCAATGACCTTCACCTGATCATCTTTTCTAATCCGATACTTCGCCATGACCAAGCTCCTCTACAATACCTCAGGCGCGAGCGAAACAATCTTCATGAAGTCTCCGTCTCGCAACTCCCGAGCGACCGGCCCGAAAATCCGCTTCCCCTTCGGGTTCTCCGCGGCATCCACGATTACGCATGCGTTATCGTCGAAGCGGATGTAGGTTCCGTCAAGTCGCTTGTACTCCTTACGAGTACGCACTATCACCGCTCGCTCAACATTGCCCTTCTTGACCGGAGCGCCTGGCAGGGCGTCCTTCACAGCAACAACAACAATGTCACCGACCCCCGCGTACTTCCGCTTGGATCCTCCGAGCACCTTGATGCACTGGACCCGCTTCGCACCGCTGTTGTCCGCAACGTTCAAGAACGTGTTCATCTGAATCATTGCGCTACCCTCTTAGCGAGCCCGCTCGACGATCTCGAGCAGCCGCCATCGTTTCTCTTTGCTGATCGGACGCGCCGACACGATCCGCACGGTGTCGCCGACGTGTGCTTCATTCTGTTCGTCGTGAGCCTTCAGTCGCTTGCTCAATGTCACATACTTCTTGTACAACCTGTGGACCGTACGGTTCGTGACTTCGACCACGATCGTCTTGTCCATCTTGTCGCTGACCACGCGCCCCTGGTAGACGAGCCTGGTCTTCGTGGGCGCAACCCTGCTCGTGTTATCGCTATCAGCCATCATCACTCCTCCGCCATCTCGGCGACGTCAGCGTGGTTGTAAATGAGCATGTTGAGACGAGCGATCTGCCGCCGGAGCGTCCGCTTCTCGAGCGGATTATCCACATGTCCGACCACCATGTTGAACCGTAACTCGCGATACCGCTTCTTCAGCTCCTCGCGACGCTGAAGGAGCTCCTCGAACGTCAGTTCCTTGAAAGAATTACGCATCGACGAGCCCCCTGCGTGACACGAACTTGGTCTTGATGGGCAGCTTGCTGGACGCCAGCTTCATCGCAGAGTCGGCGAGTCCGGAATCCACGCCCGCGATCTCAAACATCACGGTGCCGGGCTGCACGGCGGCAACCCAGTGCTCAGGGGCACCTTTCCCCTTCCCCATCCGCGTTTCGGCGGGCTTCTTCGTATAGGGGATGTCCGGAAAGATCCGGATCCACACCTTGCCGCCTCGCTTCATGTGCCTGGTCATCGCAATACGAGCCGCTTCGATCTGACGATTGGTTATCCAGCCGCTGTCCATCGACACCAGCCCGTGATCTCCAAAAGACAGTTCGTTGCCCCGAGTAGCCGCACCGAGCATCGTGCGCTTTACCCGTCTCTGCTTCTTCCGATATCTCGTTCGTTTCGGGCTCAGCATTACTCGCTCCTTGCCCCGGCGCGTTCACGGGTATCGCGACCCTTGCGCACCAGAAGACCGGCATCTTCCTTGGTATCCTTCCGGAGGACCTCGCCGTTGAATATCCAGACCTTCACGCCTATCGACCCGAAGGTCGTGTTCGCCGTGGCGAAACCGTAGTCGATGTCCGCACGCAACGTATGTAGCGGGATCCGCCCGGACTTCTGCGTCTCCACCCGGGACATCTCTGCGCCACCGAGCCGCCCGCCTATCCGAATCTTGATGCCGGGAACTCCGGCCTTGATCGCGCTGCTGATCGCCATTTTGAGGGTCCGACGGAACGAGCTGCGTGTGCGAAGCTGCCGCGCGACGTTCAGCGCCACGATCTGTGCATTCGTCTCCGGTCGCTTGATCTCCTTGATCTTGATCTGGATCTTCTTTCCGGCAGCCTTCTGCAGAGCAGCACCGATCTTCTCAATATTGGATCCCTTGGTTCCTATGATAACGCCCGGCCGCGACGTCTGAATCATCAACGTGATCCGTTGCGGGTGCCGGATGATCTCGACCTCCGCAATCTCGGCATTGCGTGTCTCCGGCAGTTCTTCCAGGATACGTCGCAGCTTGAGATCTTCGTGTAATGTATTCGCGTACTCCCGAGGGTCCACGTACCACTTTGATCTCCATCCCTTGTTGATGCCGAGACGCATCCCGTACGGATTTACCTTCTGTCCCATCTAGTCCCCCGATCGCCCTATCTCGTCGACCACCGCCGTGATGTGGCTCATTCGCTTGTGCAGCAGATCCGCCCGTCCACGGGCCCGAAACCACACCCGTCTCAGTCGCGGGCCCTCATCGACCCGAAGCTCCTTCACATAGAGCATGTCCTCGTCCAGTTCCTTGTTCTGAACCAGCGCATTCGCTGCAGCCGATTTCAGAACCTTCCTGATCAAACCGGCTCCCTTCTGAGGAAGATGATCGAGGATCGCGACCGCTTCCGAGTAGGGTCGTCGACGCACCGCGTCCGCAACAGGCCTGACCTTGAACGGTGAAACAAGCAGATATCGCGCAACCGCACGATACCCGGTCGAGCTCGCCATCGCTACCTCCTCGCCTTTCGGTCGCTACCCGCATGCCCACGAAACAGCCGCGTCGGTGCGAACTCACCAAGCTTATGTCCGACGAGATTCTCGGTGACATATACCGGGACCCATGTCTTCCCGTTGTACACGCTGATGGTCAGTCCAACCATCTCCGGGATGATCGTGCTCGTTCGCGAGTACGTCTTGATCATCTTCTTCTGCCCGCTCTTGCTCATATCAACCACCCGCGAATAGAGACTCTTCTCTATGAACGGACCTTTCTTCACTGATCGTGACACGCCGCGCTCCTATTTCCGTCGCTTGACGATGAACTTGCTCGACTTCTTCCGCTTCTTCCGCGTCTTGTAGCCTTTCGCCTGCTGGCCCCAGGGACTCACCGGATGTCGACCGCCGGAAGTGCGGCCCTCGCCGCCGCCATGCGGATGGTCAACGGGGTTCATGACAACACCCCGGACCTTTGGCCGACGACCCAGGTGCCGAGCCCGGCCGGCCTTCCCAAGGCTCACGTTCATGTGGTCTTCGTTACCGACGGCACCGATCGTCGCCCGACACCGCCGAAACACCATCCGCATCTCACCCGACGGAAGTTTCAGCGTCACATAGTCCTTATCGCGAGCAACAACGACGGCACCGGTGCCCGCGGAACGTGCCAACTGGCCGCCGCGCCCGAACTGCAACTCTACGTTGTGCACCGTTGTCCCCAGAGGGACGCCTTCGAGCGGTAGAGAATTCCCGACCGTGGGCGGCGCATTGTCGGCCGCGAGAACAGTCATCCCGCGACGCAACCCACGCGGCGCGAGTATGTACCGCTTCTCGCCGTCAGCATAGACAACAAGCGCGATGTTGGCGCTACGGTTCGGGTCGTACTCAATCGAGTCGATCCTGCCCGGAACGTTCATCTTGTCGCGCCGGAAGTCAACCGTGCGATAGAGCCGCTTGTGTCGACCCCCTTTCCGCCGCACACTGATCCGTCCGGCAGAATCCCGCCCGGCGGAAAAACCCGAACCCTTTGTCAACGGCTTCTGGGAGTCCTGCTTGTCCAGATCGCTGAAGTCCAGCGTTGTACGATAGCGCAGCCCCGGCGTCTTTGGGTTATATTCCTTCAATCCCATATCAGGCTCCCTCGAAGATGCTGATCGTCTCCCCCGGCGGGAGCGTCACGATCGCTTTCTTCCAGGCCGACGTATACCCCTTCCGATAGCGAACTCTCTTTGGCTTCCCTTTGACATTGACGATGCGGCACGCAAGGGGATGCACGTCGAACATCTGTTCGAGAGCGTTCTTCACCTCGAGCTTGTTCGCCCGCGGATCCACGCGGAAGGCATAGGTGTGCGACTCTCTCATCCGATTTGTCTTTTCCGTCAGCAGCGGCTCAATGATCACCCGATCAGCGTCCATACTCACTCCTCACTGCCGTAGAAGTCGTTCAGCTTCTGCGCCGCGGTTTCGGTCAGGACGATTCGCTGGCCATAGAACAGATCGTGAGCCCTCAATCGATTGTACGACAGGTAGCTGAGCCAGGGGATATTCCGACCGGCCCGCTTGATCAGGGCATCGTCGTCGCCAAGGATGAGCACCGTTCGCTCCTGCGACGTGAGACCACGGATGATCTCAGCCAACCTCCTGGTCTTGCCGTCCTCGACTGTGAAGTCTTCGACCACGACGAGCCGGTCTTCACTGACCTTCTGACTCAGCAGCGACATCATCGCGGCACGCTTCATCTTCTTCGGCATTCGGTACGAGTAGTCGCGCGGCTGCGGTCCAAACGCCACACCACCACCAACACGCACCGGACTCTGATATGTACCGGCACGCGCGCGTCCGGTTCCTTTCTGTCTCCATGGCTTGCGATGGCTTCCGGCAACTTCGCTGCGCGTCTTCGTCTTTGCTGTACCGACTCGAGCATTCGCCAGCTCGTTACGGATCGCGTGGTAAATGACGCCGTCCGAAACCGGTCGCCCAAACACCTTGTCCGCGAGCGTGATCGAGCGCAGCTCCTCACCCGTTATCGACAGGACTTTCATGTCCATCTTCTAACCCTTCTTCCTGGCGGTCTGAACGATCACGTAACCGTCACGCGCCCCGGGGATAGCCCCGTTCACGAGCAACATCTGCCGCTCCGCGTCGATACTCACGATCCGAAGGTTCTGAGCAGTCCGCTGTACCCCGCCCATGCGGCCGGCCATCTTCGTGCCCTTCTGAACCTTTGACGGCCAGGCGGCCATACCAGTCGAACCGCCTGCGCGGTGGAACTTGCTGCCGTGCGTCTTGCGTCCGCCGCCGAAACCATGACGCTTCATCACGCCCTGGTAGCCCTTCCCCTTCGAAGTCCCCGTGACATCGACGAAGACGGAATTCTCGAAGACCTCCACGCCGAGCGTGTCTCCGATCGCGCACTCACGATCAAAATCCCTCATCTCTACCATGCGCCGCTTCGGCGTCAGATCATTCTTCTTGTACTGGCCGAGCACCGGGGCAGTCAGACGTGACGGCTTGGCATCAGAGGCGCCAAGCACGACGGCATCGTACCCGTTCCGCTCGACGGTACGTCGATCAACGACGAGATTCGGCTCTATCCTGATCACGGTGACCGGCATGAGCTCTCCGTAGTCGTTGAAGATCTGCGTCATGCCTACTTTCTTTCCAATCAACCCAAGCATTTGTCTTCCTGTACCGCCGAGCCACGAACGGCCCTATTGCTTGATCTCGACGTCGACTCCCGCCGGCAGCTCGAGCTTCATAAGCGCATCCATGACCGCCGGCGTCGGCTCCATGATATCGATCAACCGCTTGTGCGTGCGCATCTCGAACTGCTCACGCGCCTTCTTGTTCACATGCGGAGACCGCAGCACAGTGAACTTGTTGATGCGCGTGGGCAACGGAATCGGGCCGGACACCCTGGCGCCCGACTTCTGGACCGTCTGCACGATAGACTTCGCACTCTGGTCTACAAGCTCAGTATCAAAGCCTCGAAGTCGAACCCGAATCCTGTCGTTAGCCATGCTGCCTCCAATCGCAAGGAGCCTCACCGCATGGTGAGGCTCCACCCGCCTTACTCAAGAATCTCAATAACCTGACCGGAGGCAACCGTTCGGCCACCCTCCCGGATCGCAAACCGCAGCCCACGGTCCATGGCGATCGGATGGATCAACTCACAGATAATCTCGGTATTGTCGCCGGGCATCACCATCTCCTTCCCTTCGGGAAGCGCAACAGTACCCGTGATATCGGTGGTGCGGAAATAGAACTGCGGACGATACCCGGTGAAGAACGGACTATGGCGACCGCCTTCTTCCTTGCTCAAGGCATAGATGGTTCCCTTGAACTTCGTATGCGGCGTGATTGAGCCGGGCTTCGCAAGAACCTGTCCGCGCTCGACATCGTTCTTGTCGATACCACGGAGCAGCGCTCCGATGTTGTCTCCGGCCTGCCCTTCATCGAGCAACTTGTTGAACATCTCGACACCGGTAACGACGGTCTCCTTCGTATCACGGATTCCGATAATCTGGACCTTGTCATTCACATGGACAATGCCGCGCTCGATACGACCGGTGACAACGGTTCCACGGCCCTGGATCGAGAAGATATCCTCGATCGGCATGAGGAAGTCGAGATCCACCGCACGCTCAGGGAGCGGGAAGTACGTGTCCATCGCTTCCATGAGCTCGAGGATCGGCTTGATCTTCTCCTCGTCGCCCGGATTGCTCATCGCGTCGAAGGCGCTTCCCTTGATGATGGGAATCTCGTCACCGGGGAACTCGTACTCATTGAGCACCTCGCGAACCTCTTCCTCGACAAGCTCAATGAGCTCGGGATCGTCGACCTGGTCGGTCTTGTTCAAGAAAACGATGATCGCAGGAACGCCGACCTGTCGCGCAAGGAGGATGTGCTCACGCGTCTGCGGCATGACCGAGTCCGGAGCGGAAACGACGAGGACGGCTCCGTCCATCTGCGCGGCGCCGGTGATCATGTTCTTGATGTAGTCCGCGTGCCCCGGGCAGTCCACATGCGCGTAGTGGCGGTTCTCCGACTCATACTCTACGTGCCGCGTGTTGATCGTGATGCCGCGAGCCTTCTCCTCGGGAGCGTTGTCGATCTCCTCGTAGCTCATGATCTTGCCCGAGCCGAGCCGTGCCGAGCTGATCATCGTGATCGCCGCAGTCAGCGTCGTCTTACCATGGTCGACGTGGCCTATGGTGCCGACGTTGATATGGGGCTTCGTCCTCGCAAACTTCTCCTTAGCCATTCCGCCCTCCTTGGGTCTTGCCACGAACCCGTGGTCCGTTCCTAGCGCTGTATTTCGCGATCCACGAATGGATCGATTGCGAACACTGTATTGTAAGGTGGGGCCGGCAGAACCGGCAAAACGCGAGACGAGTACCACAATCGTACTCGAAGAATCGCGACCACCTTGCCATCTCGCGGCACTCTCGCTCAGCAGGACTGCGTGCCGAACAATCCTGCCAACCAGCTCTCCTGCGAAAGAGACGACCGGTTTGGTCTGCACTGCTTGAGTAGGCTCAAGCGGAGCTGTGAAAGATCAGCACCGAACCGATGTGCGGCTCGGCGTGCAGAAACCCTCACGGGTTTCTGCCGGCATTATCGCTCTACCAGCGATAATGGGAGAAGGCCTTGTTTGCATCGGCCATTCTATGGGTATCTTCCTTCTTCTTGAACGCATTCCCGGACTGGTTCGCTGCGTCCATGATCTCACCACTGAGCTTCTGACTCATGCTGCGTCCGCTCCGACTTCGCGCGGCCGCGATGAGCCACCGCATCGCCAGCGCCTCGCGCCTGCTCTCACGAACCTCAACGGGCACCTGGTACGTTGAGCCACCAACCCTGCGGCTCTTGACTTCGACCGCCGGCTTGACGTTATCGATCGCCTTCAAGAAGACGTCAAGCGACGTGGCGTCTCCCTTACGGTCAATATCGTCCATCGCTCCATAGAATACCTTCTGCGCGACAGACTTCTTGCCGTCGAGCATCATCCGGGCGACGAACTTCGCAACGACCGCGCTACCGAAACGAGGATCCGGAACAGCCTGCTTTCGTGGTACAATGTGTCGTCTTGGCATCTTTCCACCTACGCCTTCGGTCGCTTGGTCCCGTACTTCGAGCGCGCCTTACGTCTGTCATCAACGCCAAGGGTATCCTTCGCGCCGCGCACGATGTGGTACCGGACACCCGGAAGGTCCTTGATTCGGCCTCCCCGAAGCAGCACTACGGAGTGCTCCTGAAGATTGTGCCCGATTCCCGGTATATACGCCGTTACCTCGATCCCGTTGGTGAGCCTGACGCGCGCCACCTTTCGAAGGGCCGAGTTCGGTTTCTTGGGAGTGATCGTCATGACGCGCGTGCACACTCCTCGCTTCTGCGGGCAAGCCTGCAATGCGGGCGACTTTGTCCCTTTCTTTATGGTCTTCCGCCCGTTTCGGATCAGCTGATTGATGGTTGGCATGCTTCCTGAGCACTCCCTTTCTTCGTACGTGAGCCAGTAATGTACCAACAGGCCTGTGCGGTGTCAAGACGACCGGGGCCCATTGTCACGACCGGGGCCCATTCTCCCCGGTCGTCTTCCGCGGCCTACTGTTCGAGCATCTCCGCCTCTTCCTTGGCCTGCTGTTCCTCGAGCTCCCGCTCGCGAGCTCGCTGCTCGAGTATCTGCTGCATATGCGCGTCGAGGTCGTCCCGGTGCTCATCGAAGAGCCGGATGTTCCGGTAGTCCCGTATACCCGTGCCCGCCGGAATCAGGTGGCCAATGATCACGTTCTCCTTGAGTCCTCGAAGCAGATCGGTCGAGCCTGCGATCGCCGCGTTCGTGAGAACGCGCGTCGTCTCCTGGAAGCTTGCGGCCGAGATGAAGCTGTCGATGTTCAGGCTGGCGCGCGTGATGCCAAGCAGCAGCGGCCGTGCGATCGCGGGCTGCCCGCCTTCCCGCATCACCTTGCGGTTCTCCTCATGGAAGCGGTACTTGTCCACCTGCTGCCCGAAGATGAAGTTCGTGTCGCCCACGCCTACGATCTCGACTTTGCGCATCATCTGACGGATGATCACGCCAATATGCTTGTCATTGATATTGACGCCCTGCAGCCGGTAGACTTCCTGGACCTCGTTCACCAGGAAAGACTGGAGCGCGTTCTCGCCGAGAATCTGAAGGATATCGTGAGGGTCGATCGTCCCCTCGCAGAGCATCTCACCGGCCTTCACGGCATCTCCCTGCCGCACGAAAAGATGCTTTCCCATGGGCACGAGGTGTTTGAACTCCTTGCCGTGCTCATCCTCGACAATGATGACGCGCTTCCCCTTCACAATCGGGCGGAAGTTGACGGTGCCACTCACCTGCGCGAGAACCGACCCGGTTTTCGGACGTCGGGCCTCAAAGAGCTCACCGACGCGAGGCAGACCACCGGTGATATCACGCGTCTTCACGCTCTCCCGAAGAAGCTTCGCTAGGATACGCCCGGCCTTCACCTTCTCGCCGTTCTCCACGTTCAGGTACGCTGAGCCGGGCAGGTAGTAGGTGGCAACCTCTTCGCCCGAATCGTCGTTGATGACGATCCGTGGCTGCAGGCTCTCGAGCGTGAACTCGGTAATCTTCTTCTCTACATTGCCGGTGTCTTCGTTGATCTCCTCTTTGAGCGTTGTCCCTTGCACAACGTCCTTGAACTCAACGGTCCCGTTGTACTCGCAGATGATCGGCTCGCTGAACGGGTCGAATACGGCAATAGGTTCTTCGGCAGCGACAAGATCGCCCTCCCCGACGAGAACCTCGGCGCCGTTGCGAACCTCGAGCGTCTGGTCCTGCGCGACGAAGAGCAGCAGCCCGTCGGCCTCCCGCAGAACCGCGTAGGCGTTTGCATCTGCGGTGATCTCCTGCTTGCCTCGCTTGAGGACGACATCTCCGGTGGAGACCCGGTCCCCGTCGGAGACCTGCAACCTGTCCTTCTTTTCAATGACCACCTCATCGAGCACGCGGGCAACACTCACATACCCCTTACGAGTGAAGAGCTTCACCCCCGGCGAGATCTCGACAAGACTACCCTGAATATCTCTTACCAGGACCGGGTATCGCAGGTAGGTGCGGTTCTCCTCGCTCGTTTTCGTCGCGGCCCCACCGATGTGAAAGGTCCGCATCGTCAGCTGCGTACCCGGCTGCCCAATACTCTGGGCCGCGATGATCCCGACCGCCTCACCTATATCGACCGGTCGGTTGGTCGCCAGATTCCGCCCGTAGCACCGGCGGCACACTCCGTGACTCGCCTCGCAGGTGAGAACCGTACGGATACGCACCGACTCTATACCGGCCTGCTCGATCTCCGTCGACTTCTCGTCAGAGATCTCTTCGTTTACATCGACGATGATCTCGCCGGTAATCGGATGCTTGACACGTTCGAGCGTGTACCGGCCGGAAATCCGGTCGGCAAGCGACTCAACGACCTCCTCTCCGTCCTTCAGAGCGACAGTGTCAATGCCGTTGATCGTGCCGCAATCGTCTTCGGTTATCACGACGTCCTGCGCGATGTCGACGAGTCGTCTGGTCAGATATCCGGCATCGGCGGTCTTCAGCGCCGTGTCCGCGAGCCCCTTACGAGCGCCGTTCGTCGAGATGAAAAACTCGATGACGGAGAGCCCTTCCTTGAAGTTGCTCCGGATCGGCAGCTCGATGATGTCGCCCGACGGCTTCGCCATCAGACCCCGCATCCCCGCGAGCTGACGAATCTGGCTGCGGCTACCACGGGCTCCGGAGTTGGCCATCATGTAGACCGGGTTGAACCCGTAGTTATCCTCCCGCAGATTCTTCATCATGACGTTGGTGAGGTCCTCATTCGTCTTGCTCCAGACCTCAACGACCCGGTTGTACCGTTCCTCGTTGGTGATATGACCCTGCAGGTACTGATTCTGAATCGCATTGACCTCAGTGTTCGCGGCCTCAATCATCTTCGGCTTGTTGGCGGGCACCTTGATGTCGTCAATGCCAATCGTCGCGCCGAACAACGTGGCGTACCGGAAACCGAGCCGCTTGATCGCGTCGAGCATCTTCACCGTCACGTGCGGCCCCTCCTCCGCGTACGCACGGGAGATAAGCGACCGCAGCTCCTTGTCGCCAAGGGATTCGTTGACGTACTCCAGCTCTTCCGGCATGTCCAGGTTGAAGATCAGCCGCCCGGCGGTCGTCTCGATCACCTTCCCGTCCATGGGCACCTTCACCAGCGTCGCGTACTCAATGCTTCGCGCATCGAGCGCCAGGAGCACTTCGTCCGGGCTGCTGAAGTGTTTGCCCTCACCCCGCCCACCGGAGCGGTGCCGTGTGAGATAGTTGATCCCGAGAACCATGTCCTGGCTCGGGAAGACAATCGGAGACCCGTTCGCCGGATTCAGCAGATTGCGCGAGCTCAACATGAGCGTCCAGCACTCGATCTGCGCCGCCTGCGTCAGGGGTACGTGCACCGCCATCTGGTCACCGTCGAAGTCGGCGTTGAACGCGTGGCAGACCAGCGGGTGCAGCCGTATCGCTTTCCCGCCCACGAGAACCGGCTCAAACGCCTGAATCCCCAGTCGGTGCAGCGTCGGCGCCCTGTTCAGAAGCACCGGATGCTCCCGCACGACCTCGTCGAGAACCGCCCATACCTCGGGCGTCTCCTGCTCGACGAGCGTCTTCGCCTTCTTGATGTTGTAGACCACGTCCTTCTCGACGAGCTTCTTCATGATGAACGGCTTGTAGAGCTCGAGCGCCATCTTGGTCGGGAGCCCGCACTGGTGCAGCCTGAGCTCCGGACCGACCACGATGACCGAGCGGCCCGAGTAGTCCACCCGCTTGCCGAGCAGATTCTGCCTGAACCGACCCTGCTTGCCCTTCAGCATGTCGGACAGGCTCTTCAGCGGACGATTACTCGCTCCTTTCACGACACGCTTCTTCTTGCTGTTATCGAAGAGCGCGTCGACGGCTTCCTGGAGCATCCGTTTCTCGTTCCGGATGATGATATCCGGAGCGTTCAGCGCCATCAGTCGCTTGAGGCGGTTGTTCCGGTTGATGACCCGTCGGTACAGATCGTTCAGATCGCTCGTCGCGAAGCGCCCCCCGTCGAGCTGGACCATGGGTCTGAGCTCCGGAGGAATCACAGGAATCACGTCGACGATCATCCATTCCGGACGATTCCCTGAATCGCGGAAATTCTCCACGATCTCGATCCGTTTGAGCAACCGCTTGTCGGCTTTTGCGCCTTTGTCGATCATCTGTTGCCGAAGATCGACGGACAACTCATCAAGATCGAGGTTCTCAAGGAGCGTCCTGACCGCCTCTGCCCCGATGCCGGCGGAGAAGCTCATTCCATAGCGTTCCTTCGCTTCCATGAACTCCTCTTCCGTGAGAAGCTCCATCGGCTTGAGCTCGGTATCTCCCTGATCGATCACGATGTACTTCTCGTAGTAGAGAATCGATCGCAGCGCCGCAATCGTGAGATCGAGCAGGAGCCCCATCCGGCTGGGAACCGAGCGATAGTACCATATATGGGAGACGGGGCTGGCGAGCTCGATGTGCCCCATCCGCTCGCGCCGCACCTTGAAGTGAGTCACCTCAACGCCGCACCGGTCGCAGATCACTCCCTTGTACCGAATGCTCTTGAACTTTCCGCAGTAGCACTCCCACTCCTTGGTCGTGCCGAAAATCCGCTCGCAGAAAAGCCCGTCCTTCTCAGGGCGCAGCGTCCGATAGTTTATCGTCTCAGGCTTCTTGACCTCGCCGTAGCTCCACGCGCGGATCTGGTCGGGCGAAGCCAGCTTGATCATGATACTGTCGAAGTCCTGAATGTCTCTCATGATTCCTCCGATTAGAAGTTGCTGCCCTGACGGTTGATGAGCTCCTCATCCCGCTCCGTCAACGGAATCTGCTTGCCCTTCCCGTCCCAGATGGAGATGTCGAGCGCGAGCCCGCGCAGTTCCTGAACGAGCACGTTGAAGCTCTCCGGAACCCCGGCGCTCGTAGACGGCTCACCCTTGACGATGCTCTCGTAGATCTTCGCCCGCCCGTTCATGTCGTCGCTCTTGATCGTGAGAAGCTCCTGCAGGGTATTCGCCGCTCCGTACGCCTCGAGCGCCCAGACCTCCATCTCGCCAAGACGCTGCCCGCCGAACTGAGCCTTACCGCCGAGCGGCTGCTGCGTCACGAGCGAGTAGGGGCCGGTTGAACGCGCGTGCATCTTGTCGTCCACCAGGTGATGGAGCTTCAGCATGTACATCTGCCCTATGGTGACCTCGTTCTCGAACGGCTCTCCCGTGCGGCCATCCCGCAGCTCCGCCTTCGAGTTCGTGGGCAGTCCGGCTGCCTTGAGCTTCTCTTCTATCTGCGCGTTGCTCGCGGACTCGAAGACCGGAGTCGAGTACCACTCGTTGAGAACAGATCCGGCCCAGCCGAGCTCACACTCGAGAATCTGCCCGAGGTTCATACGGCTCGGCACGCCGAGGGGGTTCAGACAGACGTCAAGCGGCGTTCCGTCGGCCAGGTACGGCATATCCTCTTCAGGCAGGACCCGGGCGATTACGCCCTTGTTCCCGTGGCGGCCCGCCATCTTGTCGCCTTCCTGCAGTTTCCGCTTGGTCGCGACGAGCACCTTGACCACTTCGTCCACTCCCGGCGAAAGGTCGTCTCCTTCGCTGCGCTTCAGACGCTGGACGTCGATCACCGTACCCTCCACGCCGTGAGGGATCTTCAGGGAGGTGTCGCGGACCTCCTTCGCCTTCTCTCCGAATATGGAGTTCAGGAGTTTGAACTCCGGAGTCGTCTCGGTCTCGCTCTTTGGCGTGACCTTGCCGACCAGGATATACCCGCTCCCGACCTTCGCGCCAATCCGCACGATCCCCTCCTCGTCGAGCTGATCGAGCGCCTTTTCGCTGGTGTTCGGTATGTCGCGGGTGATCTTCTCCGGCCCGAGCTTGGTCTCGCGAACATCGACCGTGAACTCCTTGATGTGGATGCTCGTGAAGATATCCTCTTTCACGATCTTCTCGGACACGAGAATCGCGTCCTCGTAGTTGTACCCGTTCCACGGCACGAAACCCACGAGCACGTTGCGCCCGAGCGAGAGCTCGCCCTGGTGGGTCGCAGGCCCATCGGCGAGCACGTCGCCGGCGTCGACCTTCTGGCCGACCTCGACAACCGGCTTCTGAATGAAGCAGGTATCCTGGTTCGTCCGTTGATACTTGATCAGCAGGTAGGTGTCGATTTCGCTCTTCGCGGCGGTCGGCTTGATCTGGATCGACTGCGACGTCACCAGCACCACCTCGCCGGCCCGTTTCGCCTTCACGAGCACACCGGAATCGTAGGCGCACTTGCGCTCCATCCCGGTGCCCACATAGGGCGGTTCGGGAAACACCAGCGGCACCGCCTGCCGCTGCATGTTGCTGCCCATGAGCGCGCGGTTCGCGTCGTCGTGCTCGAGGAAGGGTATGAGCGCCGCGGAAACGCTGATGACCTGCTTCGGCGAGACGTCCATGAACTGGATCTGCTCGGGCGGCTTGGTCGTGTAGTCGCCGCTGCGGCGCACGCTCACCAACGGCGTCAGAAACTTCCCCGACTTCGGGTCAATCTGTGCGTTCGCCTGCGCGATGTAGTACTTCTCTTCGTCCATCGCTGAGAGGTACTCGATGTCCTTCGTGGCCTTTCCGTCGGCGACTCGCCTGTAGGGCGTCTCGAGGAACCCGTAGTCGTTCACCCTGGTGTAGTTGGCCAGACTCACGATAAGACCGATATTCGGGCCTTCCGGCGTCTCGATCGGACACATACGACCGTAATGCGTGTAATGGACGTCCCGAACCTCGAAACTCGCGCGATCCCGGGAGAGCCCTCCCGGCCCGAGCGCGTTCAGCCGGCGTTTATGGGTAAGCTCGGACAGCGGATTGACCTGATCCATGAACTGCGACAACTGTGAGGAGCCGTAGAACTCCTTGATCGCCGCTACGACCGGCTTGATCGATATCAGGTCCTGCGGCTTGATCGTATCCGTCTCCTTGAGACTCATCCGCTCCTTGGCAATCCGCTCCATCCGGGTGAAGGCCGTCTTCAGGCTGTTCCCGAGAAGCTCGCCGACGCTGCGTATCCGCCGGTTGCCGAGGTGGTCGATATCGTCGACGTTCGTCTCGCCTATGTACACCTTGATGAGGTAGGCCATGGTATTGACGATGTCGTCTTTCGTCAGAACGTGACTGTCCACCGGATCGGGATAGTCGAACTTCTTGTTCAGCTTGTAGCGTCCGACCCGACCGAGATCGTAGCGCCGCGAGGTGAAGAACATGCTGTTGAAGTCCTTCTCCGCACCGTCCATCGTGATCGGCTCACCGGGCAGAAGGACCGCGTAGACCGCCGAAAGGGCGTCCTCCCTGGTCGGCTCATCCGCTTCCGGATCCTCACGCGAAACCTTGCTCTCCTCTCGCTCGAAACAGTTCAGGATGATCTCCGAGTGCAGACTCTCCGGGTTGGCCATGTCGATGACTTCGACCTCGGTCACGCCGGTGTGTACGAGCTCATCTATGTCGTGCGGATGAATCTTCTCTCCGGCCCGGTAGCGCCTGCGCGCTTCGTTCCCGCTCTCTGCGTCGGGATCCGAGGCGTAGACCGCCCGCGCGAGCACCTGGCCGTTGAGCTCCTCCATGGTTTCGCGGTCGCCGGAGACCTTCATGGTCGCTGTGCGGTAGAAGACGTCGATGATCTTCTCCCGAGTATCGAACCCGAGGGCCCGAAGGAAGAGCGTTCCAAGGATCCGCTTCTTGCGATCGATCTTGGCGTAGATCAACTCCTTCTTCTGGTCGATTTCGAACTCGAGCCAGCTCCCGCGGTACGGGATGATCCGGGAGCTGTACACGCCCTTCTCGTGGGAGAAGATCACGCCCGGCGACCGGTGGATCTGACTGACGACGACACGCTCGGCACCGTTGATGATGAAGGTACCGCGGTCGGTCATCAACGGAATGTCACCCATATAGATGTCTTTCTGCCGGATCTCTCCCGTCTCCAGAAAAACCAGGTTGATGCGCGCCTTTACCGGGATCGCATAGGTCAGCCCTTTCTGCTTGCACTCCGCTTCGCTGAGCTTGATGTTCTCTTCGTCGAGCACATAGTGGTCGTACTCCAATCGCATGTCGCCGTTCTGACTCTCGATCGGAAAGATCGACTGGAACACCTCTTCAAGACCCTGCTCCTCGATCGGCTCGCCACGCTTCATGGTTTCGCGCTGAAGGAACTTCTCAAACGACGCGATCTGGACCCCGACGAGATCAGGAAGGTCCATCACCTGCGTGGACTGCTGTCCAACGGTGATCCGTTCGATGTGTGTGGTTCGATCAAGCATGTGGTCCTCCCAGTGCGGCACGACGCAATCCGCTCACGCCGTAGAGATGAAGACACCATTGGGGCTGGACACAGATCGCCCATCCCCAATGGTGAGTACGATGATCGTTGCAAGCTCGGTATCGATGCTTACTTGACCTCAATCTTGGCGCCGGCCGCCTCGAGCTTCTCCTTGATCGAGTTGGCCTCGTCCTTGGATACGCTTTCCTTAACAGCCTTTCCTCCGGCTTCGACGAGTTCCTTCGCTTCCTTCAGGCCAAGCCCGGTAATGGCTCGAACTTCCTTGATAACGGGAATCTTCTTGCCATCGTCGAAGCTCGCGAGGATCACGTTGAACTCCGTCTGCTCGTCTTCTCCGGCGTCTGCGCCTGCTGCCGGACCTGCTCCGGGAGCCGCAACCGCCACAGGGGCCGCCGCCGTCACGCCGAACTTCTCCTCCATCGCCTTCACGAGCTCGCTGACCTCCAGCACGCTCATGTTCGCAACGGCTTCCAGAATGTCCTCTTTCGCCAGTGTCGCCATATTATCTTCCTCCTTGGTTTCGCGACGGTAGCATGCAACACTTCTCTCGAAGACTAACGCCGCGTCTTCTATTCTCCCGGTCCAGGACCGGGGTAGAATGCTCTACTGCTCCGCCTTCTTGTCCGCAACGGCCTGAAGCACCCGAACGAGCTTCTGGGTGACTCCGTTCATCGCGTACACCAGATTCTGCAACGGCGCATTCATGGTGCTCATCAGCTGCGCCAGGAGCTCGTCACGCGTCGGCAGCTTGCTGAACGCCTCCGCCTCGGACGCATCGAACACGCGCCCGTCCACGATGGCCCCCTTCACCGCGACCGGCGTGTCCCTCGCATACTCGAACAGAATCTTGGCAACGGAGCCCGCATCATCCTTGAGCAGCGCCAGGGCGGTGGGCCCGACGAGCATATCGGCGACGTCGGGCATATCGAGCTGCTGGAAAGCGAGCTTCGCATAGCGGTTCTTGACAACCTTGTAGTCGGCCTGCTTCTCACGCAACCGACTGCGGAGCGCCGTGATCTGGGAGACCGAAAGGCCGCGGTAGTCCGTGAAGATGTAGTCCTTGCTCTCAGCGAGCGTCTGCTTGATCGCATCGACCGAGTCGATCTTATGTTGCTGTACCTTGGTTACGTGTTCGATCATACTCTCACCCCTGTTCCGAATGGACGGCGATCTTCACCCCCGGACCCATCGTCGAGGAAACCGCGACCGTCTGGACGAACTCACCCTTGGTGTCCGCAGGACGCCGTTTCTCCACCTCACTGACAACCGCCTTGACGTTTTCGGCGATCTGCTCCGGCTCCATCGAGACGCGACCAACCGCGAGATGAACGACGCCCGTCTTGTCCGAACGGAACTCGACGCGCCCCTGCTTCAACTCGGCGATCGCGGCGGAGAGGTCAAAGGTGACCGTCTGCGTCTTTGGATTGGGCATCAGCCCCCGCCTGCCGAGGATCGGACCAAGCCTCCCGACGTCCTTCATCATGTCAGGGGTCGCGACCGCAACGTCGAAGTCGAGCCATCCCCCGCGGATCTTCTCGATCAGATCGTCGTCACCGACGTGGGCCGCGCCCGCCTCGCGCGCCTCGTCGGCCTTCTCGCCCTTCGCGAACACGAGAATCTTCTTCTCGGCGCTGAACTGGTGCGGCAGCACGAGCGTGTCGCGCACGGTCGCGCTCTTTTTCAGGTTGAGGTTCAGGGAGAGCTCGACCGTTTCGTCGAACTTCGCAAACGACAGTTGCTTGACCAGGCCAATCGCCTCCAGCGGATCGTATCGCCGCTGCCGATCGACCTTCCCGAGCGCCTCCTGGTACTTCTTTCCGCGTTTCATCTACGCCTCCACCTCGACACCCATGCTGCGCGCGGTGCCAGCGACGATCTTCATTGCGGCCTCCACGTCATTGGCATTGAGATCGGGCATCTTCTGCTCCGCGATCGCGCGGATCTGGTCCCGGGATATCTTGCCGACCTTCTCCTTGTTGCTCTCCGGCGACCCCCTGTCGAGGCCGATCGCCTTTTTGATCAGCACCGCGGCCGGCGGAGTCTTCGTGATGAACGAAAACGACCGGTCGGCATAGACCGTGATGACGACCGGGATGAGCAACCCGGGCTCGATATCCTTGGTCACGTCGTTGAACTGCTGCACGAACTGGGGCGCGCTGACTCCATGAGGCCCGAGGGCCGGACCGACCGGCGGGGCCGGCGTCGCCTTGGCGGCGGGCACCTGCAGCTTCACGATTGCAGCCACCTTCTTCTTGGCCATATGTACTCCTTTGTGGTCCCGACGTCCGGTATCAGCCGGACTCCCACATGCCGCTAGACCTTCTCGACCTGGAGAAAGTCGACTTCAACCGGTGTGGCGCGTCCGAAGATGCCGACCATCACCCGAAGCTTCCCTTTTTCCATGTTGACCTCCTCCACCTGCCCGGTGAAGGAGTCAAACGGGCCGTCGACGATACGCACGCTCTCGCCCACGGCAAACGACTGCTTCGGCTTCGCAGTCTTGTCGCCCTTGACATCCCCGGTTTTCTGCAGGATCGATCGCGCCTCCTCCTGGCTGATCGGCTGCGGCTTCATACCGGGGCTCGAACCGACAAAGCCGGTCACGCCGTTGATGCGCCGGATCAGTGAACAGGGGGTCTTCCACCCTATGTCCGGCAGATCCATTTCGAGCAGAATGTAGCCGGGCAGGAACTTCTTGCTGCTGACCTTCTTCTTGCCGTCCTTGACCTCCACCACCTGCTCGGCAGGCACCTTGATGTCGCTCACGACCTCACCGAGCTGACCTTCGGCCATCATGATCCGGAGAGTCTTCTCTATCTTGTTCTCATACCCGGTATAAGTGTGTAGTACGTACCAGCCCTTGGCCATCTCGTCTCTCTACCAGACCTGATCAGAAGATCAGCTCGATGCCCTGGAGCAACAGAAAGTCGACGATTCCGTAGATGGCCGCGAAGATGAACACGGAAACGAGCACCACCTTCGTGTTGGAGCCGACCTCTTCGCGCGATGGCCACTGAACCTTTCTCAGCTCAGCGTAGCTGTCCTTGAAAAACTGGATGACTCTCTTCATGCATCGCCCCTCTTACCACGAAGGATAGCAGGCCAGCCAGGATTCGAACCTGGAACATTCGGTTTTGGAGACCGACGCTCTACCAATTGGAGCTACTGGCCTAAGGATACTACTTGACCTTTGTCTCGCGGTGCAGGGTATGCTTGCGATCGTGCGCGCAGTACTTCTTCAGCTCGAGCTTGCCCTGTGTATTGCG
>SKZO01000248.1 GCA_007127335.1 Spirochaetales bacterium | reverse complement strand
CCCCGTCCAGATACGGGTAGAGAGACACCGAGTGCGGCCCGACGGGCAGCGCAAGCTTGCCGGAGCGGGACGGAACCGGAGCGACCACGGAGGAGAGCGAGGGCTTCCCGGAGGCGGCCATGCCCGCGAGCGCGCACAGGACTCCCTCCGGCGCGGCGCCGCGACGCAAACGCAGCAGATACCGCTGGTCGTCTCGCCCTACAACAAGGAACGACCTTGCATCGGCGTCGTAGCCGGCGGCGAGCGGTTCCACCGTAGAGACGGAGAGTTCGTACTCGACTGCCAGCAGATCTGCGAGCTGCTCTTCTGAGACCGTGGTCATCAGCGGTCCGACCGTGTGTCTCGTTCCACAGCGCGCATCTTCCCGGCTTTCGAGATGGCTCGGGATTGGTCTCGCGAGAGCCGCTTCACGTACTCGGTGCGACGAAACCGCAGCGCGGACCAGTCCTCGTCGATTGCGACCTGACGGACCCCTTCGAAGCCGGCGTCACCCAGGACGTGCCATTCGGTATCACGGTTGAAGTCGCAGACGTACTTTTTCGAGCTCTTCTTTGGATAGGCAAACCAGATCACGGCGTCGCCGCGGGCGCGCGCAACGATGTGGTTCGCAAGCCGATCGAGATCTGCGCGGTTGGTGACGAATGCAAGCGCGAAGTCTATCTCGGACTCGCCGGCCGCATCGCGCACAACCGTCAGCGAGTCGAGTGCAGCGATCTCCGGCTCGAAGGACTCCGGAGAACCCACGACGAGTATCCGCCGCTGATCTTTGAGATTGAGCTTCCTGAACAGTGCTGTCATCCTGCCTCCCGTGCCGCGTCGTCTATCATAGCACATGCTCGTGAGAGGCCGACACCGTTCCGGCGCGACCGGACGCAGTGCAGCGCTGCGATTCGCACTCGACTCCGGGCTGTTGTCTATCCCGGCCCAAGTCAATGAATTGACTCAACTTTCAGCCAGGCGGTATCATTTCCACATGACAGAACAATCGGTTGGGATAGTCGGCGTGGGCCGGCTCGGTTCCGATGTTGCGTTCACACTCGCCGAGCGCGACCTGTGCGATCTCGTGCTCTTCGACACCGACCGCGACAAGGCGGAGTACCTCGCGTCAGACCTCACGGACACCTCGTTCGGCCACGTCTATAACCGGCGGGTCTCGTTTGTAAGAGAGGCACGCGAGCTCGCCTCCTGCGGCGTGATCCTCGTGGCGGCCGGCGCGCGCAGGGAAGCCGGGACGCCTGCAGATGAGCTCTTTGAGAGGAACCTCGCGATCATTGATGAGATGGCCGAGGCCTTCGTTGGCTCGTCGAACCTCTTTGTCGTGGCCACCGAACCGGTTGATCTGATGACCGAGGCGCTTGCGAGAGCGCTCAACCTCCCACCCTCGCGGGTGATGGGGATAGGAGGCGTGGTGGACTCGTACCGCGTGCGCCATGCGCTCGGAGACGCGCTCGCGGTGAACCCTGACTACATTCGCACGCACGTGATTGGACCACACGACGATGAGGCGTCGATCGTCTGGGACTGCACGAGTATCAACGGAGTACCCGTTGCCGCGGTCGGATCAGCCGAGACGTTGGCCGCCGTTGAGAAGACGTTCGCTGCCGACGCCGAAGCGCGGTTGAGCCAGATGAGCGAAGCGTACAGCCGCTATACCCCCTCGATGGCCTGCCTCGAGCTCCTGCGATCGCTCGTCAAGGACGACCGGCGAGTGCTTTCGGTTACGATGCCGTGGGCCGACACCATGGGCATATCGGGCGTCGCGATGAGCATCCCGGCCGTCATTGGAAGATTCGGTGCCGAACGGCCGGTCCCCCCTGATCTGAACAAGCCTGCCCTGGACAAACTGAGAGGCAGCGCAAGTCGCCTCGCGACGGCTCTTCAGGGAGGTGCACGATGAAACAGGTTGCCATTTTCGGCGTCGGCAGCATAGGCGCGAGAGTCGCGTACTTCCTCGCTCGGAACCGCGACGTGGCACGAATCCGGCTCGTCGACATCGACCCGGACCGGTCGCGTGCGACGCTCGTCGATTTCCTGCAGTCAAACGTCGCCCTCCAGTCGAAGATCGCCTTCTCATCGTACGAGGAGCCAAAAGAGATCGAGCAGAGTGATGTCGTGATCGTCGCGGCAGGAGTCGAGGGCCGGGTCTCTCCCGACGTGTCCATGCCGAGCGAGAGCGACCGACGGACGATGGAAGAGATCGCGGCACAGGTCGGTCACTTTGCTCCGCAGGCGGTCGTCGCGGTGCTTTCGCAACCCGCCGAGCTCTTCTGTTCGATCATCGCGCGAAGCGGCTACTTCGCACGCTCCAAGGTCATCGGGTTCCCGCTGCTGATCTACCGCGAATGGTTCCGTAACGAGATCGCGCGCACGGTGGGTCTCAGTAACGAAGACATCCGAATCACGACCGTTCGCACGCTCCGTGGAGAGGAGCTGGCGCTCGCCCAGTGCGCGGCCGGCGGGATCCCGGTGGCCCGCCTTGCCGCGGATCCGGCGAAACTCGCGACGCTGCCGACACCCGAAGTGATGGACCGGCGCCTGAAGCACCACCATTACGCTCCGGCCGCCGTCATATCAGAAGTCACCGCGGAGATCGTGAGCAAACGCCGTCAGGTCATCACGGCGATATCCGCTGCTCCTGATGCCGACGTCTTCTACGAGCAGAAGTCGATCATCGGCCCGAACGGGGTTGAGGGCGTCGTGGAGCCGACGCTGACCGAGACCCAGCGAAAGGCTCACGAGGAGTACCGTGCGCGCGTAGCCGAGCTCACCGGCCGGCTGTGACCGACGCGAGGGAGGCGAGATGGCTCCACGAACGGCGACGCTCGTGCTCTCAGGCGGAGGCGCAAAGGGCGCCTTTCAGGTAGGAGCCGAACGGATCCTTCGAGAAGAGCACGGGTACCGGTGGGACCGCGTCTTCGGCGTCTCCGTGGGAGCGCTGAACGCGACCCTCATCGGTCAGGGGGAGTACCGGCGCCTGCTCGATGTCTGGCGGTCCATTCGTGAGCAGGATGTGTATCGCAGGTTCTCGTGGTTCGGCGTCGGCCTGCGGATCGCGCTTCTGAAGAGGCGCGGCATGTACGACAACCGGCCGCTTCGCGCGACGCTCGAGCGGCACGCCGCCGGCCGGCCGTTCGAGTTACCGGTACACGTGGGAAGGGTGTCGCTCGTGACCGGTGATTACGAACTGGTGAGGGAAAACGACCCGGGTTTTCTGGACGCGGTGTGGCACAGCACGACGATGCCGGTGATCTGGGAACCGGTTGGCGAACGCGCCTGGGTTGACGGCGGCGTCCGCAACGTTACTCCCTTGGGCGACGCGCTGAAACACGAGCCGGAGGAGATCGTCGTGATCGAGTGCGACTCCGGTCGACTCGAGGCGAGCGAGCCGCCGGGCAATATCCTCGAGGCGGCAAAGCGAAGCCTCGCGGAGGTCGCGATCAACGAGATCATGCACAACGATGTGCGCGAGTTCGTCAGGATCAACGATCTCGTGAAACAGGCGGAGACGGCTGGAGTCGCGTTACGAAAACCGGACGGCACGCCGCTTCGCTACTGTCCGATCACGATCGTGAAGCCGGAAGCACAGCTCGGCGATACGCTCGATTTCTCGAGCGCGATGATTGAGCACCGCATCCGCGCCGGTGAAACGGCGGCACGGAAAGCCGTCGCACCCGGCTGAGCGTCAACTTGACGCCCGGTCGATCGCACGAGAGGGATTCTGAGCCCGGAGCATTCCACCGTCCACACCGATTATCTCGCCCGTTATGTATCTTCCGGCATCCGAACAGAGAAAGGTCACGAGTCCGGCAACGTCCTGCGGATCCCCAAAGCCCCCGAGTGGTATCTGGCGAACCTGCACGTCGCCGCGCTCGGCGATCATCTCGCGCGTCATGTCGGTCTCGATGATTCCGGGCGCGTACGCGTTCACCGTGATCCCGTAGGGTCCGAGCTCCGCCGCCGTGAGCTTCGTCATCATCTCGACCGCGGCCTTCGTCCCGCCGTAGGCGACCTGCCCGACGTCGGCGTAGTGGCCGGAGATCGAGCTCGCGTTGACGATCCGCCCGAAGCGCTGCCGCTTCATGTGCGGGAGGACCGCCTGCGTCATCAGGACCGGACCCTTGAAGTTGACCCGGATCATCTCGTCGAGGAAGCTCTCGGTCATCTCGTCGAGGAAGGCGAAGAGTGAGATCGCGGCGTTGTTGATGAGATAGTCGACGCGTCCCCACTTCGCAACCGTCTCGTCCACGATCCGCGTGACATCGGCGGGCTTTCCAGCGTCGGCCTGGATGGTAAGGAGCTCTCCCTGGGCCGACGCCGATTCGCGCTCGAGCGCCGACGCCGCGCCCCGGTCCACCGCGTAGACGGCCGCGACGTTCACCCCGTCGCGCAGGAAAGCCTCCGTGATCCCCCGCCCAATACCCCGAGTGCCGCCGGTCACGATCGCCACGCGTGTCATGGATTGCCTCCTTGCGCGATCACCCCCTCGGGATCCCAGAGATCCTCCCACCCCCTGCTTCCCGGCCAGAGGAAGACCTGGCCCTTGATGAGGCGGCAGTTGCGGTCGATCGTCGCGAGCGAGCTCATCTCGTCGTCGCTCAGCGGGTCTTCGACGACGGCGAGCAGATTGCTGCGGATGTTGCGCCGTTTCGTCGACATGGGGATGGGAACCTGACCGCGTTGGACGGCCCACTTCAGGCAGACGAGCGCCGGATGGATGCCGTGCGCCTCTGCGATCTCCACGACCACCGGGTCCTCGATGTCCACAGTGTCATCCGGCGTCGTGTCGCGAGGGGGGCGGTTGGGCGAGCCGATGGGGCTGTAGCCGACGGGGACTACGCCGTGCCGCTCGCACCAGGCGAAGAGCTCGGGCTGCTGGAAGTGGGGATGGAGCTCCATCTCGTTCGCCGCGGGCTTGATCCGGCAGTCGTGAAGAAGCAGTTCGAGCTTGGGAACCGTCATGTTGCTCGTCCCGATGTGCCGGACCAGCCCCGCATCCGCAACCCGCTCCATCTGACGCCAGAGGCGCAGGTAGTTCTCGTGGCGATACGGCTTCGAGTCCGGATGCCGGGCGTTCACGTCAACGCCGGGGTCGTGGTGATTGGGGAACGGCCAATGCACGAGGAAGAGATCGAGGTAGTCGAGCCGCAGGGCCTTCAAGCTCTGCGCGAGCGAGACGAGCACATCACCGTCGCCGTGCATGTCGTTCCAGAGCTTGCTCGTGATCCAGAGATCTTCTCTTTTCACCAGGCCCGACGCGAGAACCTCGGCAAGCACCTCACCGATCTGCGCCTCGTTCCCGTACACCCGCGCGCAGTCGATGTGCCGGTAGCCGAGCGAGATCGCTTCGCGCACCGCGGCGGCGACCTCGCCTGGAGATGCATGATCCGAACCGAAGGTCCCGAGCCCGATCGCCGGCATGCGGTCGCCGCGGTGCGTCGTGCGCGAAGGAACGAGCGCGGGATCGATCGCGTCCGGGGCGAGTGAAAACGCCATCACTTCGCCTCCTCGTCAAAGACGACCGCGACCTTCCCGCACTCGCCGCCGGCCATGAGACGGTACGCGTCGTCGGCCTGCTCGAGGGTGAAGCGATGCGTCACGAGCTCTTCCGGATGGATCCCCCACCGGACGAGCCGTTCGACGAGCTCCTCCATCCGCCAGATGCTCGTCACCCAGGAGCCGTAGATCGTCTTCTGATCGTGGATGATGTCCGGGCTCGGGTTGAAAGCGACCGTCCCGCCCTCACCTACGAGCGCGACACGTCCCCACTTCCGGGTCGCCCGGATCGCGGTCTGCCGCGCCGGGTCGGCGCCCGAGCAGTCAAAAGCCCGCTCGACCCCGGCCCCGCCGGTGAGCCCACGTATCTCATCTACGTTATCCTTGCCGGCAGGCAGCGCATGCGTGACGAGTCCAAGACTCTTCGCGAGGTCGAGGCGCCCCGGCACCGTGTCGACTCCTATCAGCTCGCGCGCGCCGAGCGCCTTCGCGAGCATCAGCGTCGCGAGTCCCACGGGACCGAGCCCGGTCACCAGTACCGCGTCGGCCCCGGATACGCCGACCTTCTCGATCGCCTCGTACACCGTCCCGAACCCGCAGGCGACCTGTGCCCCGTCGGTGTAGGAGAGCTCGTCCGGGAGCAGGACGAGGTCCTTCTCTTCAGCGAGGATGTAGGGGGCCATGCCACCGTCGCGTTGCCAGCCGTAGGCGCGTCGCCAGGTCTCGCTCGTACAGCTGATCATGTAGCCGCGCCGGCAATCGTTGCATACGCCGCAGCCGGAGATGTGATAGACGATCACGCGGTCGCCAGGGGCGAAGCGCCGGCATCCCGGTCCCACCGCCTCGATCTGTCCGCACGGCTCGTGCCCGGCAATAACGCCCTGGTAGCCTTCGGGGCCCTTCCCCACATGCTCGCGGTAGATGGCGCGGATGTCGCTTCCGCAGATGGTGGACGACTTCGTCCGTACCAGAACCTCGCCGTGGCCGGGCTCGGGCACCGGGTACTCTTTGAACTCGACGGTGCTGTTGCCCGGCAGCACCGCGCCTTGCATGGTCTTCATGGCCCCAGCGTAGACCGGACCCGGCGATCCGTCAATTCGCCCTGGCGCTACCTGCCGCGAGCTACTCGGCGTGAGGCGGGCTCGCCGTGCCGGGGATGCGGTTCGGCTCGCGCGAAATGGGACACGTGGGGAGCACGATCTTCGCGCGCTCCGGAGTGAGGCGCGCCATGAGCTCGTCCGACGGGTAGTACGGGTGCCGCGAACGGCCCCAGGACGGTCCGTAGCGGTAGACCGCGATCCGGCGCAACCCTTCGTTCCGTCGCTTCGCCGATCCGTGACAGATCGTGTCCGTGAACAGGAGCGCGTCGCCCGCCTCCATGGGCACCTCGATCGCCCCGAGCACGCCTTCGGCGCTCGTGGCCTCCCCCTGCTTGATCGAATGGTCGGCGTACCCGGGCGCCGGGAAGTTCGACTTGTGCGACCCGGGAATCACCATCGTCGCGCCGTCTCCGGGGCCGATGTCGGTGAGCGCCATGAGGATGTTTATCTGCCCGCACATGAAACGGCCATTGTGGTAGCGGAACTGATTCCGCTTGCACCCGGCGTGCCCGCCGGAATGGATACCGATCGCCTCACCGGGTCCGCGGAGTGAGGCGAAGTTCTCGTCGATGAAGAGCGGCCCGTGGAGAGCATCAAAGGTGTCCTGACCGCCGACGAAATGCTTCACCTTCTCGATCCAGTTGGGATGATCGATAAGCCGCTCCCACGGCTCTCCGGCCTCGTAGATCTGCTGCAGGTTCATCCCGTCAATCCCGCCGAAGGTGTGGGCCTGTACGGCTCCGTACCACTCGCCATGTGTGAGCGGCGGGTCGAGCGCGATGATCTCATCGAGCGACTCGTTGAGCCCGACGACATGATCCTTCGCGATCGCGCCCTTGAGCACGAGGTAGCCGCGAAGGTCGAAGAGGAAAATCTCTTCGTCCGATACGCCCGGTGCAGCCGCGAGTGCCGCGGGATCGTCGATCTTTTCAGTCATGTTTACCTCGAGGGATACTATACTGACCAGGGCGGTAGTAGTCACGCGCCGTCACGAACAACCGGCGAATGTCACGCCACCGGTCGTGGCGCCGGTGCTCCCTACTCCCAGATCCGCTCCGCGCCGAGCGCGCTGATCTGTTCGTCGGCACTCACCACCGGCACTTCCTCAAGGATGCTCTGCGCCGCGATCATGCGGTCGAACAGGTCGCGGTGGTCGCCGGGGAGCGATCCGGCGCGCAAGGCATGCCGGCAGAGGATGGGAAGCTCGGCGAACCGGTCTGCAGTGATTCGCTCGTTCCACTGCTGCACGATGCGCCCGCCGTCCGGGAATTTGCCGATACGGTGCTTTGTCGCGATCTCCCACGCTGATGTGGCGCTCACAGAGACCGTGTTGGCCGGATCGCGGAGGAGCGATACGACGCGAGCGGAGAGCCGGTCGGGATCGCTCCACCACCACAGCAGGGCGCCGGTGTCCAGGAGCAGTCTCACGCCTCCCACGCCTGCGTCTCCTCGTCAGGAAGCGGCTCGAAGAAGCTCTCCGGTATCGCGTCCCGGTATCGTCCCGGGATTCGCTCCTGCGGCGGCTCGAGCGGAACCAGCCGCGCGTACGGCCTGCCCGCCTTGGCCAGCACGATCT
>SKZO01000318.1 GCA_007127335.1 Spirochaetales bacterium | reverse complement strand
TCGGGCCGGATCCGATGACGACGATGATCCCGCGGCTGGCGAGGGTGGCGAGACGGTGCTGCGTTGCCCGCGTCGAAAGACCGGCGTGCTTCGCGATCGCTGCGGTCGAGCGCCCGTCGGTATCCCGCAGGAACGTGACGATGCGCTCTTCAACAGGATCGAGCACCGGCTCGGCGACGCGTTCGGTCCGGATGGTGAGGCGGAAGCGGAATCCGAGTTCCGCGAACTCCGGCTCGGGAAGGCCCGATGCCTTGCACGCGGCGATCATCCTCTGCACTCCGGTTCCCCACTGCTCGACGAGGCCCAGCTCCTTGAAGACGCGCGCGATGACGCGGTTACGCACTCTCGATACGCCGTCGCGCAGATCTTCGAGGGTGAGTCCCGGCAACAGAATACCGGGATTCTCGACCTCGACACGATCGTCGAAGATGGCTATGCGGATCGGACCGCCGCGCTGGGCGTAGTCGGCATGCACGACGGCGTTTACAAGCGCCTCGCGCAGAGCCGCCGGCGGCACGAGCGGGAGGTCGGAGCGGCGGATCCGACCCACGGTCATGCCGAGTCGCGTGTTCCGCTCCACGAACCCGATCGCGTGCTCGATGGCCAGGACAGGGTACGCGGTCAGCTCCGACCGATCCGCCAGGCGGGCTCGTCCGGTCCCGGTGAAGCGACCGGCCTGAAGGTGGGCGTCCGGAAACCGGGCGAGACGCTCACGGCCGAAAAGCAGAATCCCGCCGGCCGTAGGTACGGTGCGCCCCTGATGACGTACGACCAATCCGAGCGTCTCGAGGTCTTTGTGACGCAGCTCCTTGTGCTCCGCAAAACACTGCGAAGCGGCTGCGAAGTCGATGACTTCCGAGTCCAGATCCGTGAGTGGTTCCTCGTCGAAGCCCGCGGCGCCGATCCGGCGGGAGAGTTCGGCGATGAGCGCCTGATCTGCCACGCGGTTGGTGGAGCCAAGTCGCACGTACGTCCCCCGCGCCGGGCCGTCCGACCGCAGGTGGTGCGGGCGCAGCGCGCTCGGATGGATCGTCACCACCACCACGTACGTCCTTCTCCAGGGAACAATCTCGATCTCAGGCAGCAGGGGCGGCTCGACGGAATCGGCCACGAGGTTGGCAATGCGTACCTCGAGCTCGAGCGGTTGACTGACCCCGACCACTTCGCGGGAGGCGTCTTCGACGCCGATCACCAGTCGACCCCCGCCTGCGTTGGCGAACGCAACGAGAGTTCGCAGCGCCGGAACAGGGGACGAGAGGTCCCTCTTGTATTCGAGAGACTTGCCCTCGGGACGGCGGAGGATCTCCTCGAGAATCATACTGCGTATCTTACTACGAAGCCGGCGACTCGGTCCAGCTTCGCAGTAGCATCCGCTGGCGACGCGGAGAGCGACATCGACCTGCGCGTCGACCGTCGCACTCCCGAGGATCTGAATCGTTGCTTCCGCCGGAAGGTGATGGCCGAGGCCGATGTCCGGTATGTCGCCGGATGACCTGGTCCGACTGAGGAATGTCTGCCTCTATCCATTACACCCTCGATTCAAGCAACTACTGTGTTGAGCCTGCGGAACACGGGTGGGGAAGGCGAACGCTTACTGCGTCACCGGAGCCGCCCCGGCGGCCTCGGCCATGGCGAGCACATTGGCCGGCGGCACGTTGGGAAGGAGCGCCTCGTGGCTCGGGCTGACGACTAGGTGCGGGCCGTAGAGCCCGATGAGCCGTTCCACGTCCGCACGTACGTCCTGCGGGGTGCCGTGAACGAGCAGGTCCTGCGTGTCGACCCCGCCTACGAAGGTGACCGCCCCGCCGAACTCGGCCGCGAGACGCTCGGCCTCCATGTTCGCCGCGCGCGCCTGCAGCGGATGGAGCCCGTCCACGCCAAGCTCGATCAGGTCCGGGATGACCTTGTAGATCGAGCCGCACGAGTGGAGGATCACCTGGTACCCGTGCGCGTGCCCCTGCTCGGTAAACTGCCGGAAGTAGGGAAAGACGAACTCGCGAAAGGCGTCGGGACTGATCAGCAGGTCAAGCTGGGTGCCGAAGTCGTTCCCGAAGAAGAAGCCGTCCACGAGATCGCCGGCCTCCGCGAAGAAGCGTCGGTTTGCCTCCAGGTAGAAGTCGACGACGTGCCGGGTCACCGCGTGCACCACATCCGGGTGCGTGTACATCTTGACGAAGTAGCTGTCCATCCCGAAGAAGTCGGCGACGATGTGGAAGAAGGGACACCAGAACCCGCTCGCGCGGTAGACGGGCCCCGCGCTTCGCAGCTCCTCGAGGCAGTAGGTGAAGTCGAGGTAGTCGGGGTTCGGCCAGGGAAACTCCTCGACCTCCGCGACGGACTCCGTGTCCGAAAAGGCGGCCGCCGAGCTCAGCGAGCTCCCGCGCCTGCCGATCTCGAAGATGGGCCTGCCCTCCGGATGGCGGTAACTCGACCACTCAGGCGAGATCCAACGCAGGTCGTCTCCAAGCCGACGCCGTACCGCAAGCTGCCGGGAGCCCTCACCTCCGGAGACGTAGCCGCTCTCGGCGCGCAGGGAGGCGTTCGCCGACGCAGGTCCTTCCCCGGAATCCGCGTCGGCCTTCTCCGCAAAGGCCTCAAAGAGCGCAGGCCAGGAATCGGCGTGCGGATTGCCCATCCAGAACCCCACCCGGTCCGCCTCCCGGCGCGCGAGCAGAGCACGTACCCGTTCTCGTGATGTCATGCTGTCAACTCCCGTGCTCAGCGGCAACTCGCCGGCGGCAACTCGCCGGCGATAGCTCGCCTATGGCTGCAGATCGCCGAGCGACGCACCCACGGGGTCGTCGGCATGGGTACGATCGCGCGCCTGCGGGACCGGCGTGTCGAACTGGTACGACGGGTCGGTCTGCTGCCGGCGCCAGGTATCACGCATCTCTTTCCATGCCTGCACGAGACTGCGCGGTTGCGGCATGTCCCAGGCGATCTCCTTGCTGAGCTTGCCCAGATTGTAGCACGGAATCGCCGCGTACATGTGGTGCTCGATGTGGAAATTCATGTGCCAGTAGATGAATCGTGAGAAGGGGTCGAGCTTGATCGTACGCGCGCACTTGCGCCAGTCGGCGACGTTGTCCCGCAGGCCCGTATGCATCGTATAGCCAATGAAGTACTTCCACCACCCGCCGACGAAGCTGCCCAGGCTCACGAGGACCGGGAGCATCCAGAGCCCGGAGACGACGCCCACGGCAAGCACCGCGAGGTGGAAGAGGATCACGAGCCGCGACCAGTTCATCGCATCCCGCAGACCCTGCGGGTCGTCCGCAGGGAATATCGCTTCCGACCACTCGGTCCTGTAGAACCCGCCCCACTTCCCGAACAGCGCGAGCTTCACGTGTCCGGTGATGACTTTGAGGAAGACCGGCAGGTCGAAGGTGAACATCCAGAAGAGCCGGATCGCGCGGAGCGAGGGGTTTGCCGGCAGGACGACCTCGCGATCGCCCTCCGGGTGGAGCGTGTACATGTGATGGTACGTGTGGCTGCGCTTGTAGTGGTGGAAGTTGATCCACCCGATCAGGCTGTAGAGCCGCAGGAAGAAGCTGTTGAGCGCTTTGGTGCGGAACACGGTTCCGTGCGAAAGCTCGTGGGTCACGAGTCCGGGCACGAACGAGTAGATGATGCCGTGCACCCAGAGCGCAAGCGCAAAGCCAACCCAGATCTGCCCCAGGAAGAAGAGGTGCGTCAGCGTGCCGGTTGCGGCAAGGAGCGCCAGATGGCCCAGCGCCTGGACCCAGCCCTTCGCATCGCTGCGCTGTGAGAGCTCGCGCAGACGTCGCGGCTCAATGGGGCAGCGGTACCAGTCGAGCTTCATGTTCTTCCGCACGTCGCTCAGCGGGGGATAGGCGGTACTCATCGTGATTCCTCCTCCATAGCCTTACCTTACAATGGTACTCATGTAAGAGAAGCGGTGCAAGAGAGTCCGCGGAGTCGTCCGCGGAAAGAGAGGTGACAGGTGCCGCTTCCTCGCCTACACTCATTGACAGAGACAAGGGGGACATCCATGACCTCACGCGAGCTCGTCCTGGCAACGCTCGATTTCGAACGCCCGA
Source organism: Spirochaetales bacterium (assembly GCA_007127335.1). Taxonomy (GTDB): domain Bacteria; phylum Spirochaetota; class Spirochaetia; order DSM-27196; family SLST01; genus SLST01. Next base: position 4,193 of record SKZO01000318.1, on the reverse strand, counting down.
CGCGGATCCCGCGCCAGATCTGGTCGCTGCCGTGGGCACAGATGCAGTACGGCGAGCGGTTTGATGAACTGCTGAGCGACTTCCCGCCGGATATCACAACGGCTCCGGAAGAGCTCGAGAAGCCGACGATCGCCCGGGGCGACGCGTACCAACGGGGCGCGTACGTGGACGAGTGGGGCGCGGTCTTCACGCAGGCTGCGGACGGCATCATTGGTGAGGTAAAGGAGCCGATCGTCACCGACGATACGTGGGAGGACATCTCGCGGGTGCACTTCCCCACCGAACGGCTCACCTTCGACCGCGACGCGGTCAGAGCGTACTGCGCGGACGCGGACACCTTCGTCGTGTCCCCGAACCTCGCGCGGCCCTTCGAGCGGCTGCAGTTTCTGCGCGGGACCGAGGAGCTCTACGTGGATCTCATGGATCCGCCCCCCGGGCTCAAGCGGTTCATCAGCAAGATGCACGCCTTCTCCTGCGAGATGGTCGAGGCATGGGTTCACACCGACGTGGACGCGATCACCTTCATGGACGATTGGGGCCAGCAGAAGGCGCTCCTCATCAACCCCGAACTGTGGCGCGCGGTCTTCAAACCGCTCTACCGCGACTACATCGACATCGCCCATGCTCACGGCAAACGCGCGTTCATGCACTCAGACGGCCACATCCTCGCGATCTACCCTGACCTGATCGAGCTCGGCCTCGACGCGGTGAACTCGCAGCTGTTCTGCATGGGGATCGACGAGGTATCGCGCTACGCCGGCCAGATCACCTTCTGGGGCGAGATCGACCGGCAGCATCTGCTCGTCGACGCGACCGAGGAAGAGGTTCGCGCCGCGGTCCGCGAGGTATACGGAAAGCTCTACCGCGACGGCGGGTGCATCGCGCAGTGCGAGTTCGGCGCGGGGGCGCGGATCGAAAACGTGCGCGCGGTCTTCGACGAGTGGAACCGGGTGTAGGCTCACTCCTCGACCATGTTCACCGCCTCGAGCTTCGCCCTCGTTCGAGAGCCATCACGCACCCGGAACGTCGCGGCCTCGAACCCGGACAGCTGCACCGTCTCGTCGATCCCCATCGCCGCGATCCGCACCGGGACCGACCGCGCCGTTCCGGTCGGCTCGTAGAGCCGCACGACGTACCCGTCGCCGTCTTCGGCGGCCTTGAACGCCGGCATCTGGACGACAGGCCCCACGGTCATCGCCGGAGCGCGCGCCGCGCTTCCCGGCCGCCCGCCGTCGTCGTCCGGCGACGGGTAGACCATCAGCAGCATGGGGCGCTCACCGTGCGCGGTTGCCTCCCGGTCGACCGCGGCAAGACGTTCGGCGGCGGGGCCCGCGTTGAGATGGAACGAGAAGAGGCGCTCGCCCTGATCGATGCGCGGCACGAACCGGTCCTGCGGGATGGGCGCGTCGTCGCTCTTCGTGGGCAGGCCGGAGTAGGCAGGCGAGCGCAGGAGCGTCAGCCGCAGCTCGTTCGCCGCCATGCTGCACCCGTACGTGCCGTCGTTGATCACGGTGAACGCCCGGCCGCTCGCCGCGGCCCCGTCCGCCGACGTCACCGCGACCCACCTTTGGGCGACCGCCTCTTCGCCGTTGGTCACGAGGTCGTCCACGCCAAAGGCGGTCTGACCCGCGAGGCGCGGCGGCTTCGCGAGGTCGCGAGCAAGCGGAAGAGCGAGTTTCAGCATCGCTCGCTTCTGCGACCAGAGGACCCGCGCCGTAATCCCGATTTCGGTGCCGTCCCGGGGCAGGAGATAGGTCATCACGAGGGACGAAGAGCCGTACGCAAGGATCGCCTCGACTACGATGCGGACCGGCCCGTCCTCGATGACCCTGACCGGCGCAAGCTCGGCGGCGCGGACCCCGGCGATCTCGGCGGCGCGCGCCGGGTCGGCGAGCTCGAAACGTCCCGCCACATCGCGGAACGAGCGCCCCCGGCTCTCCCACGCGTTGTCGCTGTCGCGGAGCACGAGCGGCACCGGCCCGGGAGCGGCAAGCGTCTCCTCGCCGTCTACCTCGTACGACTCGAGCAGCCCCGTGTCTCCACCGATCACGGCGCGATAGCCCGGATTGGCGACCACGAAGCGACCCTTCGCGTCCGGGCCGCTCTGCATGGCCGGTCGCTCCGGCAGCTCGACCGGCGTGCAGTCGAAGCGGGAGAGCGCGGCCGGCGCAAGCCGTGCCCTGAACACCATGCGTTTGCGCCAGTCGACCTCAATCGTGCTCGCCTCCTTCTCGAACTGGACCGGCACCTCACCTCCACCGCCGGTCACCTGCCTGACGCGATAGCTCGTGAACGTCCCACTCCAGTTCTGCGCCGAGGGCTGGAACTCCACTTCGAACGTCCGCTCCACCGGAAAGGGATGCGGGTTGTAGGCGATGATCGGGATGTCGCCTTGGGCCGGTTCCGGCTCGCCGCGGGTCATCGCAAAGAAGGCGCGGGCGCGGACCCGGGAGACGACCTCGCGCCCGTGGTCGAGCCGGACGAGCGACGCCTCCTCGGCGGCGGGGATGGCGCTGCCGGGCAGGATGTCGTGGAACTGCGAGAACATCAGGTCGCGAAGCGCCTCGTCGAGCTCCGCCTTCGGGTAGACGAGCATGCCGCGAAGTGACGCCTGCGAGGCCATCTTCTCGGCGGCGAAAAGCTCGTCTTCGAGCGCGCGATGCGTCTGCTTGATCCGGATCTGCGACGTGTAGCAGCCCGGGGCCCACGGGTTGAGGGACCGGGCGAACCGCGGAAGATCGAGCACGTCCGCGAGCGGCGCCTCGCCCGGTCCGCCACCGGCCTGCCGTGAGCGCGCGGCGAAGTAGGCTTCCGGGGAGGACTGGAGGACCGACGTCGGTTTCGCGTCGGCCTTCATCTTCCGGCTGAGCTCGGCGATCGCCTCGAGGTCCTCCCGGGAGGCCCCCCCGCCGTGGTTGCCGATGCCCCAGAGCACCAGAGCGATCTCCACCTCCGACCGTTCGGCGATGACTCGCTCGATCTTGCGAACCGCCTCGCCCTTCTGCGTCAGGTAGTGGCCGAACGGCCGGTGGGCGACCACGGTCGACCCGTCGAACCCGACCCAGGTGAACTCCTCGGCCGGCAGCTCGAGGTCGTCGGCGAAGGGCCGGCCAAAGATGTACGAGTCGAACCCGCACTTCGCGAGGATCTGCACGAGGCCTCGCGTATGGCCGAAGGGGTCGAAGTTGATCGCCGTGGTGGGGCGTGCGTCGAACTTTTCGGCGAAGTAGCGTCGGCCCGTGAGCGCCTGGCGGACGAAACTCTCGCCGCCGGGCATATTGCAGTCCGGCTGGAGGTACCACCCGCCCATGATGTGCCAGCGGCCGCTCTTGACGTGGCGCCTGATCCGCTCGAACAGTGCCGGGTCGTACTCTTCGACCCACTCGTAGAGCACAACTTCGTTATGGTTGAAGACGTACCCGTCATACTCGTCGCAGAAGTCGGCGGCGATGCGGAACGTTGACAACGCTTCGGCTGCGCCCTCCTCCCACTGCCAGAGCCAGACCGGGTCGAGGTGCGCATTACAGATCAGGTGGAGTTCTCGCATCGCCACAGCGTACGCACGACGCCTTCGCGGCGCAAGCCCCGAAATGATGCGGAAAGAAGCAATTGACGAGACGCACCGTGCATGTCACGATGCGGCATGACGTCGAACGAGCGTATCTCGCGGATCCTCTCGCGCAAGCCGGTAGACCGCATAGGGCTTTTCGAGCACTTCTGGGGAGACACCCGCAAGAAGTGGGCCGAAGAGGGACACCTGGGCGCGGACGAGGATCCGCACGATCACTTCGGCTACGACCTCCAGACGTGCTGGCCGTTCACCTACGTCGCAGACCTCGACTTCGAACCGGAGGTACTCGAGGAAACCGACGAGACCGTCCTGACCCGCGACGGGAACGGGGCGGTGCTTCGCACCCACAAGCTTCACAACGCAACGCCCGAACACGTCGACTTCGCCGTCACCGAGCGGGCCGCCTGGGAGGAGCTCATCAAGCCCAGGCTGACACCGGATCCCCGGCGGATCAACTTCGAGGCGTACCGTGCCGCGCGCGATGCGGCGCGAAATGCCGACCGCTTCTTCTGCTGGTCAGGCGTCAACGTCTTCGAGCTGATGCACCCGGTTTGCGGGCACGAGCACATGCTCGTCGGCATGGCGCTCGACCCTGACTGGGTGCGCGACATGGCTTCGACGT
>SKZO01000388.1 GCA_007127335.1 Spirochaetales bacterium | reverse complement strand
GCGAGCACCGCCGCCTGGTACCCCGACCCCGTTCCGATCTCGAGTGCGCGCATGCCCGGGCGAGGCTCGATCAGCTGGGTCATCAGCGCGACGATGTACGGCTGAGAGATCGTCTGCCCGTGTCCGATGGGGATGGGGGAGTCCTGGTATGCCTGGGGGCGGTTCTGCTCCCGCACGAACTCGTGTCGCGGCACGCTGCGCATCGCGTCGAGCACCGTTGGGTCGGTGATATCGCGTCCTTCGAGCTGTCGCCGAACCATCTCCTCGCGCAGCCGGGTGAACTGATCGTCCTCCGCGGCGACGTGCACGGCGGCGAGGAGCCCGGCGAGAAGCAGCAGAAACGCATTCCTCAGCATGTCTCAAGGGTACGCCAACCGGGCCGCAGACGCAAGTCCCGTCGGCGTGTCCCGTCGGCGTGTCGGCCCTGCCGACGGGACTCGACGCCCCGGATACTCGGGCGTATACTGGCACGAGGAGGCAACATGGCAAAGCTTGCGGTGTTCCTGCTGCTTCTCGCCGGGTCCCTGCACGCGCAGAGCTCGGGCGATGAGCTCTCCGTTTCGGTCCGCCAGGGAGAGCTGCGCTCGGCACCCGGATTCCTCAGCTCCATTGATGCACGTCTCGAGTACGGCGACGCCGTTCGGGTGATATCCAGAGTCAACGACTGGCTTCGGGTCACGGTGGACCACACGGGTGAGGAGGGCTGGATCCACACGAGCTCGGTCGCACGACCTCGCGACATGAACCTCACCGGTCCCGGAGCGCGGACGACGCAGACAACGACGCGCGAGATCGCACTCGCCGGTCGCGGGTTCAACCAGCAGGTCGAGCAGGAGTACCAGGAACAGATGCAGCTCGACTTCTCCGTAGTGGACCGAGTGGAGGAAAACCTTCTGGCGCTGCCCGAGCTTGCCGACTTCCTCTCCGAGATCGGCGCGGAGCTCCTTGAAGGAGGTCTGTGATGCGGCGTCTCACACGCGCGGCCGGCGTTCTTGGACTCGCGATGGTGCTGGGATCCTGCGCCCATCTGGGCTCGGCGGTCGGAGAGCTCGCGGATGCCGGAGCGCGCGCGGGTCTTCCCACGGCCGGAGCCGGTGCGGTCGTGGACGGCGTTCGCGCGGTTGGTGCGGTGGCGGACGCCGCGACGAGCCCCTTCTCGCCCGAGCAGGAGTACTACATCGGCCGGTCGGTCTCGGCGACGATCCTCCGCGAGTACGAGCTGTACGATGACCCCGCGGCCGTCGCGTATCTCAACCGCCTTGGGCAGTCGCTCGCGCTCGCCTCACAGCGGCCCACGCTCTACCACGGCTACACCGTCGCCATCCTTGATACCGACGAGATCAACGCCTTCGCAACGCCGGGCGGCCACATCTTCATCTCCCGAGGCATGCTGCGGCTCACCGAAGCCGAGGGCGAAGTCGCGGCGGTCCTCGCGCATGAGATCGGCCACATCGTCGAACGTCACGGGCTCGGAAGCATCCGTACCGCGCGCGTCATCGATGCGATCCAGGACGGTACATTCCAGGCGCTCGACCGGGTTTCAGACAGCCAGATGCGAGAAGTCACCCGGCTGTTCGGCGATACGACGGCGGACGTCGTCGACACACTCGTGACCCGCGGCTACTCGGGGGCCTCCGAACGTGAGGCCGACTCGATCGCCGTCCAGATCCTGATGGACGTCGGCTACGATCCCTTCGCGCTCGTCCGGCTGCTCGAGCGGATGGATGCCGCGCAGCAGGCCGAGTACGAGGGCAGTCGCGAACGCCGCGGGTTCTCGCGGACGCACCCGCGACCGCAATCGCGGATCAGGGACCTCCAGAGGTCCGACCTGCGAAACGTGGAGCCGGGAAGCCGGATCGACGAAGAGGCCGCCCGGCGCCGCTATGAAGCAGCGATGCGGAGCATCCACACCCCATGAGACCCGGGCCCGGCCGGCTCTCCGCGAGACCCGCACGCGCGGTCCTCGTCGGACTGGCGTCGGCCCTGGCGGGAACCGCGCTGCTCGTCACCGGCGCGATGGATGGGCCCGAGCGCACGACGTGGGACTGGCGAGTGCGCACGCTTGCCGGCCCCACGAGCGCGACCGACGACATCGTCCTCGTCCTCGTTGACCAGGAGAGCCTCGAGCTCATGAGCAGCGAGAACGCGATCGACTGGCCGTGGCCGCGCTCATTCTACGGCCTGATGCTCGAGTTCCTGTCGCACGCCGGCGCGGCGTCGGTCACGATCGATATCATCCTCGAGGACGGCGGAAGATTCGGCGTGAGCGACGACCAGGAGCTCCGGAGCGCCGCTGAGGCGTACGGCAGGACGATCTACGGGGTCGAACTGCTGCGCCGCGGCGCGCCCGGTGTGGCGCCGTGGCCGGCTCACCTGGGAAAGCCGGCGATCACGGTGAACGGGGTGGACCCGGAGGCGGCGGAACAGCGTCGCTTCGCCGGAGCCTCGTTTCCGCACCCCGACGTCGTCCCTCCGAACGCAACGGTTGCCTTCGTCAACCAGGAGAACGACGAGGACGGCGTCTTCCGCCGTTACCGGCTCCTCTCCTACTATGGCGACCAGGCGGTGCCATCGCTCGCGCTCGCGCCGCTCGTGGCCGCCGGCGCCGCCCCGCTGCCGCTGCGGTACGAGCGGGGAGACGTCTACGCGGGATCAACCCGGGTTCCGCTCGACCGCGAGGGGAAGGTGCTTCTGCGCTATACCACCCCCGCGGTGGAGGGCGAGGCGACGAACGGCGCATCGCCGCCGCACCATGAGTGGTTTCCGGCGTTCGACGTCGTCATCTCCGGGTTCAACCTGATGACCGGGAGTGAGCCGACGCTTGATCCGGCGGGCTTCGCGGGGCGTCACGTGATGGTGGGGCTCAGCGCCTCCGGACTGCTCGACCTGCGCCCCACCCCGCTCGACCCAAGGGCTCCCGGCGTATCCGTGCACGCGACCATGCTCGACAATCTGCTCGCCGGCGAGTTCATGCGCGAGGCACCGTCGGCCGCCTCGATCGCGCTCCTGCTCCTCCTCGCGGTCGCGGTGGCCTTTGCCGCCACCTTCGCACGCGCGAGCTGGGTCGAGCTCGTCGTCATCGCGGGAGCAGTCGCGCTCGTCCCGGTTCTGGGGATCGCCGGCTACCTTCTGGGGTACTGGATTCCCATCGTCGCACCGCTCGTCGCAGTCGTTGCCGCCGCCGCCGGAGCCAACGTCGCGAACTATGCGACTGAGGGCGCGGAGAAGCGGTTCATCCGAGGGGCATTCAGCCAGTACCTGAGCCCGGCGGTCATCGCGGAGCTCGAGGCGGACCCGGGGAAGCTCGCGCTCGGCGGCGAGAAACGGGAGCTCTCCATGTTCTTCTCGGACATCCAGGGTTTCACGACTCTTTCGGAGGGACTCGCCCCGGAGCAGCTGTCGGGATTCCTCAACCACTACCTCACCGAGCTCGTCACGATCATCCAGGACGAGGGTGGGACGATCGACAAGTTCGAGGGCGACGCGATCATCGCATTCTGGAATGCGCCGCTCGAGATCGAACGCCACCCGGTCCACGCGGTACGCGCGGCGCTCAACTGCCAGAGACGGCTGGCGCAGCTGCGCCCGCTCTATCTCCGGCCGGTGGGAAGCGTGGACCCGCAGACCGAGGCCCCGGGAGTGAGCTGTGAGATCGCAACCCGCATTGGCATTCACACGGCGGAAGTCTCGGTCGGCAACTTCGGCAGCCGCACCCGGTTCGACTACACGGCGCTCGGCGACGGCATGAACCTCGCAAGTCGCCTCGAGGGCGCCAACAAGACGTTCGGCACCTTCGTCATGGTCTCACAGTGGACGAGGATGCAGGTGGCCGACGCCTTTCCGCACCGCGAGCTCGGCAGGATCGGGGTCGTCGGGCGGGCCGAACCGGTCACGGTCTACGAGCCAATGCTGCCCGAGGACGCGGAACGAAGAGCCGCCGAGCTCGCGACCTACGACGCGGGCCTGCGCATGTGGTACAACAACCGTCTCGAGGAGGCGCGGAAGCTCTTTCTCTCCATCGCGGAGAGAGACGCCGCGGCGAGGAGGATGGCCGCCCAATGCGACCTCTGGCTCGCGGGCGGGGCCGACGAGCGAGCCTCGTGGACCGGCGTCGTCACCCTCTCCGAGAAGTGACCTCAGGCGTCATCGGCTGCGTACACGGAAACCCGATTCCGGCCCCGGCGTTTCGCGTCGTAGAGCGCTTGGTCTGCCCGCTCGATGATGGTATCCACGGTGTCGCCTGCGTCCGGAACGGCTGAAACCACCCCTATGCTGATCGAGAGGTTTGTCGACGTGCCCGGCACGGTAATGCCGTTCACGCCGCTGCGCAGGCGTTCGGCGATCGTCCTCGCCGCCTCGGACTCGGTCTCCGGCAGAATAACCGCGAACTCCTCGCCACCGTAGCGGCCAATGATATCGGTACGCCGCAGAGTCTCGCGGGCCGCCTGCGCGACGAGCCGGAGAGCCTCGTCGCCCTTCACATGCCCGTACCCGTCGTTGATGTCCTTGAAGTGGTCGAGGTCCGACATGATCACGCTGATCCAACGCCCGTTGCGTTTCGCCTGCTCGAGCACGCGCTCGGCCTGGACGAAGAAGTTCCGGCGCGTCGCGACTCCCGTAAGACTGTCGGTCATTGCGAGCTCACGAGTCTGTTCATAGAGTCGAGCGTTGTGGAGCGCGACGGCAACGTGATCCCCAAGCGCGGCCGCGAGACGAACATGCGTCGAGGTGAAGAAGCGGCGACGCGTGCTGTCGAGCGCGAGCAGCCCGATCACCTCGCGATGGACGATAAGCGGCACTCCGAGCCACGACCGGATCTCGGTTCCGGAGATGTTCGAGAAGCGCGGAAACTCGTGCTCCATATCCGCGACGACCAGCACGGAACGGGTCTCAATCGCGCGGCTGTGCGGGCTCTCGCCGGGATGCGGAATCTGCAGCCCCCGTACCGCATCAATGTCGTCCCATCCGGCACCCCCGATCACCTCGAGCGCATCGTCGCGCAACAGCTGGACGGTAGCGGTGTCGTAGGGCACGACGTTCATCGCCTGGTCGAGGACGAGCTCGACGGTCCGCTCGATCTCGAGCGTGCTCGCGACGATCGCCCCGGCGGTACGGAGTGTTTCGGCTTCCTGCGCCTGCTGCTCCGCCTCTGCCTTCGCCTGCTGCAGGGCGACCTCGACTCCGGGCGAAGAGACCGCCGGATCCCCGTCGCTGCAGAGTGGCTCCTCGAGCTCCTTCGCCCGCAGGTCGTACTCCTTGATGAGCGTCTTCGTCGTCTCGCCGGGGACTCCCGAACCCACGGGACGGCCGTCAATCTCTACGATGGGTACGATGGTGCGGCTCGCGGAGCTGAGAAAGGCCTCGCTCATGCGGTCCAGATCGTCCAGCCGTGGCGCCTCAAGGGTGACCGGGACGAGTTGCGGGGCGACGTCAAGAACGATCGTCCGGGAGATCCCGTAGAGCACACCTTCAGCCGCCGTGTGGAGCGACCGTGACGAACCGGCCCCGAGAATCGCGTAGAAGTTGCTGCTCGCGCCCTCGAGTATCCGCCCGTCATCGCTGCAGAGGAGCCACTCATAGGGATCCTCATCCGGCCGTCCGCCCCCAAGACGGGAGCGTCCGGCGAGCCAGCCTGTCTGCTTCGCGCGGGGATTGACCCGGGCGGTGTGCTCGGCGGTGCGGCACGAAACGCCGTGGCCACGGATCTCCGGTGACGGTCCGTCGTACGGCTCCATCGCGACCCGAAGCGGCGCCGGGAGCCCCGCCTCGAGGTCGTCCGGATGGACGGAGATTCTGACCCGGGCGCTCCTGAGGCCTGCACGCTGCAGGAGCTCGCAGAGCTCCGAACGGACGAGCGACCGGTCGAGCCTCAGCCTGAATCCTACGCGCCGGGCCGAGTCTTCGAGCCGGTCAAGATGGTTCGAAAACCGGACGACACGACCGCCCACGGCACCGAACGCGGCGTACACGCCTCCGGGTCTCTCCGCGCCTGCCGGCGACGTGACGGCACCGTCAGGCTCAACCGCGCGTGCTCCCCGTGCCGCGATCCGGAAGACGACGGAGCTCATTCGTCCGGAGGCGGTTCGACGATGCGGATGCCGAGCTCGTCGAGCTGGGCCGGGTCGACGGCCGAAGGCGAGTCGTCCATGGGACAGATGCCCACGGTGTTCTTGGGAAAGGCGATCACCTCCCGAATCGTGCTCTCGCCGGCCATGAGCATCACGAGACGGTCGAGACCGGGCGCGATACCGCCGTGAGGCGGAGCCCCGTACCGGAACGACTCGAGCAGAAAGCCGAATCGGCGTTCTGCTTCCTCCTCAGGAAAGCCGACGATCGAGAAGATCCGACGCTGAATCTCAGGGTCGTGAACACGGATCGATCCGGAAGCGAGCTCAACGCCGTTACAGACGAGATCGTAGAGATCGCCCTTCACCGGGCCCGGGTCGGACTCCATGGAGGAGAGGTACGCCTCCTGGGGCATCGTGAACATGTGGTGCGACGCGTCCCAGCCCTGCTTCTCCTCGTTCCACTCGAAGAGCGGGAAGTCGACGATCCAGGCGAACCGGAACTCGGCCGGGTCGATCAGCCCCAGCTCTCGCCCCAGACGCGCGCGGACGGCTCCAAGTGCCGTGCAGGCGGTCGTCCATGTGTCGGCGACGAACAGCAGCAGGTCTCCCGGGGAAGCGCCAAACGCCTCCGAGATCTCCGCCGTCCGCGAGGCGAAAAACTTCGAAACCCCGCCATCGAGGCCGGCGTCGGTGAGCTTCATCCAGGCGAGCCCCTTCGCGCCGTAGGTCTTCGCGGTCTCCTCGAGGTCACTGATCTGCTTGCGGCTGTACTCGGCCGCACCGGGGACCACGAGCACCTTCACCGCGCCGCCCGATTCGAGGACTCCGGTGAAGACTTTGAAGTCGGAGTCGGCAGCGAACGAGCCGAAATCGCGCAGTTCGAGGTCGAACCGCATATCCGGCTTGTCCGATCCGTACCGGTTGAGCGCATCGTCGTAGGCGAGCCGGACGAAAGGCGTCTCGAGCTTCCGGTCGATCGTGTGCGAGAACACGTGCGCAAACATGCCCTCCACGAGAGCAAAGACATCGTCCTTGCCTACGAAACTCATCTCGATATCTATCTGCGTGTGCTCAGGCTGCCGGTCTCCGCGTGCGTCCTCATCACGGAAACAGTGTGCAATCTGGAAGTACCGGTCGAACCCGCTGACCATGAGAATCTGCTTGTACAGCTGCGGCGACTGTGGCAGCGCGTAGAACGCGCCTCGGTGAGTCCGGCTGGGAACGAGAAAATCGCGCGCACCCTCGGGCGTGGAGCGGATCATCGTTGGCGTCTCGATTTCGTAGAAGCCCTCCCGGTGCAGATATTCCCGCACGCGGAAGGTCACATCGTGGCGCAGCTTGATCTTGCGCTGCATGCTGAACGACCGCAGGTCGAGGTACCGGTACGTGAGGCGCAGATCCTCGCGCGCATCAGACCGTTCATCGATCATGAAAGGCGGGGTCTCGGAACGAGTCAGGATGTGTACTGACTGCGCGGCGACCTCGACCTCGCCGGTCGCCATCTCAGGGTTCACCATCTCGGGCGGACGAGCGCGCACGACCCCGCCCACCGCCACGACGAACTCAAACCTGAGCTCATCGGCAATGCCGGTGAGCTCGACCGGCGCCCCTTCGTCAATCACGACCTGCGTGATGCCGTACCGATCGCGAAGGTTGATGAAATGGACGCCGCCATGGTCCCGGTTGCGGTGAACCCAGCCGTTGAGAACGACGTGCCGGCCCGCATCGGCAGCGCGCAGCTCGCCACAGGTTACGGTTCTCTTGTGTTGTTCCATGCTCTCTTCTTCAGCCCGGAGGCCAGCTCAGCTTCCGCCCGCCCAGAATGTGGGCGTGGAGGTATGCGACCGACTGCAGGGCATCCGGCCCGGTGTTGAACACCACGCGGTAGCCCCGCTCATCGAGTCCGAGCTCCCGGGCAACCCGGGAGACACCCTGCATCAGGCACGCGACGTCGGCGGGTCTGGCGTCTGCCAGGTCCGCGAAGCTCTCCATCTTTCGTTTCGGGATCACCAGCACGTGCGTAGGCGCCTGCGGCTCGATGTCGCGAAAGGCGTAGACGTCGTCATCTTCGTAGACCGCCTCCGACGGTATCTCACGGCGCAGGATCTTGTCAAAAACCGTGTCATCGCTCATGCCGCCCCCTTCTGAGCAACGTACCACCGCTTCCATATCCGCGCAACACCGCTATCCGGCGGTGCTATCCGGCGG
>SKZO01000352.1 GCA_007127335.1 Spirochaetales bacterium | reverse complement strand
GTACGAGAATCCCTTCTGCGGCTGCATGGAGTCTCCCAGATGCCATTTCCCGCTGATGCCGCAGGTGTACCCCGCGGCGGCGAGGTGCTCGGTGTAACTCGAGAGCCCCGCGAGGTACTCGATGCCGCAATCGTCACCGCCGCCGTACCCCGGCGTGCGTGAGGAGTCCATGCTCCCGCGACGGATCCAGTCGTGCACCCCGTGCTGTGACGGGATGCGTCCGGTGAAGATGGAGGCGCGTGCCGGCGAGCAGACCGGCGACGCGCAGAAGAAGTTCTCGAACCGCGTCCCGCCGGCCGCGAGACGGTCGAGGTTGGGCGTGTGTATTTCGTCGTTCCCCGCGCATCCGAGCGCCCAGGGGCCCTGGTCGTCGGTGAGGAAGAGAACAATGTTTGGGTTCGGTTTCATGGGTGCTCCGGTTCGTCTGATTCTACGCCGCTATCGTACGCCACATCGGCCGGCGCGAAAAGGAAGCGGCCGCCCGAAGGCGGCCGCAGCAATGCTTGGAACGTCAGTGAGTTACTGCAGCTCGCGATACGCCTGGATCACGTCCTCCATGATCCGGTCGCCGCCCTGGTTGCGCCAGCGTCGGGAGAGCTCGGCTATGCCTTCGTCCACGCCCTTGCGGCCGATCAGCATCTCAAGGAAGAGCTCCTCGTAGATCTCGTCCACGACACCGCCGTACTCGATCTCAGCCTGCGTGACGTACGGGATGAGGTTCGGCACCTGGTCGGCCGTCGCCACTTCCACCGAGTCGATCGCGCGGTCTCGAGCCGGCTCCGTCATGGGCAGGTAGTTTTCCGACAGCGGCCATCGCACGTGACCCCAGGCGAGAGGATGCGCCCAGCCATTGGCCGCGAAGTTGTCGCGCACACGCTCCTCTTCAATGTAGTTGATGCCGCCGTCCGCGGTCCGCTCAAAGTGAATGCCTTCGATGCCGAGGGTCAGAAGGTCGAATCCCTCAGGCGAGACGAAGAAGTCGAGGAACTCCGCTGCCTTCTGTGGATCCCGCGATCCGATCGTGATTGCTGTGAACATGCCGCCTTTACCGGTTACCGCGTGGCCACTGTGCCCTTCAGGACCGATCGGCGCGGAGTGGTACACGAGTCCGGCTTCCGGCGAAATGGCCTGCAGATTCGACTCGAGGCGGCTGACGTGACGGAACAACGCGGGGGTCATGTACCCGGAGCGGCCCTGGTACCACTTCTCCTCCATGAGGTTGCGGTCGTTGAGCATGAACTCTGCGTCGATGAGCCCTTCGTCCCAGAGACTTCGCAGGAAGACCATGCCCTGCCGGAAACCGGGATGCTCATGATGCGGTATCGGGTTACCCGCGTCGTCGAGCGCCCAGTCGCCGTACTGTACCCCGTAGGCATAGAACGCCCAGTTGAAGGCCCCGATCGGTCCTTGCGTCGTGATTCCGTAGGTGTCCGCCCGGCCGCTGCGGTTCGGATCGTCGTTGACAAATGCTCTCAGGACGGCCCGGAACTCTTCGAGCGTCGTCGGCACATCCTTGCCCACGTTCTCCAGCCAGTCGCTGCGGGTAGTCAGCGCGGCGTTCGTGGTCGACTTCTGGTTGACGAAGGGATAGCCGTAGAACTTGCCGTCGACTGCCGTCCACGATTCCTCCTCCAGTCGCTCCGCGATATGTGGTAGCTGAGGCAGGTAGTCATTCAGCGGAACGAGAATGCCGTCTCGCATCCACTGGTTCGTCGCGGCGCTCGCGAGCTGGCCGGTGACAATGTCGGGTAGATCGCCGGAGGCAATGGCGACGTTCACGCGGTCCCATCCGCCCTCCGCGACGATCTGCATCTGCAGGTTGACACCGGTGATGTCCTCTATTGTCGCGAGGACCCGGTCCTCGTCGCCAAGCGCGCGCGCGGCGGTATCTCCGACCGTCAGCCACGTCAGCGGATAGCTGCCGGTCGCTGCCTCCGGCTGTCCGGCGGCGCCGAGCGCCAGGACCGTGCCTGCGAAAAGGAGCGCGACAATCCCAAATCTCACTGTTCGTCTCATACGAACCTCCATTATTATTTCCGGCGTTGCCGGATTGGCTCCAACTCTCATCCTTTCACAGCCCCGATCATGATTCCCCTTACGAAGTAGCGCTGGAAGAAAGGGTACACGAGCATGATCGGGATCATCGCGGCCATCACGGTCGCCATCTTGATTGGTTGTCCCAGGAGCGACGGATCGTCGCTCCCGCTCTGAAGGCTTGCTTCGCTATCGAAGAGCATGGCGCGCAGGAAGAGCTGCAGCGGCCATTTTCGACGGTCGCTTATGTACATGACCGCGTTGAAGAAGTCGTTCCAGAGCTGAACGGCGTAGAAGAGCGCGATCGTACTGATCACCGGCATGGAGAGCGGCAGGACGATACGCACCAGGACTGTCACGTCTCCCGCACCGTCCATCCGGGCGGATTCCTCCAGACTGTCGGGTATGCTGAAGAAGAAGTTCCTCATGATGATCAGGTTGAAGGTCAGAATGGCCTGCGGGACCATGAGGGCCCATACCGTGTTCATCAGCCCGGTCTGACGGACGACGATATAGAGCGGGATCAGACCGCCGCTGAACAGCATTGTGAAGACGATCAGGAACATGATAACCCGACGACCGCGTATGTAGTCCTTCGAGAGGACATAGCCGGTCAAGGTTGTGAGCGAGACGCTCAGCGCGGTGCCCAATGCGGTCACGAAGAGTGTGACACGGTATGAGCTCCATAGTCCCGGCATTCCCATGATGAAACGGTACGAGGACAGATCCACTCGCTCGGTGATGAGGTGGAACGTGCGAGCCAGATAGAGGTCGTACGGACTCAGGGAGATGATTAGCACTTCCCAGAAGGGGTAGAGAGTCACCAGGCCAATGACCGTCAGGAATGCGTAATTCACCACATCGAAGATGCTGTCGCTGCGCGACCGGCTCAGCCTGGATTGTCGGAACGTTGGGACTGCACTCAGCTCGTTGCGATCAGCCATTAGTAGATCCCCCGTTCTCCGAAGGAGCGTGCCACGCGGTTCGCTGTGACCAGCAGTGTGAAGTTGACGACGGATCGGAACAGTCCAACCGCCGCCGCCATGCTGAAACGCCCCTCGGTCAGACCGATGCGGTACACGTAGGTATCGATTATGTCGGCCACCCGGTAGACGCCCGGATGATACATGATGAAGATCTGCTCGAAGCCGGCCTGCATCAGGTTGCCCACGCGAAGGATGAGAAGTACGACGATGGTCCCGCGTATCATGGGTAAGGTTATGCGGAAGATTCGCTGAATCTTGGTCGCTCCATCGATAATTGCGGCTTCATACAACTGAGGATCTATCCCGGCAAGTGCGGCCAGGTAGATGACAGTGGAGAAACCGTACGTTTTCCAGATCATTGTCCACACAAGCGTAGACCTGAACACCTGCGGATCGGTCAGGAAGCGGACCTGCGTCCCGACCGTTGCTCGCAGGACATTGTTGACCACCCCGCCGTCCATCGAAAGGAGATTGACGAGCATCCCCCCGAATATGACCCAGGAGATGAAATGCGGCAGAAATACAATCGTCTGGATCGATCTCTTGAAAGACTTCTTGCCGATCTCATTCATCAGGATCGACATGATGATAGGCACCGGGAAACCAAAGAAGAGCCGCAGTAGACTGATCCAGAGCGTATTCCGGAACACCTGTCCGAACTTGTCGAGGCTGAAGATGTACTCGAAATGCTTGAACCCGACCCACGGACTATTCAGGATACCACGTACGATGTGGAAGTCCTTGAAGGCGATTACCGCGCCGTACATCGGCCAGTAATGGTAGATCAGGTAGTACAGAAGGCCGGGTATGAGCAGGAGGTACATCGTCTTGTGGTACGCGATGTCACCAATGAGTGTTCGTCGACCGCTCTTCGTACGTCGTCTGATGAGAGCAGAAGCTGTCGCCCCACCCCGTGGGGCTACTCCGGTATCCATGTCGTGATTGTGTAGCGGACTCGTCGCAGCGCGCAATGACCAATTTGTCGGATTAGTGCCGCATGTTCGCGATTTCGGTGACTGAGGTTCGGTTTGGTGCCGTGTCTTCAGGTCGATCGGAATGCATCTGGCGCGAGACGCGGTATTTGGCAGGGGTGACGCCTTTCGCTGTCCGGAACGTCCGGATGAAGCTCCGGGCACTCGAGAATCCGACCTCGGTCGCGATCTCTCCTACCGGCCGCGACGTCGACTCGAGCAGCTTGACGGCGCGTTCTATGCGGTGGGTCGCGAGGTAGTCTCCGAACGTCGTGCCGAAGGCCGTCTTGAAGACGCTGCAGAAGTACTGGCGGTTCATGTTCAGATGTTCTGCGGCTTCGTTGAGGCCAATCGGCTCGCCCGAATGCTCGGCGACGAACGACTCGATTCTGGTGACGAAATCACGTCGCCTGATCGAGCTCCGGTTGCCAAGGTGCTGTGCCGCAAGGCGCATGCGGTCGAGTATCCAGTCGCGCGCCTCCTGCGGACTGCGGCGCAGCGCGAAATCGTGATAGAGGTGCGCGTCTCTGCCGTACACGTCGCCGAGATCGAGGTCGAATGAGACGAGCAGCGAGAGGAAGGCGGTCAACAATTCGTGGAGGAGCATCGTGACATGGAGGCGGCCGAGTTGTCTGTCCGCGGCTATGTGCCCGATCAGATCGTCGGCGAACGCCACGGCACGGTCGTACTCCTGCTTTCGGAAGGTCTGTAGCACTTCCTCAATGCGCTTCCGGTGGCCGAGAATCACCGAATGCACCTGACTGTCGGCGATTACGTCCTCCATCGCGACGATACTCCCTGACTCTGAGGAGAGTGCGTACTCGAGCGCAAGAATCGCGTGCTCATACGACGTGCTCAGGCCATCGTACGATGGCTGAGGAGATCCAATGCCGTAGATCGTTCCTATACCGAGGTCAGTCCGTATGAGGTCGTGAACCTTGCCTGCGATCGTTTTGCACAATGATACCGAGTCGCTTGAGTCCGTCAGCACGCCGATTATCACGTCGGTCTTGCCGAAGTCGACAACGAATCCTCGAGCGTACCGGTTGAGCACGCCGGAGGCGATACCGTATACCCGGTAGCGAAGCTCACGCAGACCTTCGCCGTATTTCGCACCGTGCAAGGCGTCCTGCACGATACGAAGCACGATGGTCACATACCCGCGGGCCTCGAGGTGCAGGTCGAATTCCTTCGCCTCGTTGAGAACGTCGGTCCGCTCCTTCGTCCGTCCAAGCACGAGGTCGATCAGAAAGTGCTCCCGCAGAATCGCGTCGGTCGCGGCGTACCGTTCCTGGAACTGACGATTCTCACGAAGCAGCGTGTCAACCGATGCGTAGATCATCTCGAACTCATCGTTCCGCTCACCGGAGTCCGTCTCGACGGGTGGCGTGCCGCTCCCAGCCGACGGCCCGCCTACCAGGGCAATGAGAGACTGTACCGGCCGGTAGAATCGTTTACTCACGACAAATGAAAGCCCCAGTCCGAGCCCGAGAAAGAGCAGAGAAACCCCCACGGAGACAAGCAGCACACCTCTGGACGGCGCGACGACCTTGTCGTACGGAGTCGCTGAGACGTATTTCCACCGATTGTAGTCCGAAGTGATGAGCGAAACGAAGTCTCGTTCCGCCTCCGTCTGAACCACCGCGTAACCTTCGCGAATTCCGTCGAGCTCCGGGTAAATCTCCGTTAGCGTCATTCGTTCGGTCAAGAGCGATTTGTCGTCGATCGACAGCACGATGGAGTCCTGGTTCAGGATCGCCAGGGTTCCCTGCCCCTGCTGATTCCGGCGCACGACCGTGTCGTAGAACAGGCGCTCGTCCAGATTGACCACGAGCATCCCGCGGTTCGCGAGCTCTCCCACCGGGACATCCATCAGCAGCGTGATGACATTCGCCGCCCGGCCGTCAATTCGTGTCGTCGTGCGAGGCCCTACCCACATCGAGGTTGTCGGCCTCGAGCGGCCGATGTCGAGCAGAGAAAGATCGACATAGTCGTCGAATCGCAGGATACCGGAAACCGACAGGATGCGGCGGTTCGCCGGACTCACCAGGAATACCGAGTGGATGTACGGTGATGAAGCGAGCTCATCTTCGAGCATGCCACGCACCTGCCGGAGTGACGGGTAGTGGTCCGGGATCCGGCTCCAGTCCGCGAGCGTGATACTCTGGACCGTCCGGTTCTGGGAAAGTCGGACCGCCATTCTCTCGGTGGAGTCAAGCACGGTCTCTATGATTCGACTCGTCTGGCGCAGTGTCTCGAGGTTCTGCTGGTACGTCTGGTCGGCGAGCGTTGAATGAACGGTGAAGTAGTTGACGATACCCATGACGAGGGTCGCAGCGAAGAATATGAGAAAGAGGCTGATGAGGAGCTGGACGAATACCGACCGCCGCCGATCGAAATGGCGAAACAAGTCCGAACCTCCCGCGCCAAAGTGTACGCTGCAACAAGTCCCTAGTCCACCCATTCGCCAATCCCCCTGCTTCCTGCTATCATCGTACCCCATGCAGAAACGAGACAAAGGACTTCACCACGTGGCGATGAATGTCACGGACATCGAACGATCGGTCGCCTTCTACCGCGAGGCGTTTGGATTCACGCTGCTGCGGCGATGGGGATCGTCGCCGGGAGCGGCGATGCTCGATATGGGAGATGGCTCGATCCTCGAGCTCTTCGAGCGCCCGGATGCGGTGCGGCTCGACGGGCATCTCATCCACATCGCGCTTCGTTCCGTTGATGTTGATGCCGACTACGCAAAGGCGAGGAAGGCGGGCGCCGAGGAGCTCACCGCTCCCAAGGACGTCGACATACCCTCGGATCCGGTCTTTCCGGTCAGGATCGCCTTCGTGAAGGGCCCCGACGGTGAACCGGTGGAGCTGTTCTGCGAGCGGTAGGCTGAGGCGGGCGCCGGCGCAGAACCCGCGCCAGCAAAAGAGGGCCGTGAGGAGATCTCCCCACGGCCCTGTCTCGATTCAGCTGATTCAGCGGCTAGAACCCTCCGTCTGCCGGAGCCGGCTCGGCCGGCATGTCGTCGATTGGTTCCTGTGGTGGCGGCATGACCGCCTCCCGGATCGAGGCGATCGTCGCGACTGCCTCGTCAATCTCGTGAGCGGCGTCTGCAACCACGTTGCCTACCTCCACCGGCAGTTCTTCCTCCGCTCGAAGGTCGGCGAGTGCAGCCTCAGCATCCTCGAGTTGTGCTTCCACCGCCTCAAGCGAGTCGTGGATTTCCAGGGCTTCCTCGTACGTCACCGGCCCGGCCGGTGCGCATGCCCCGATCGCCAGCGTTGCCAGAGCAACTGTCGCGATGCCGAACAACAACCTGTAGTGTATCCGTCTCATGTCTCCTCCTCGGACTATCTGTTCTCCTGTGCCTGTTCCATCTGCTCCTCCAGAAGCGGACGCAGCCGCTCGACGAGCGCCTCGTCGGTCCGCAGAGCAACGATGATCTCGTTGAACCGGTCGACCTCAATCTCCTGGTCCTCAACCGCCTCGATCATCCGGGTCTGAACGACCGTCTGTATGTCGATCAGCTCGCGAAGCGTATCCTGATACGCCTCGAGCTCGTCGTCGCTCACGCCAGGAATGTCTGGTTCGCCGTCCGCCGCCTGTGCGACCTCGTTGATCTCGTAGAACCGTTGGACGTCGAGCTCCGATTCGTCGAGGGTCTCGTTGATCTCTTCGTCCAGTTGGGTCTGGAGGATTTGCACCTCGTAGAACGCGACGGCGAAGTCCTCGAGCTCCTCCTGGGCGACCGGCTCGATCTCGGTCTCACCGGGGGAGCCGAACCCGGGTTCCTCCTGCGCCGTCGCGGCGAAGGCTGCGAGTCCGAACATCGCCGTGATTGCGGCGACGCGTCGCCACGTCCGGATCGTCGTTTCTCCTGTGTCCCTCGTCAATTGCATTGCTACTCCTTTGGTGGGGTGAGATTGTTCTCGATACGTGCGTTTGGTGCCTTTCTCGCCGCGATGTCGCCAATCTTGTTGACCTCAGCGGCGTTCTTCACGGCGCCGTCGAGCTGCACGACCGTCTGCTTCCGGAAAATCGGGCCCTCCTTGCGGGCCGAGACCATGATCTTAGTGGGATCAGTGATCGTAGGATCCTCCTGGATCGCGATACGAACCGTGTTGATCAGGTCGTCGAAGTCTGCCATACCTTGCCTCCTCGCTCGATCGGATGGTAGTCTCTATGGTACTGCCCGGTCTTTCGCCGGCCGTCCAGTTCGTGTCAAGATCCTGTCAGGAAATATGAGAGTACTATGTCCCTGCCGACCGATTGTTGCCCTCGCCGTTGTCGCTCTGGCGGGCAGATCAGTTTTCGG
>SKZO01000334.1 GCA_007127335.1 Spirochaetales bacterium | reverse complement strand
GATTGCGGAGGTACGCCTCGCGCGGCTGCCGGCAAATGCGCCCGAGTTCGACCGCCTGACCGTTGAGACGGAGCTCGAGCGGGCGCGCCTGGCGACGGACCGGGCGATCAGCGCGTCCGAGCGGACCTGGGAATCGCTCGAGCGGCGCCTCACGACGCTGCCGCAGATCGTCTCGATCCGCGCGGAGCAGTTGCAGTTGAGCGAAGCCCTGCATCGCGAGGCGCAGGAACGCTTCGATCGGGGTCTCATCACTGCCGCCCAGCGCGACCAGACCTTCACGCGGGTCCTCACAGCGCGCAGAAACCTCGAAGACTCCCGGAAGAACTACGTCCGCGTCGTTCTCGAATACGCCGCCCTGGCGGGCATTGACCCGGAGGAAGTCCTGTGACACCACGCAAGCATTGGATCATCGCCACGGCGCTCCTCATCGTTACCGCCGTACCGGCAGTGTTCGCCCTGAGCTGGGACGAACTCTACGCCGAACGACTCCAGGAAGACCTCGCATACCGGCAGGCCGCCCTCGGGCTCCGTCAGGCCGAGCTGCGCGTCGCGCAGTATGACGAATTCTACGTGCCCTACCTGAGCATCGGCACACCGGGTCAGACCGCCATCCGGTACGTCGGAGGTGAAGATGGGGGGCTCCAGCCGTTCACCCTCCAGCCGTCCCTCAGTTTCACGAACGTCTTTGGCGCGAGCGTCGCGCTGGGGCTTCCGGTCACGGTCGTCCCCTCCCCGGCGGAGGGCCAGGACAGCGTGTCGATCGGCGACCCGGGCCTGACCGTATCGCGCAGGATCTTCGAGGAGACGACGCCCAACGTACTCGGTGCCCGGGCGGCTCTCGTGCGGGCGCAGGATGCGGAGAGAGGCGCACGCGAGGATCTGCGGATCGGCCTCGTGAACGAGGTGTTCGAGGCACGCGCGGCAGCGCAGACGCTCTCCAGCACGCAGCAGCAGCTCGAAAACGCCCGTCGCATACGGGACGCCTCCCGCGACGAGACGGCCGAGCGCGACCTCGAGCGCAGCATCCTTCAGGCCGAGCGCGCGGTTATCCAGGCCGAGCGCGCGCTACGAAACATAGACGAGCGGATCATCGGGCAGGCCGACGCCCTGTACGCGGACATTCTCGATCGATTCGACGAGTGGATCACCGACCTCCCCGAACCGGACACGATTCCGCCGACCACCGCCGACATCGAGGCCCAGCGGCTGGCCGTCGCCGCGGCGGACGCACGGCGCGCCTTCGCCTTCCTGCCCTATATCCCGAACCCTTCGCTCTCTGCAACCGTTTCGTGGGACCGGGACGAGAGTGAGCTCAACTGGAGCATCGGGCTGCAGTTCTCGGTGACGCTTGTCGACCGCGGCGAGCGCGCGGTGGCGGCGCTCGAGCGACGCGAGGGCGCGGAGATCGAGCGGTTGCGGCTCGACGCGGCGGTGGAAGCGTTTGACCGGAACGTGCGAACGGCGTGGGAGGAGCTCACCCTGCTCGAGCTGGACTCACGGATCCGGGCGCTCGACCTGGAGGACCAGATTGAGGCGACCGAGCGGACGCGGGATCTCTTTGCCGCCGGGTTCGCAACGGAAGAGAGTCTCGTCTCCGCGGAGCTCGCGCTCTCGTCGGCCGAGCTCACCGCCGAGCGGGCCGAGCACAGCTACCGCGTGCAGCAGCTTCGGGTCAGACGGCTCTTCGAGTGACCGTCATAGCTTGCTCTGTGATCACAGCTCCACGATCGCGGGGAACATGGGCGCCTCTCCAGCACGCCTGACGGCCGGAAGGCGTTCGAAGAGCAGCAGCTCCTCGATGAACCGGTGCACGAAGCGGCAGACGGAAACGCCCGAGACGCCAGGATCGCCGGCGTCGGCGACCTGGACGCCGCGCATGAACACGAGCAGCGCCCACCCGTCGCGGTGTGCATGGTAGAACACCCGGCCGTCGGCGGACCGCAGCTGTCGTTCTGCACAGGGGACCACGGGCCAGGCGGCGGGCCCGGGAAGCGGATCCGCGACCTGCATGACCTCCACGATCCGTTCGCCAATCCGGTACTCCGCGTACCAGTGAGGCGTGACGTCCGGGGCGAGCTCGTCAATGCCCGTTCGCCGTTCAGGCCCCACCTGCAGGATGGCCACAGGCTCCTCCTGCGCCGGGAGCACTCCCCCCCCGCCGGGCGGCGCCAGGACGCCCACGAGCACGAAGGCGGCGCACCGGGCGAGCCTATTCGACCGTGACACTCTTGGCCAGATTGCGCGGCTGATCGACGTTCCGGCCGAGCTCGATCGCGCTGTAGTAGGCGAACAGCTGCAGGGGAACCACCATCAGGAAGGGGTACATGAGCTCGTGCGTCCGGGGGATGAAGAAGGTATCGTCGGCGATCCCGGCGATCTCGTCGTCGCCGTCCACCGCGATCGCGATCACCTTCCCGGCGCGCGCCTTCACCTCCTTCATGTTGGAGATGACCTTCTCGCGCAGCCCGTCGTCGGTGACGAGGAAGAGGCTCGGCGTGGACTCGTTGATCAGCGCGATCGGTCCGTGCTTGATCTCCGCCGCGCTGTAGCCTTCCGCGTGAATGTACGAGATCTCCTTGAGCTTGAGCGCCCCCTCGAGCGCTACCGGGTAGTTGATCCCGCGGCCCAGGAAGAGGAAATTGCCCGCATCCGCGTACGCTCGAGCGAGCGGCACGAGCGCCTCGCGCCGGGCGAGCACCTCCCCTACGAGCGACGGGACCGCCTCGAGGTCGTGGATGAACGAGAGGCCGCTCTCAATGCCCATGTGCCGCATCCGCGCCATCATGAGCGCGAAGAGGTAGAAGGCGGTGAGCTGGCTCGTGAAGGCCTTGGTGCTCGCGACAGCGATCTCGGGTCCCGAGTGGATGTAGACCCCGCCGTCGGACTCGCGGGGTATCGTGCTTCCTACGACGTTGCAGATGCCGAGCACCCGCGCTCCCTTGCGCTGCAGCTCACGCATCGCGTAGAGCGTATCAGCCGTCTCTCCGCTCTGCGAGACGGCGAAGTAGACGGTGTTGCGCTCCACGATGGGGTTTCGGTAGCGCAGCTCACTCGCGAGCTCCGCGGTCGCGGGGATCCGGGCCACGTTCTCAAGAAGATAGGCGCCTACCTGTCCGGCATAGAAACTCGTTCCGGCCGCGATGATCTTGACCCGCTCGACGTTCAGCAGCTCCTGGCGGCTCATGTTCAGCCCGCCCAGGTGCCCGGTAGCGTACTCCATGTCCAGGCGGCCCTGGATCGCGCGTCGGATCGACTCGGGCTGCTCCAGGATCTCCTTCTCCATGAAATGGGCATATCCCTCTTTCTCGATCTCCTGGAGCTCCCAGCTGATGAACTCGACCTTCTTGTCGACGGGCCGATCGCGCAGATCGGTCGTGTGGTACTCCGAGCTCGTGATGGTGACGACCTCACCGTCCTCGAGGTAGATGACCTGCTTGGTGTGCGCGACGATCGCGGTAACGTCGGAGGCGAGAAACATCTCGTCGTCGCCTATGCCGAGCACGAGCGGCGATCCGTTGCGCGCGCCGACAAGGCGGCCCGGCTCGTCGGCGTGCATCGCGACGATCCCGTACGTGCCCTTCAAAAGCGAAACCGCCTGCTTCACCGCGCGTTCGAGATCGCCGTCGTAGAGACTCGCGAGCAGGTGCGCGATGACTTCGCTGTCGGTTTCGCTGACGCAGCGGTAGCCCTCTTCCGCGAGCTTCTCGCGCAGCGCCGCGTAGTTCTCGATGATGCCGTTGTGGACGATCGCGATCCGGCCCGTGGCGTCGGTATGGGGGTGGGCGTTCACGTCGTTCACCTCGCCGTGCGTCGCCCATCGCGTGTGTCCGATCCCGAGCTCGCCGTCGACACGATCGGGGAGCGCGGACCGCAGGTCCTTGATCTTGCCCTTCCTCTTGTGCACGTGGAGCGCGCCACCGGAGCCAACGCAGATACCTGCGGAGTCGTAGCCGCGGTACTCGAGTCGCTTCAGGCCTTCAACGAGTATCTCCGACGCGGGCTTTGGTCCGCAGTAGCCGATGATTCCGCACACTAACTGCCTCCCACGTTTGCGAGCTGGTTGAGCCGGGTCTTGTCGACGAGGCGGATCGCATTGCCCTTGATCGCGATGACGTTCGCGGACACGAGCTCCTGGAGGTGATCCTGGACGAGCTTTGGCGGCGTCTCCAGGTTGAGCGATATCTGCTCAACCGTGCGATCGAGCGGCAGGTACTGCTCGTCCGGCTGCCGATCACCGAATCTCGTGTAGAGGTTCAACGCGATGAGGCTGCGCTGATTCCGCTGGAACATGAGCTGGATCTGGCTGTTGGCGTTCTGGAGCCGACGGCACAGCTTGTCTATGACGTTCAGCGCGATCTTGGCGTTCTTCTCGATCATGCCCATGAACCCCTGGCGGTCGAACGCGAGGAGCTGGGTCGTGTTCACGGCAGTTGCCGTCGCCGTTCGGGCCATGCGCGAGACGATCGCCATCTCGCCAAAGAAGTCACCCTTCTCGAGGATCGCGAGCTCGTGATCCCGGCCTCCCACGTTCTTGGAGATTCTCACCTGACCGGCCTGGATGATGTACATGTGCTCGCCCTGATCGCCCTCATGGAAGATCGTCTTCCCGGCGTCGAACGACTGACCGTACTTCTCGAAGAGCGGGTTTTCCGCCATGCAGCCTCCCGTATTCCGGTACCGATTATAGCGCGCGTGTCGTCAGGCTCTCAAGGTCGGTGCGCCGCTTTGTCCAACGCCCCCTTTGCAAGCATCGGCGCGTTTTTCGCGGTAGGAGAAGACAAGGAGCGTTCCATGTGGAAGGTCTGTGCAATCTGTCTGGTGGCGACGCTCGCCTCGTGCGTCCCCTTGCCGCCGCTTTCGTTTCTCGAGGATGCCGACGTCGTACCGCCGGTCGTCACGGGGCTCCACCTTCGCAGCCCGGTGGAGCTGGAAGTCCGGTTCGACGAGCCGGTCCGTCTCGTCTCCGGCCCGCTGCACGCGGAGACGGTCTCCATCTCCGGTGTGTCCGCGGAGGAAGATCATCTCCTGTTCGCATTCGACCCGGCTCCCTCGCCGTCGAAGCAGCACTACGTCGAGGCGCAGGTCGCCGACGCGGCGGGAAACCATCTGCGCTTCGTTGCGCGCTTCTACGGTCTCAACGCGATGATCCCGGCGATGCTCATCAACGAGTTCATCACGAAGTCCTCAGCAAACCACGGCGAGTTCGTGGAGATTCGGATCCTCACCAGCGGGAACCTCGCGGGGGCCGCGCTGCACGAGGGGACTCCGGACGACTGGGACCAGCGCTTTGTCTTTCCATCGGTCGACGTCGAGGCCGGCGACTACGTGGTCGTGCACTTCAGACCGCAGGGCATACCGGAGGAGATCAACGAGACAACGGACAGGAGCGCCTCCGGCGGGCGAAACGCGTCCCCGGAGGCCTGGGACTTCTGGGTAGAGGGTGGGACCGGCCTGTCGAGCAACAACGGCGTTCTGACCCTGACGGAGAACCCCCTCGGAGGGTACATAGACGCGGTGCTCTACTCAAACCGCACGAGCGATTCGGACGAGCGCTATCGCGGATTCGGCAGCCGGAAGGTCATGGAGCGGGCGGACGACATCGTCGCGGCGGGAGCGTGGGTTGCTGCTGGAGGCGCCGTCGCTCCCGAGGACGCGATCGACTCTTCGCTGAGCACCGCGACGCGCTCGATGTCGCGCGCCTCCGACGGGCGGGACACGAACAGCGCGGCCGACTGGCACATCACGCCGACGCGCGGGTCGACTCCCGGGCGTGAGAACACCGACGAGGTGCACGCCCCGTGAAGCCGACGACTTCGCGGCGGTCTCAGATGTGGTCTCTGAAGAGTTCCTCAATGGCCGGCTTGGGAAGGGCGCCGACCTTTCGGCCCACTTCCTCGCCGCCCTTGATCAGGATCAGCGTCGGGATGCTCTGAACGCTGAACTTCATCGCGAGCTCGCCTTCCGAATCGACGTCGAGCTTGCCCACCTTGAGCCGACCGGCGTACTCGTCGCTGATCTCGGCGAGCACCGGGGCGATCATCTTGCACGGCATGCACCACTCGGCCCAGAAGTCGATGAGCACGGGAACGTCGGACTTCATCACTTCTTCGTCGTAGTTCGAGGTCGTGATTGCTACTTCGTTTGCCATTGAACTCTCCACGGTATGCTGCGCCGATGGGGCGCACCTCGAATATGACGTCTCCCGGGCGACGCGTCAACTCGCGCCTGCGTCAACTCGCGCCGCGTCACCTCGTGCCCGGGCCACCGCCCACGAGGGTTCGCGCCTGCGCGGCGATATGAGCCCGCAGCTGTTCCGGCTGCTCGCTCGCATGAGCCGTGACCGTGCGCACGAAGGCGCTGCCCACGACCGCCGCGTGCACATGGGGGTCGAGCGCCTCCACCTGGGCCCGCTCGGAGACGCCAAAGCCGGCCATGATCCTGGCCCCCGCGTCGCGAAGCCGGTCGAGAAACCGCAAATTCTCCTCGCCGAGCTCGGTCTTCGCGCCCGTGATCCCGCTTCGAAGCGCGACGTAGACGTACTCCGGCCGCGACTCGAGCAGCAGCGCGATCCGCGCCTCGCGCGCGGAGGTCACGGTGACCGGAACGATCGTGGTGCCCACCTCCCGAGCGGCCGCGACGACCCCTTCGTCGTAGTCGAGCGGGAGATCCGGCAGGATGAAACCGGCCGCCCCGGCGCGCGCGCCGTCTTCGAGGAAGCGCCGCACCCCGCGCGCGAAGAGGAGGCTCGCGTACGACATGATGAAGATGGGCACCGCGGGACGACCGCCGGCGTCGCCGGCCGCCTCTTCCGCGGCGGTCGCCGCGGCGGTCGTGACGGCCGCCACGGCGCGCACGAAGTCGAACCCCGCGTCGACGCTGAAGCCGGCGTCGAGCGCGTACTGGCACGCGTGCTGGATCACCGGCCCGTCGGCGGTGGGGTCCGAGAAGGGAAACTGGACTTCGAGGTACGAGGCCCCGCCGTCCACGAGCCCTTGGGCCACCGCGAGCGACCGTTCGGGGTCGGGGTAGTGCGCGACGAGATGCGCCATGATCCTGCTCATCGTTTCGCCTCCTGGATGAGAAACTCGCGCCATCCGTCGGGATTGAGCTCGTGGGCCGTGATGAAGAGGTCCTTGTCCCCGCGGCCGGACATATTGACGACGATTGCCTCCGCGGGCGAGAGCTCGCGCGCGAGCCGGATCGCCTCGGCCGCGCCGTGGGCCGACTCGAGCGCGAAGATCACCCCCTCGCGGCGCGCGAAGAACTGGAGCGCCTCGAGCGCCTCGGCGTCGGTGGCGCGCGCGAACTCCACGCGGCCGCTCATCCCGAGCGACGCGAGCTGCGGTCCTATGCCCGGGTAGTCGAGGCCGGCGGAGACCGAGTGGGTGTCCTGCACCTGGCCGTCCTCGTCGAGCAGGAAGAGGCTCTTGTACCCCTGCACGATCCCGGGCCGCCCAAGGCCGAGCATCCTCGCCGCGTGCTGCCCGGTCCCGGTGCCGCGACCACCGGCCTCAACGCCCACGAGCCGCGGCGTCGCCGCCTTCAGGAAGGGCGCGAAGAACCCGATCGCGTTGCTCCCGCCGCCTACGCAGGCGACGAGCGCCGTCGTCTTCAGGCCGAGCGGATCGATCATGGAGGCGATCTGCGCCTGTGTCTCGCGCCCCACGACCGCCTGGAACTCGCGCACCATGTCCGGGTAGGGACTCGGTCCGAGCGCGGAGCCTATGAGGTAGTGGGTGTTCGCGAAGCTCCCGGCCCAGTCGCGCAGTGCCTCGTTGACCGCGTCCTTGAGCGTCCGCTGACCCCCGGTCACCGGGGCGACCTTCGCGCCAAAGAGCTCCATCCAGAAGACGTTCGGCCGCTGCCGCGCGATGTCCACCTCGCCCATGTAAACGGTGCACTCGAGGCCCATCTTCGCGCAGACCGCCGCGGTCGCCACGCCGTGCTGCCCCGCGCCGGTCTCCGCGATGATCCGCGACTTGCCCATCCGCTTCGCGAGCAGGACCTGGCCCACGGCGTTGTTGATTTTGTGGGCGCCGGTGTTCGCGAGCCCTTCGAGCTTGAGGTAGATCCGCGCCCCGCCAATCTCCCGCGAGCTGTTCTCCGCGTAGAGCATGGGCGTCGGCCTGCCCACGAAGGTCGACGCGATCGCGTTGAGCTCGTCGTGGAATGCGTCGTCGTCCATCGCCTCCACGAAGGCCGCCTCGAGCTCGTCGAGCGGCGTCCGCAGCACCTCGGCCACGTAGCGCCCCCCGAACTCCCCGAAATAGTCGTGGTAGTACTCACTCATATCGCAACTCCCTGAAGAACCGGCGCAATCGCTCGGG
>SKZO01000274.1 GCA_007127335.1 Spirochaetales bacterium | reverse complement strand
GGCGGCAACGAGCTGCTCGACTGCGGGAGCAATCTGTTCCTCGTCGAGCGCGTCGATCCCGACTCTCATGACATCGAGTCGTCTCGCTACCTGTGCTCGTCTCTCGGTTGCCAATGGCCACGCTCCAACACCAGAATTCGCAGGGCAGCCGCTGCAAAGAGGGCTGCGCTCTCCGATCGAAGCACCTGTGGTCCGAGCCACAGCGGACGGAAACCCCTGTGGAAGAGGCTCGTCAGCTCGGCGTCGGAGAAACCACCCTCCGGGCCCACCACCAGATCAACATCACCCGGAACCACGCCAAGATATCCGTGCAGCGTCGGCTGTGCAAGTGGGCCCTCGTCAGGTGTGCCGAGCGGACACCGTTCGGTATGCAACACGAGCGCAAGCGCACCGTCGGTCGGTCTGATATCGGCGAGCTCCTGAGGCGGGTCCACGCGAACCGGCCGTTCGGCCCCGCTTTGCTGCACCGCCTCGCGCGCCACTCTCCGCCAGCGGTCGAGCCGCGCTCCCTCCCGATCGGGCCGCGACACCGTCCGATCGCTGAAAACCGGGCAGATGCGATCGATGCCGAACTGCACGAGCTGCCGAACGAGGTCGTCGAACCTGCTCCCCTTGGGAACCGCCTGATAGAGCGTCACTCGTGGATAACCGGTAGCGTTGTCGTTCGACGCGGGAACGACCAGGGCGACAAACCTCGATCCGTCGTCTTCGAGAAGCTGAAGCTCACAACGGGTACCGCCGGCATCGAGAGCCGGGACCGTATCGCCGGCACGGAGGCGCAGCACGTTGCGAAGGTAGTGGTAGTCCTCTTTACAGAGGTCTATGCGCTGCCCCGGGCGCAGAGCCCGGGGCAGGAGGAGCTGCCGCATCAGCGCCGGGAGACATCGCCGCTCTGAAGCACCCGCACCGCCTCCTGGAGCACGACGTCGAACTCCAGATCGTAGTCAACCTGCACGTTGCTCTGGCGGTTGATCTCGTCGCGGACCATTCGTCTGATCCACCGGTCGGGAATATCGAAACCCTCGTCCTGAAGCGTGGCGACGAAGTCGTCGATGCGAGACTCACTCGGGCTGGGGTTCGCCCGGACGAATTCCGGCACCCGGTCGTCCGTTCGCAGGCGTGCGTAGTGTTCTTCCTGGTCATCAGTCAGCTGCGGAGGGCGGACAACCGTGTCAGGCTCGACGCCGACGCGGTCAATGTACCTCCCGCTCGGCAGATAGTAGCGGGACATGGTCAGACGAAACCCGCCGCCGGCGATCCGACGGATCTGCTGGACCGACCCTTTGCCGAACGTCGTCTCGCCGACCAGATAGGCCCGGCTCCGGTCCTGCAGTGTCCCGGCGAAGATCTCAGCCGCGGACGCCGATCCGCCGTCGATGAGCACCACCACGGGGACGTCCTCGTCGACGACTCGGCCGCTCGTCGCGGTGAACCGCTGGTTCTCCTGCGGTATTCGCCCCGCGGTACCGACGATGGTTCCACCGGTGAAGAAGAGGTCGGCCGCGTCAATCACTGCGTCGAGCAGGCCTCCGGGATTCGACCGGAGGTCCATAACCATCCCGCGGTAGTTGTTCTCTTCGAAGTAGGCGATCGCGTCTTCGATTCGGGTCGCCGTCCGGGGCGTGAACTGGATCACGCGGAGAAAGCCGATGTCGTCAGGCATCATCGCGAACTTGACCGTCGGCACCTCAATGATGGCTCGCTCGAGCGTGATGGGGAACTCGGCGCGCGCGCCGCGACGGATGCGAATCGTGACAAGGGTGCCTGGAGCGCCACGCAGGCGGTCGACCGCTTCGTCTATGGAGAGGCCTTCGGTGCTCTGGAACTCGTCATCGGTCTCGTCGCGCAGAGCCACGATGAGGTCTCCGGCTCGCACGCCGGCTCGGTAGGCAGGGGTATCCTCGATCGGCGACACAACCTCCACGAAGCCGGACCGTTCATCCCCGTCGGCTGCACGTTGTTTGGAAATGTACATCCCGACGCCACCGAACTCCCCCGTCGTCGTGTCCGTAAGGCCCCGCATCTGTTCGGAGGAGAGGTAGGCGGAGTACGGGTCATCAAGAATCTCGAACATGCCCCTGAGAGCACCCTCAAGAAGGACGTTCGGATCCACTTCATCGACGTAGTTCCGCTCGACGAACCGCAGCACGCTCTCAAAGACGTCGAGCACCCGATCGGTCTCCGACCGTTGCTCGGCAAGCAGTGTGGGCGTCACGGTAAAAGCCAGCACGATCGCGAGCAGAAGAACGGTGAGAGTCCCCCAGATCGCCCGCTCTCGTCGCTTGAGCCGCGTCGTATCCTGGTGTTGGTCGGTATTCGTGTCAATCATCTCACATACAGTATACTTCCATCGGCCGGCCGATTCTATTGACCGCGAGGGAACAGCCCCGTACACTCCGCCGCATGGGCGGTCATCGATGTGCCATGCTGGGTGGAGGGATGTGGAACCTCTTCCGATTCGTTGTCGTTGCCCTGCTCGTATCCCGACTCGTCGTCGATGCCCCCCTGTTCCATGCCGCGCTGCTCTGGATCGCCGCCCCGGCCTTGCTGATGGTCGCGCTCTTCGCGGGATGCACGCTGGTACCGGGAGCAGAACGATACTACCTGCCGCTGATGCGCATGGGCACGTTGCTCGCGGCGGTAACGGACGCGATTGTGGTGCTCACCGGCAGCTACATCCCCGCTGCCGAGCGGGCAGGCCCCTCGTCGGACCCGCTCGGACCGGCGGTATTCGTCATCGTCTACGGGATACTCGCCGTTGACTTGCTCATCCTCGCAGCCCTGATATCATATCGAGCTATGGACGACGATCGCACAGACGGCCGCAACGGGGAAAGCTCGGCGCTCGAGGAGGATGGGTAGTGCAGATCATCCCGATCGCCAGCGGAAAGGGTGGCGTGGGCAAGTCCCTCCTGGCGGCGAACCTCGCGATCGTGCTCGCGCGTGCCGGCAGGCGCGTCGTGCTGGCAGACCTCGACTTCGGGGGAGCGAACCTCCATCTCATCCTGGGCGTGCGGGGGGTTACGGCCGGAGTCGGCGCGTTCGTGACGAACCCTCAGGTGGAGTTCGCGAGCATCATCAGGGATACCGACTACGGGAACCTCCGCTTCATCCCGGGAGACGGCGAGATCCCGGGCATCGCGAATCTGGGCTCCGGACAGAAACGCAAGCTGCAGAGACGCATCCGCGGGCTCGACGCAGACATCGTCGTGCTCGATCTGGGCGCCGGAACAAGCTTCAACGTCATGGACTTCTTCCTGCTCTCACGTCGCGGCATCATCGTGACAACACCCACGCCCACGGCACTCGTAAACGCCTACCTGTGCGCGAAGAACGCGCTGTACCGGCTGCTCACGACCACGATCAAGCGCGGCAGCGACGCAGAGAAACTCCTGAAGGAGATGACACGCAACACGGAGCAGATCCAGCGCGTCTACCTGCCGGACCTGGTCGCGAGACTCGAAGAGGCGGACCCCGAGACGATCGGCCGGTACCGGGAGGCGAGCGCGTCGTTCAGGCCGCGTCTGGTCATGAACATGCTCGACGACCCGAAAGACGCCGAGCGGGCAACGAGGCTGCGCAGGAGCTGTTCGAGTTATCTCGGACTGGATCTCGAGCACCTTGGGATCATCTACCGGGACGAGCTGCAGGACATATCCCTTGGATCGCACCTGCCCATCGTCGTCTACAAGCCGGACTCTGTTCTCTCGCAGGCGGTCGACCGCATCGCCGACAAGATACTGGAGTCGCCCGCGGATGAGGACGCCGGCGAATGGATGGACGCCGAGGCCAGTTTCGCGACCGCGTCCGCGGAGGCGGAGTCGGACTTTCAGGTCAAGAGCGACTACGTGAACGAGCTGTTGCGTACCGGCGCGCTCAGCCACGGCGATCTGCTCGAGACGGTGAAGTCACAGCAGATCGAGATCAACCATCTTCGGCGGCAGAACGATCTGCTGAAGGCGAAGATCGTGAAGGCGGCGCGCATGGGATTCGACGTCGGCACCGGGCCATGGCGAAACAAGTAACCGCAAGCGGCACCCTCGCGATCGCGCTCGACGAATCGCGGCTCGAGGCGACGGCGACGTTCACCCCGGGGGAGGGCGAGTCGTGGACCCCGGAACGACTCATAGCCGAGATGCGCGGTCGCGGCATCGTAGAAGGGTTCAAACCCGACGACCTCCGTCGAACCTTCGCGCTCGTGCTCGAGGCCGGGAAACGAGAGCCGTTCGTCATCGCCCGTGGTACGAGTCCGGTGGGCCCGAAACCGGAGCGCGCGAGGTTTCTCGACATAGGGATACCCGCCGACCTCCAGGCCCAGGCCGACGAGGTGCTTGACGCTGCCGCCCCGCCGGAGATCACCGTCGAAAAGAAGGAACGTCACAGGCGCGAGAAGATGGTCACGAAGAAACCGCCGCTGCCCTTTCTCCCCGCGCGCGAGGAGAGGGTCACCTACACCGAACAGACCGTTCGCCGCGAGCGGGTCTACGTGGACCCCACGGTGGAGAAAAAGGGATATGCGACGGCCGGGCAGAAGATCGGAATGGTCGAGGGCAAGGACGACGGCCAGCCCGGCCGGAGCGTCACGGGAGACCTCGTACCTCCACCGGCCCTCGCCGATCCGTACTGGTACGCCGGGGAGGGAGTGGAGCGCCGCCGCGACGAGCTTTTCGCCGCGTACGACGGGTTCGTCCGGATAGGCCCGAACTGGGCGGATGTCGTGCCGTTCGAGACCCACGACTGGGAGCTCGCACTCTCCCCGGACATGGCGACGCTCCTCCTCAGCTTCGATCCCGGACATCCGCATGCGAAAGCCCCGACCGCGGAAGAGGTGCTCGCGGAAGCAGAGCGCCTTGGCTACCCGGTCGACAGGCTACCGGAGGCGCGCGAGATCGCGGATCTGATCGGTCGGGCGAGCGACGAGCGCCGACGCCTGGAGAGGGTTCCGCTCACGGCGAACCGTGACGCATCGTTCGAGATCTATGTCTCGGACGACCGGCTGAAGGCGGTACTCACCGTGCACAAGGGCACCGGGCGCGGCAGGCAGCTCAATCTCAAGGAGCTTGGCAGCGCAATCAAGCAGAGCAGGCTGGTGAAGCTCGACTATGAGAAGATCAAGGCGGACATCTCGCGCTTCTACCGGAGCACGGATATCGACCTGATCGGGTACGTCCTCGCGGAGGGAAGCGCACCCGCCCCCGGACCGCCACGAACACTCGATTTCAGCGTACGATTCGCGCCGGCGGATGAAGCAGCCGAGCTCATCGCACAGCTCAAGCAGTCGAGTGCACCCGACGGGCTGGCCGGCACCGAGAGCGCGACGAGCTTCCCGGTAGGACAGATCGAGGATGTGGGCCTGGTGGAAGAGCATCAGCGGATCCTGACCGTCTCGCCGGCGGTCCCGGGCAAGCCGGGTGTTGACGTGTACGGCCAACAGACGCCCGGCGAAAGCGCTCCCGAACCACCCATCGAACTGTACGAGCACGTCGAACGCAAGGGGCACCTCGTGGTTGCCACCTGTGCCGGCCTGCTGCACCGTGGATGGCGAGAGGGAACCGTGCTGCTGCGCGTGCTGCCGCACCGGGACGCATCAGTCGCGGTACGGTTGACCGGGAACCAGATGGCCGCACTGCTCACGCTCAAACCGGCCGAGGGTACCGGACGGAACCTGGAACGGCACGAGATCGACGAGGCAATCCGAGCTGAGGGTGTCAGCAGCGGTATCCGCGAGGAGCTCGTGACGCGGGCCTGGGAGGTCGCCTGTTCGGGGCGCCTGATCGACGATCTGGTTTTTGCGCGTGGACGACACGTGAGCTCCCGGAGAGGCAACGAGGTCGAGGTTCTCGTTGCACTCGCCTCGGGAAAAGGGATGACGATCCAGGAGGACGGACGCGCCGACTTCCGGAATCAGGATCGAATCACGACCGTGCGTAAGGGAACGCAGATCGCCCGGGTGCGGCTCGTAACCGATGCCGTCAACGAAGGCTGGGACGTTCTTGGCAACAAGCTGCGATCCGAGGAATCGGACACTGCGCAGATAGACGCCGGTGCGAACGTGGCAGTCACCGAAGAGCCCGACGGATCGCAGCTGCTGACTGCGCTGGTGGACGGCGAGCTGGTATTCGAGCAGAACCGCTTTGAGGTCAGGCCCGGCTACGCGGTGAACGGCGACGTGGATCTGCACACGGGGAATGTGAAATTCCCCGGCACGGTCACGGTGAAAGGCTCGGTGCGTTCGGGCTTCTACGTGATGGCCGGAGGCGACATCAGGATCGCTGAGCTCGTGGAGGCCGCGCTCCTGAGCGCCGACGGTGATATCGTGATCAATCAGGGCGTCAAGGGCGGCGGAAAGGCGGTCATACGTACCAGGAGCTCGGTGGGACTCACCTTCGCGGAACAGGCGACGATCCTCGCTGTGGGGAATGTCCAGGCGAGGAACTCGCTGGTACACTGTGAGGTGAAGACGAACGGCAGGCTCCGGATGATCGGTGACGGGTGCAAGATCGTCGGCGGGAGGGTCCGGGCACGCGAGGGGCTCGAGACCCACAATCTGGGGTCGGAGCGCGGGGTGAAGACGCTCGTTGAGTTCGGACAGGATTACCTGATCGCCGACCGGATCGAGCGCGAGGAACGGGAAATGGAGAAGCTCAAGCGCGAGGTCACCCGCATAGATCTGGCGATGCGCGAGAACGAGCGCGAGTCGGGGTCGGCATCGCTCAATCAGCTCCACCACCGCAAGCTTCAGTTGCTCAAGCTCCTCGAGAAGCGCAGTCTGCGGGTGTTCACCTACCGTGAGCGCTTTGAGGAGCACCACGAATCGCAGATTGTCGTCAAGGGCACGATCTACCCCGGCGTCATCATCGCAACTCACGGGCGCCACATGGAGGTCACCACCCCCGGGAAGAATGTGATCATCAGCTTCAGCCCGGAGACCGGGCGAATAGAGGAGCGCCGCGCCGCGGAGGAGGCTGGGAGGAACCGATGACTCCGGCCGCGCTCGACTACCCGAGATGGCTCTCGCCCCAGGTCGCGCCGGGCATACCGATTCGTTGGTACGGTATCATGTATCTCCTGGCGTTTGCGACGACCTTCCTGCTCTTTCGGCACGAGGCGCGTCGCTCCGGGCTGACGAGTGACGGCGACCTCATCGCATCGTTCTTCTACTGGGCGATCCTTGGAGCGCTTCTTGGGGCACGGCTGTTCTACGTGCTGGTTCTTGACGACGCGGCCGGATACATCCAACAGCCGTGGCTCATCGTCTGGCCGTTTCGCGACGGAGCCTTCGTGGGAATCCGGGGCATGAGTTACCACGGCGGGTTGCTCGGCGTGGTGGCCGGTATCACGACCTTCTCCCTGGTCCGGAAGGTGAACCTCCTCGCCTGGGGAGACACACTCGCCGTCGCGGCACCGCTCGGCTACACGTTCGGAAGGATCGGGAACTTCATCAACGGTGAGCTCGCCGGTCGGGTGACCACCGTACCCTGGGGAGTCGTCTTCCCTCAGGCGCGACGCTACCCGCTGGACACCGGCTGGGTCGTTGAAATCGTCGAAGCGAAGGCGATGAACCCCGCCGAGACGGTTCTGATGGTGAACCTGCCCCGCCATCCCTCTCAGCTCTACGAGGCGCTGCTCGAGGGCATCGTGCTCTGGGGCCTTCTCTGGTTCGCCTTCCGTCCAAGACGCCCGTTCCCCGGGGTCTGTATCGCGCTCTACGTGAGCGGGTACGGAATGGCGAGGTTTCTCGCCGAGTATTTCCGTGCGACCGACGAGGCGGTGGGGTATGCAGTCACGCTGGGGAACCGGTCTCCCCTGCCCCAGTTCACCACCTCGGTGCTCCATGTCACGCCCGAGCAGCTCGTGTCGCTCGCGATGGTCGCCGCGGGCCTGGTGCTGCTGACACTCTTCAGGTTCACAAGGCCGCACGAACCGGTCGTGGAGACGTTCAACGAGATCGGGTAGATCCGCGGAACCGCCGGCCACGTCTGTCGTGATCGCTACCCACTGCGCGTGACCGCGGGAGGTGTTGTACCCGAACCCCTCGTGGGTGATAATGAGTCGTGGCCGGCTGGATAGCAGTCCTCGCAGACAACGATCGCCTCGTCCGTATCGCTCCCCTGCGGCGGGGAGAGAGCGGCGTCGTGAACCTGACAACGATGCTTCCCTCACAGGAGAGGGCCTACGTCGAGGTCTACTTCGCGCGCGGCCGAATGCGCGAGCCGGTTCACACCTTCTACGCGGAGAATCTGCGACCGGGCGATCCTCAACCACAGATTGTCGTCTCAGCGCACGTCCGTGGCGAGGTCACGGTGACGCTTCGGGTCGACGGCGAGCTTGTTGCCACGAACTCGATACCGATCCCTGCGGCGATGCGCATCGGTCGTCGCCCGCCGGTACTCCTGCTTGCGCTCCTGTTCTTCATCGCGGCGGCGCTCGCCGTTGGAGCGTGGTGGGTGGCACGGGGCGAAGGATGGCCCGCCGCACACGACGGACGCCCGTCGACGACGGTACGGTCGCCGGCGGCACGGGAGCTGCCGGGCGTTCAGGAGAGCCGGGACACGGCTGAAGCGCTGGACGTGCGGGCCACGGTGCATTTCCTGCCCGAGAGTGCCGAACTGCTGCCGGAAGCCGTCGAGGAAATCACCGCAATCGCCGATCGGATCGCCGCATGGGTCGACGGCAGCGGACGCGCCGGGTCGCTGAGGATCGACGTGGAGGGACACACGGCAGAGTACGGGAGCGAAGTGTCACGTATGGCGTTGTCGGCGGCCCGAGCCGAGGCAGTAGCTCGTCACCTCCGGGCCGAACTGGAGGCCGCGGAGCTGGATATCCCTGTACGCACCGCAGGTTACGGCGCTGCGAGACCGGTTACGCAGTCGAGGGCCGACGAGTGGCGAAACAGGCGAGCCCGTATCACAGTCACCGGCGAGGCCCCGGAGGCGAGTGAGGCAAGGTAGCGATCCGCCTCCCGACTCGTGCCTCCCGACTCAGTCCGTCCACTCCACGTCGAGAGAGGCAACCGGGCTCGTTACGCCGCGCCAGACGGCCAGGGCACGATACTCGGCCGCGGACGGGTCGGGCGACCAGATGTAGGTCCCATCGCACGGCTGCGACCGCCAGTAGTTGTCCACTGAAGGATCCGTGCCGTCGCGAGTAATGTAGAGCATTGACGAGACGTAGGTGCAGACGATCTCGAGACGCGCCGCGGGGTTGCCGCCGTCGGACACCGGTATACTGACCGAACCGGACACCTCCCGTCCATTGACCGAGAAGACGGGGCCATCGACCTGAGGATCCTCCTCGTGCTCCCAGATGACGGTCAGGGTGAACGGCACGCTGTATTCGCCGTCGTGTTCGGCGACAATCCTGTACGATGCAACGCCTTCGAGCGGACGACTGATAGCCCGCGGCTCGCGGGGATCGATCGGGCCGTCCCAGTTGTTCGCCGCGGAAGGCACACTCCCGTCGCGGGTTACGTAGAGCGTCACGTCGTCCCGGCTGCTCGTCGGCACGAGCCGACCCGACGGCGGCCCGCCTGTGGGCAGCGTGACGATCGTCTCGGTCCGGAATCTGGTTCCGGCGGCGCTCCGGAAAGAGGCGATGCCGGTTTCCGCGAGGCGGGGCACCGGTACGGCCGTATCGTCCCGGTCGACCATGTCCTCCTGAACGACCTCTGGTGGAGCATCTTCCTGCGTGGCGCACCCGGCACCCAACCACAGGACCAGGGCACCGATCATCACTCTGCACATCGTCCGCATGATCGCCTCCGCCATCATTCTATCACTGTGAGACCGCTCTGCAAGCATCGCAACGGGAATATCGCGACTACTCGTCGTCCCAGATCCTGCGCCAGTCGACTCGACCCTCTCGCGAGCCGCGACTCTTCCGCCCGGACGGGTGGCGGCGCGCGCCGGACACGATCGCGCCGGCCAGGAGAATCGCCAGAACAACGCCCGCCGACAGGGGGAAGTAGTCTCCGAGCCTCGTGTAGATCGTGGTGCGCAGCGGCGGGATGCGAACCTCGGAGACGATCGTCGCCTCCTCGAAGTACGGTGCGGTCTGCAGGATGCGTCCGGCGTGGTCGATGTGCCCGGTCAGCCCGGACGCGGTCGTCCGGAGGACCGGCCTGCGGTTCTCGACCGCGCGAAAGAGTCCGGCGACGAAGTGCTGTTTGGCCTGTACCTCGGCGAGCGACCAGTAGTCGTTCGAGATGTTGAGGATCACCTCCGCGCCTTCGGCGACCATGGTGCGCACGAGATCCGGGAAGACGTCCTCGTAGCAGATGGGGGTTGAGAACCGCATGCGCGGATGCTCGAACACGGTGCGTTCGCGACCCTCGGCCCAGAAGTGAACGTCGAACTCGAGCAGGAGCTCGTAGACCCAGGGAAGCTGCTCGCGGTACGGAAAGTGCTCGGTAAACGGCACGAGCTGGATCTTTCGGTACGTCTCACGCCGCTCGCCGACCGGATCGAACAGTACCGCCGCGTTGTAGTGGTTTCGTTCGATCTCCCTGCCATCGGCGTCGGTGATGACCTCGTAGTCGTCGTTGCCGGTCAGGAGCCACGTTCCAAGCCGACGCTGATACCCGAGGAACTCGTGTACGAGACGATGGAATCGTCGCACCGAATCGTCCACCGACCAGCGTCGAATATTCGGAACGAAGGCGGTCTCAGACCAGACGACGAGATCGGGACGGGAGTCCATCACCGAATCGGTCAGCGAGGCGAGCGTGGCGAAGGTCTGCTCGTAATCGCTCTTGCGCGGATCGTTGTTCTGCTGGATCTGCGCGACGGTCACGGTCCGGGCGGGAGCGTCCGCCGGGGTGTTCGCCCGCAGCATGAGGACTCCCGCCACGGTCACCGCGCCAACAACACCGGCGGTCACCGCCAACCGACGGAAGTCGCGCCGGACGGCGAGGATGGCCTGCCTCTCGAACGGTGTGCGCCGCGAACACGAGCGCTCGATCGCGCTCCCGAGCCACTCGGCAACCGCCGAATTGCCGAGCAGCACGAGGAAGCTCAGGCCCCAGACGCCCGTGACCTCCGTGATCTGGATGAGGGGCAGTACCGGGTACTGCGAGTGCGCCGCAAGCGCCCAGGGGTAGCCAAGGAAGCCGGTCGACCGCAGGTACTCGAAGAGGGTGAACGCGAGCGGAAAGACGAGGAATCTGCCCCACCGTACCTTTCGGTACACGAAGAGAAAGACCGGCATGAAGATCAGATAGTAGATCAGGAAGAAGAAGACGGTGATCTGCAGCGATACGAGGCTGAAGGTCCCAAGCCAGTAGCTCGAGAGCAAGGTCGTGAAGACCCCGAACGTCACGCCGTAGAACACCCCCTGCCCGAATCGTACGGAACGCAGCACCAGAAGAAGCGGCACGAAGCCGATCCATCCGAGCGGCCAGAGCCCGTCCAGACTGAGAAACGAGGGCATGGAGATCGCGACGAGAAAGGCTGAAAGGAGCGTGAGCGCGAAGGCCCAGGGACGCACGACCGTATCAGGCGGACGGCTGCGATCGGCGTGCGTCGCACGGACGAGCTCGGGGCGAGCAAACCGTACGAGCAGATAGGTTACGAGATTGACCGCGACGAGCGGGAAGACGCGGACCCAGGCAAGCAGCCGTTCGGTCCGGGTATCCAGGGCAAGACGAAGGTTCCCCCCGCTCTCGATGAAGCGGTGGACGTAGTCCATGTTCGCGTTCAGCGCGAAGATGAAGGTGAACAGGAAGAAGAGGAGCGAGACAGCGGCGAGCATCTCCGGAACGAGAAGCGCGCGACGGTACCGCGCCCTCGAAAAGCGGGCAGGGCCGGCCGAAGAGACGAGCAGCACACCCCCCCACAGGTAATGGAGGGCGAGGATGAGGAAGAAGGGCAGGTCACCGGCGCCGGGGTCAACCTTCGCCGCGGGACTGCCGAACACGATATAGGTAACCGCGAGCGAAACCGCAAGGTAGATCGCCGCGCTGACCCGGCCAACCGACATTCTCACACAGACAGAATATTGGATTCGTCGGTCCCGGGCAAATGACCGGCAGGCCGACCGACCATTCTGGAAAAGGGTGGTACTCGTGCGGTGCTTTGTCTATACTTGGGCTGCCCTATGCGTGATGTGATATCCGAAAGAATGGCGCGTGCGCGCAGACGTCGACACGCGCGACGCGCGCGACGGAAGATCAAGGGCTCGCAGGCGCTCAACAGGCTTCTGCGCCTGACACTCGGGCCATGGCTCGTGCGCCGGTACCGGGTAACGGCCGAGAACCGGGAGCTGCTCAGGAGGTTGCGCCCGCCGTACCTCGTCCTGCCCAACCATTCGTCGGTCTGGGACCCCTTCTTCGTGAACAACTTCGTCCCGGGCGTCATCCACTACGTCGTGTCCGACGCGAACTTCCGGTCGAAGCTCGTGGAATTCGGGCTCGGGCTCGTGGGATCCATCCCCAAGACCAAGGTGATGTCGGATCTCGACACCGTGAAGAACATCATGAAGGTCAAGGAAGCGGGCGGGATCATCGGGATCTTCCCTGAGGGCCAGAACACGTGGGACGGACACACGCTGCCCATCTACTTCTCAACCGCGAAACTCGCGAAGCTGCTGAAGGTCCCCGTGATCACCGCACGGATCTCCGGGGCCTATCTCTCGAAACCGCGCTGGTCGAAAGCTCGCAGGCGCGGCAGGATCACCATCCGCTACGACCTTGCGTTCACTCCGGCGCAGTTGCGGGAGGCGAGCATTCAGGAGATCGACGCCCGCGTCCTCGAGCTGCTCGACCACGACGACTATGAGTTCAACCGCATCCACCGGCACAAGTACGTGGGGCCGGATCGTGCGGAGTACGCGGAGATTGCCTTGTTCACCTGTCCGCAGTGCCGGGAGCTCGCGACGCTGCGATCGCGGGGAAACCTCCTTGGGTGCAGCTGCGGCTACACGGTCCGGCTGGGACTGTACGGGTTCTTCACGCCGGTTTCCGGAACCTGCCGTTTTGACACGGTTCGGGAGTGGAACCTCTGGCAGATAGAGGAACTGCGGCGGCGCGTTGACGACTTCGTTGCCTCGGACGACAACGCCCCGCTGTTCACCGAGGAACGCGTCAGAGTTGAGATCGGGTACAAGTCCATGCCGCTGGAGGCATACAGAACCGGTCGCCTCGAACTGTACCCGGGGCGAATCGAGCTCACCGCGAGAGACGGGATCCGTGACGTGTTCGAGATCGACGACATCGTCGGCATGAATGTCCAGAACAATGAATATCTCGAATTCTACCACCACGATCATCTGTTCAAGGTTACGATCCTCGACCCTCGAGGATGCACGTACAAGTGGAACCTGGCAGCAAAGTTCATGCAGGAACGGGCCGCTTCGTCGATTGTCGTCTGAACGAAAAAACGTCTCGCAGGTATCGGCACGACGGGCCGATACTGGAAAAAGCGGGCTTCTGCCCGGCGGGGTACCATGCCAACGAAGATTGAGAAGCTGAAGAACGTCATTGGTGTCGACTCAATACTCAACAAGATCCAGGACCTGGACATCCTCCTCGAGACGATTCTGTCCGAGGCTCGTCGAGTCCTGAACGCCGACGCCGGCAGCATCTACATAAAAGTGGACGATGAGCTCGTGGTCACCTACTCGCAGAACGACACGAAGACCGCGGAGCTGAAACCGGGCGAGAAGCTCATCTACAACGTCTTCCGCATACCGATTGGAACCGGGACGACGTCCGGCTTCGCCGCAATGACCGGCGACATCATCAACGTGCGAAATGTCTATGACATCCCGGAGGGCGCTCCGTACGGCTTTGACCCGTACTACGACCGCAAAGCGGGCTACCGCACGGTCTCGACACTCTCAATACCTCTGAAGACCAATATGGGAGACATCCTGGGGGTTCTGCAGCTCATCAACAAGAAGGACAAGATCGGGCGGAGCATCGCCTTCAGCAAAGAGGACGAGCTCGTCGCCGCGCATTTCGCGACGAATGCGACCATGGCGCTGCAGCGGGCGCAGATGACTCGAGCAATCCTGCTGCGGATGACCAGGATGGCCGAGCTGCGGGATCCCAAGGAGACCGGAACGCACGTCAACCGGGTCGCCGGGTACGCACTCGAGATCTACGAGCGGTGGGCGAATCGTCGGAACCGCCCCCGGAGCGAAATCGACCGCACGCGCGATACGCTTCGCATGGCGGCGATGCTCCACGACGTGGGGAAAGTGGCGATCAGCGATACAATACTGAAGAAGCCGGGCAAGCTGACCGACGCCGAACGGGAGATCATGAAGACGCACGCCTGGCAGGGAGCACGGCTGTTCACGGATCGACAGAGCGAGTTCGACGAGATCGCGCAACAGGTCGCGTTGAACCATCACGAGGACTGGGACGGGAACGGCTATCCGGGGCAGATCGATATCATGACGGGGGAGCCGCTCAGGAAGGACGCGAAGGGAAGAGCTCTTGGGAAACGGGGTGAGGAGATCGACATCTTCGGTCGCATCGTCTCCATTGCCGACGTGTTCGACGCCTTGCGCAGCAACCGGGTGTACAAGGCTGCATGGAGTGATGACGACGCCGTCCGCGAGATCAAGGGACTCGCCGGGAGCAAGTTCGACCCCGAACTCGTGGAGGACTTCATCTCGGTCATTCCGAGCATCCGGACCGTCTCGGACAAGTTCAGCGAGGAACCAACGGAACCAACCGAACCGTCGACGGACAGGGAGGAGTAGGATGCTCGTCCGGGCCGTCGTCGTGGCCGGGACGGCCGTTCTGATCGGCCTTGCCGGAGGCTGCAACGGCGCGCTCATGAACCAGCTCCACACGCTCGAGACGCCGCGCCAGGCATACC
The DNA here is from genome assembly GCA_007127335.1 of Spirochaetales bacterium. Taxonomy (GTDB): domain Bacteria; phylum Spirochaetota; class Spirochaetia; order DSM-27196; family SLST01; genus SLST01. Next base: position 10,271 of record SKZO01000274.1, on the reverse strand, counting down.
TGTACGAGGAGTTCTACGACGGGCACGGCTGGCGGTCAGGCGCAGCGGAGGGGTATGAATGGCGCCACGAGTTCGCCGGCGGGTACTTCATCGCGCACGATCATCGCCAGTTCATCGCGACGAACGAAGCGTACCCGGGCCATCTCGAGATCAGGATGAAATGGGAGATCTGGAGCTCGAACGCGACACCAACCGGCGACAACGACGACGACATGGACCTCCAGATCCTCCTGATCGAGGAAACCGCGTACGAAGACGGTCCGACGGGACCGGTCGTAACCCTCAAGCTCTTCGCGGGAGGAGCAACCGGCTCCGACGCGCTGACGATCTCCGTCATGCCGGCCGCGGACGAGGGGCCGGACGAGAACCCGGTCATCGCGCTCATCCCGTCTGCAGCCGTGACCTCCGGTGTCCTCGAAGTGCTCTACGACCTCGAGGCCGACCCTCCCCGGGTAACCGTCGAACTTGCCGATCACGCCGGGAACCGGCTCATGGAGGCTGCGCGGAACGTAGCTGCCGGTTGGCCGGAGAGGGTTCATGTCGCGATTCTCGCGTCCGGACTGCCCAACCCGACCCTGGAGTGGTCTCCCGAACCGCGTGCGATCGACTCGGTGCACCTGCTGCGCCCGGAGGCGCCATGAACGTCACCGAACACGATCCTGGGGCCGTTCCGCGCAGGCCCGCGGCGCGACGCACCGGCATCCTCGCACTGGGGATTCTCCTGCTCGTCACCGTGTCCGGGTGTGGCTCCTCTCTCTTCGGGCCCCCCTCGCCGGTCGCCCGACTCACGCCGCCACCGGGCAGCTACGATGAGGCTGTGTATGTCTCTCCGCGCCGGCCTAACGACGAACGATACTACGTGGCCATGTCGCCGAACACGCCGGTCGACTCGTTTCGCCGCTTCCATGAGTCTCTGCACATCGCCGCCACGACGACGCTCTGGTACTACGCCGTGAGCGCCGGGGGTGTGAGGAGCCCGGTGATCGAGGCAGCGTATACGATCACCGGCGCATCGACGCCCTACATCAGACAGCCGGAGGTATGGACAACGGAGCGGCGGTTCATGTCCTACGAGCTTGTCTGGTTCATCGAGCCGGACTGGAGTCCCATTGATACCCACACGCCGTGGTACGACCTGGAGTACGCGGTCTACTCGTCGGCGCAGGACGACATTGCGTCGTACGCCGACGCGGAAGAGAACGGGAGACTCGAGACAGGATGGGTGAGCGAGGCCGACCGCCTCACGTACCGGGCCGGGCGCCCTGGCGAGGCGCGGTACTTCAACGTCTTCGTCCGCAACCGGGCCGGAGGCGTCAGCGCCTACGGAACGAGGCGCTTCTCGTCGGTTCCGGCGCCAAGCGTCGTGTTCTTCGATTTCGGCGATTCGGTTCTCAGGGCGCACCCGCATCTCGCAAGGCACTCGTTCGACCCTTCTCTCGAGCCGGCGCGATCGACCGGCGTCGGAGAGCCAATGGCATTCGACCTGGGTCATGTGAATGACGGCCTGCTCGCCGACCTCGCGGTCGTGCAGTCGGACGGGACGAACGACGTCTACCGGTGGTACCGGCCGGTGGGCGACGGAACGTACGACACCGCGAATCCGGCGGCTGAGCTTTACGTCGAGCCGGCGAGCCCTCTGCCCCGAATCATCCGGATCGCGGACATGACCGGAGACGGTACGGGCGACTTCGTGTTCAACACGGGTACCGGCAGTCTGAAAATCGTCGACGCGTCGGGGGCAGCGGTCTCGGCGATCCCCGGAGCCGAACCACGCCGATTCGTCATTGGAGACTTGACCGGCAACGGCGCGAACGACATCGTGAGCCTCAACTCGAGCGGCATCACGGTCTGGCGCAGCACGGGGGAGGCGAGCTTCACTGAAGTGCCGCAGACGTGGGACGGCCTTGGCGAACCGGTGAACCTGAGGGACATCGCCCTCGCCGACTTCGACGGCGACGACAGAGTGGATCTCATCGTCGCGAGGGCGGACGAGCCCGCCGTGCTCCTCTTCTCCGGCAATGGCGACGGGACGTTCATTCTCTCCGGCGACGACGCGACGTTCTCGTCGGTCGCCGAGGAGGCAACGAGCCTCACCGTACTCGACTTCACCCTCAACGGCATGCCTGACCTCTTCGTCGGCACGGCGGACGGTCAGGGATCGCACGTGTTCCTGAACAACGGGAATCACGCCTTCAGTCCCGGGCCTCAGACAGAGAGCTTCGGGTACTCGTCGAGCGCCGTGGCGGCGGACCTCAACGGCAACGGCTGGCCTGACGTGATCGAGACATTCGAGGGAGCACCGCCGCGGATCTGGCTGAACGAATGGGGCGGGGGTCTTGGCGCCTCCTCAGTGACACTCGCCTCAACCTCGACCGCGCAGATCGCGACAGGACAGATACGATGAGTGTGTTACAGAGAGTACGGAAGACGATGAGCAACGGGCGATGCACTCCAGCCGCAGCAGGAGTCGTGGCCGCCGCACTGATGCTGTGCGGATGCTTCGTCCAGCTGCCGACACCGGGAATCGATCTCATGGTCAGAGACGCGTACAAGGAGTACGAGATACTGATCCCGTACTCGCTGCGCGGCTACGGTTCCACGGCCCACGCCCGCTGGACACTCAGTCGGCTCGAACCCGCGACCGGTTCGTGGGGGCAGACCGAGAGGCGTGAGGTTCGGTTGCCGAGCGGAAGCTCCGGAGTGCTCGAGCTCGGCTACCTCGAGCAGGGGAGGCACGAGCTCGTCTTTGAGATGCTCACGACTCGCGACCGAAGCTACGAGGTCGTCCCCTACCTGACGCAGACACGCGAGTTCTACGTGGACCGCGTAGCCCCCGACGCAGGCGCAATCGGGCTGCAGTACTACAACAACGGCAGCCCGGACGCGGTTCCTGAGGCAGCCGCTACGGCCGAGCTCGAGGTCACTCCTCCGCCGCACGACCCGGACTACGAGTCGCCGGTTCGCATCCTCTATACGCTCAACGAAGCGCGTCCGCCGGTCCCGGAGCGAGACGAGCTCTACTCACAGCGCATACTGCTCTGGGAGCCGGGCGGCGAGGCGAAGGCGACGGTGATCATCGTCGCGATCGACGCCGCGGGCAACCGCAGCGATCCGCTCATCGAGGACTGGGACCTGTGATGCGCGCGATCATGATCGGGGCGATCGCAGTACTCATCGCACCTCCGCTTGCCGCCGGGGCGACGCTCTTCGTGACCTCCGCTCCCATCCGGGCCGAAGTCATGATCAACGGAACCGCCTACGGACCGACGCCGCTCCTGGTGCGCGACATCGCCGCCGGCCCCTACGAAGTGACCGTGATCAAACCGGGCTACAGGCCGGCGTCCGAGCAGGTCGAGATCGTGGGGCAGGGAGTACACGCGGTGCGGCTGCGGCCGCAGCCGGATCTCTTCGTGGGATCGTTCTCCGCCGAGCAGACCATCATTGGCAGTCGGGTCTACTCCCGCCAGGAGTCGGTCTTCGAGCTGCCGTCGGGAACCTACGAGATCACCGCCGACGAGAACAGCCTCAGGCTCTCACCGGTCTATCCACGTGAGGGGACACTCCGGGCCGCGCGGTTGACGACGGTAGCCGCCGGACTCGCCGCGATTTTCGCAACGGCAGAGGACCTGCTGATCCGGGACGGTCGATCGTTCTTCACGAGCTACCTTCCGTCGCCCGCGACCTTCGCGGTGCTCACGGTCACTGCGGGGGCGGCGGGGTTCTGGATCGGACTTGCGGCCGACCGACGTGCGTACGAGGAGCGCATGGCGGTGAACCGGTTCACCGGGGCACTCACCCACGCGGAAGCCGAGCGCGGCTACCTGGAGAGCGATGCCGCGCTCGAGGCGGGGAGCCTCTCCCGCGCGCTCGGCGGCTATTCCCGGGTGGTCGCAGAGGGCGGTGACAGCGAATACGTCCCGAGCGCCCTCTACAAGAGCGCACAGATCTACAGCGTCTCCGGTGATCTCGAGCTCGCAGCACGGCTCCTTGAGATCCTTGTCGCTGAGTTTCCGGACGTCGACGTCTACGACCGCGCGCTCAAACTCCTTGGAGACCTCTACACCTCGCTGAGCCGGTACGGGGAGGCGATTGACCGGCTCGAACATATGGTCTACTACGACGACCTCTTCGATCGCGAAGACATCGCCGCCCAGATAGCGGAGATCACCGCGCTTCAGGAGGCCGACTCGTGAGACGAGCACCGTATGCGCTGATGGTCGCTGCCCTCGTCTCGTTCCCGCTCATGCTCGTGCACGCGCAGAGCGCACCCGGCACGGCCGCCGCGGGGCGGGGAGCAACGCTCCTGCAGCTGCTCGATGCGGTTGCGGAGATCGAGCTCGCCGTGATGGACGGACGGGAGATCGGGCCTCAGCGCATCGAGGATCTCGAGCAGATCGCATCCTCCGCAGATACCCTTGGGGCCGTTGACCTTGCCGCGCGGGCGCGGCTTCTGCTCCTCCTCACGAGACCCCCAACCGTGCGGCCGGAGAGTCCGGCCGAGGGGTCGGCCGGGCTCTCTCCCTCGCATGACCAACAGCTCGTCCGCGGGGATGACCGGTACCGCAGGATCTCCTATCTTCTCGCCTCGGGCGGCGTGACCGCGTTCGGAGTCTCCGGGGCCCTCTACGCCCTCGCCGAACGGGACTTTCAGCGCTGGCGTGCGGCGACGGATCAGGCAGAAGGGGACGAGCTCTTCCGGGCGTGGCGCGGCTACGAGCTTCTCAGCCTCGGCCTCGGCGGCGTGGCAGTGTTCTCCATCGGCATCGGGCTCCCGATTCTGCATCACCTCGCCGCCGAGCCGGCGTCGCTCGCGACGCCTCCGGGGCAGCCCTTCTACACCGAGCGGGAGCGCCGGGAGCGACTGCTCGCGCTCTATACCGAGCGCGGACAGATCATCCTCGACCTCGGCGAGCTCGACGAGCGCGGCGCGCGCCGGACCGTGGTGTCCCGCATCGGGCTGACAACCGGCGTCATCGGGACGATCTCCCTGGTCACCATGTTTGCCCTCGCCGAGGGCCTCCACCGACAGTACGTGGACGCGCCCTTCAGCGATGAGGCCGAACGCCTGGGAAGGCAGGTCGAGCTCTTTGATGGTCTGGCGGTGATATCCGGGGGACTGGCGCTCGCCGGCTACGGAACGACCGTGGGCATCTCGCTCATGACGCAGAGCCGCGAGCAACTCGAGAGCCGACTGCGCCGGGTGAACCGCCGGATCATCGAGCTTCGCATGGCACCGCTTGCGGAGCTCCCATGAACACGCGTCGTTCCGCCGCCTCCGCGCGCCGGGTGTCCGTCCGGCCGTGCCTGAGCGCCTTCGCCGTTGCGGTGCTCATGCTCGCGGGCTCCTGCCATCCCCTGAACAATCCGGTTGATCCCCGGTCGTCGGCGTACACAGGCGAACCCGTCGAGCGCGACCCGCCGGAACGCACACCACTGCTCCCGGAGACCGTCCGCTGGGAGAGCGTTGCGGAGCACCTCGAGGGCCAGCTCCTGGCGCTCGAAATACCCGCAGACGGGATCTTCGTCGAGCCGCGTCGCCCGGATTCACCGCCGCAGCTGTGGATCGTGGTGACCTTCGAGGCCGCGGTCGATCCGCACGAGCTCGATCGCGGACTGGTGCTCGCGCGCATCGCCAATGGGTTCGAGACGGAAACGAGAATCGTCCATCCCTGGGCGTACTCGCTGACCCCGGACAATCTTCGACTGATCATCCCGCTCGGCTGGCCCTGGCCCCCCTTCACGACGCTGCCCACGGCTGCGATGATCCGCATGAGGATTGTTGACGTCGGTGGCCATGTCGCCGGCGAACGGCTGTTCGGGATCCTGCCCGGGGACTTCGACGGCGACGGGCGCGTCTTTTTCGCAGACGACCTGCAGACGGGTGCAGCGCAGCTGAACGGCTTCCTTGCGAGCCGCGATGATCCCTGGTCGATACGCGCGGACATGAACGCGGACGGGGTAGTGGAGACGGACGCGGGATTCCCGGACTACGCAATCGTCTCGCAGAACGAGGGAACGACCCTTCCAGACCCGCCGCCGGAGTTCTGAGACCCCATGCCGTCGGACGACCGCCTACTTGCTCGTCATGATGTTCACGCCGTTCCAGCTCGGAGGCGGGGGCGAGGCGATGTAGCGGTCGCAACGGGTGATGTACTCGCGGGCAAGCCAGTCGTCAGGAAGGTACTGGAGCGTCTTCGCGAAGTATCCCTTCGCGCGGTCAAACCGTCGGCCGAAGAAGAGCCGAATGCCTTCATGGTAGACCTTCCATCCCAGTTTCTGGGCGCTGTCGAGCTCTCCGGCCACGGTGTAGATGCTCTGACCGGTTGTCTTGCCCTTCGGCTGCACGAAGTCGAGGAATCTGGTGGGCACCTGATCCTTCACCTTGCGGAAGATGCTCTTGGAGACGATGATGTCCTGGCGGTACTGCTTGGTCAGCCCTTCGAGACGAGACCCGTAGTTCACCGGATCACCGATGATCGTATAGTCCATCTTTTTCTGGCTGCCTATGTTGCCCACGATCACCTGCCCGTAGTTCACCCCGATTCCGGTCCGGAAAGGCGGACGCCCCTCGTCATAGTGAATCTTGTTCACCCGCTCGATCGCCTGTTGCATCTCGACCGCCGCGAGGACAGCCTGGACTTCCTCGTCGCCCCGCTTCTTCGGCGCACCGAAGAAGGCCATCAGAGCGTCGCCAATGTACTTGTCCACGATCCCGCCATGGGCCATGATGATGTCGACGAGCGGCTCGAAATAACGATTCAGATTTGAGACAAGATCATACGGGTTGAACCCCTCGCTGAGCGTGGTGAAGCTGCGGATGTCGGTAAACAGGATCGCGAGCGTCTCGTCACGACCAACGAGCGCAGTCTCGGGATTGTCAAAGATGCCGCTGATCACATCCGCCGGCACGTATTTCTGGAAGATGTTCCGCACCTTGCGCTCGTTGCGCTGGGCAACCACCGCGCGCAGAGCGAAGCCCCGAATCTGCTGATCGGCGCTCTCGAGCTTCACCAGCATCTTGTTGAAGGTGCGTGCCATCGCGCCAATCTCATCGCGATACTCCACAGTGACTCGTTGGGAGAGATCGTTCGTTTCGGTGATCGTGAGCATCGTGCGGACCATCCGTGCGAGCGGCCCTGTGAGGATGCCTGCGAAGATCATCAACAGCACGACGGCCACGATCAGAGCCGCGCCCAGGATGATGTAGGTGCGAACGGTGATCTCGTCAACCGCCGCGTAGAAGCTCCGTTCGGTATCGCTCACGACCACGAGCCACCCAAAGGGGTCGAAGACGAAGGCCTGCCCTACCCGGTCGGCGGACGCAAGTGCGAAGGTTGTCCACCCTTCAAGAGAACGGGAGGCCCGCTCGGCGAGCACCTCCTGCTCCGCGGGGCTGACCGCGGCGAGATCTCCGGTACTCATCGCAAACGCGCCGGAGGCGTCAACCGCGAGGATCAGCTCCGAATCGCTTCGAACGAGCGTCGCGGCATACGACTGCACCGCCCGCTTCGTAACGGCAACGTAATCGGGATCCTCGGCGAGGTCGTTCGCAACGAGCAGGTCCCACTGGTTCTGAGCGTACTTCTGGAGTTCCTGCGCCTTGAAGCCGAGCGCTTCCACGGCCACACGGGTGATGCCGGCGCGCGCGGAGAAGGCCGACGTGATACCGACGAGCAGAACCGTCACGATCAACAGCGGCAGCACGACGAGGATGATCTTCAGGCGGATACTCATTCTCTTCTCTCTTCGGCCCGGTGGTGCATCAGCTTAATCGCTATTGACCGTCAGCGCCTGCTCCGATACTCAGGGAGTATGGCGGATTCCCTGAACGCTGACGATGACCTTCAGATCAACGACGACGAACGCGAAGAGATCGACCGCGAGATCGACGATCTCGTAGCCCAGGGCGGACGCGAGATCTCCCTCGCGCGGGAGTTCCTCCAGCCGCGCCGCAGCGGCATCGCGCTGCCTCTGCTCATCTGGCTTCTCGGGCTGGCCGCGCTGGCGGGCGGCGTCTACTACATCGCGCAGATCCTTCAGGTTCGCGAGGAATCAATCGTGATAGAGAGTCGCCGGTACTTCAGTACGGAGGCGCAGCTGATAGACGAGATACGGCGGGCAAGCGAAGAACGGCTGGCCGCGAAAGACCAGGAGATCGGCGAGATACAGGACCGGCTCGTCGAGCTCGACGCGGAGCGCCGCAGCCTCGAGCAGAGCTTGCAGCAACAGGTGAGTGAGCGCGAAGCCGAGCTTCGCGCCCGGCTCGAGGCGGAGCTCGAAGTCGAACGCAGACGTCTCGCCGACGCCGGTGAATCAGAGGGAGCGATTGAGAGGCGGATCGCTGAGCTCGAGGCGGCTCGCGAGACAGAGGTGACGAGGCAGGTGGCCGCATTTCGCGCTGAGGCGCAGGAGGAGCTCGCGGCGCTCCAGGCAGCGCTCGAGAACCGGCAACGGGAGCTCGAACAGACACTTGCCGCGAGTCGCGAGGAACGTGGCATCCTCGCCGCGCAGGCCGCCGAACGCGAGGCACAGCTTCGAGCCGAGCTTGGTGAGGAGATCCGGGAGCTCGAGGAGGCCGAGCGCCTCGCACTGGCGCGGATCGGCGAGCTGCAACGCCAACGTGAACAGGATCGGCTCTTCGGGGACCGCATCATCGGCAGCTTCGCGGTCGTCGTGGCGGACATCCAGGAGGGGAGGACCGACGAGGCACTCGCGGGCCTGAGCTCCGTCGAACGGCTCCTGCGCGGAGAGGACCTTACCACGGACGAGTCCCGGCGCCGACGCGAGACGGAACTCGCGCTCGCCTCCACGCTCCGTTCGCTGGTGCAGGAGATCGACATCCTGCGACGCACCATCACGATTCGTGCCCTGACTGCGACCGACGAGGAAACGACCCGGGTAGAGCAGGAGCGCGCCGCTGAGCTGATCCGTACGGCGGCGGACACCGTCGCGCTCGCTGAGGGGTCCCGAGCGGAAGGCCGTCTGTCGGAGGCGCGGACGCTGTACCAGCAGGCGCTCGCGACGATTCCGTCGCTCGAGAAGGTCTACCCCGGGATACTCGATCTCGAATCGACACGCAGGCAGCTTGCCATGCGGAACGCACTCTCGGAGGCCCGGGCGCTTCTCGCGGAGGGCAGGAGCGAGCGTGCCGTGGAACGCTACCTCGAGGGGATCGCTGCGATCGCTGCCGGAGAAGATGATCCGCTACTCGAGGTCGCGTCAGCGATCGATCTCGCGATACGGCAGGCGCGTGAAGACATGAACGCCGAGCTCGACGCTATCGAGATCGGCCACCGTACGACGCTCGACGACCGGGACCGGAGGATCGCCTCCCTCTCGCAGGACCTTGCTTCGGCGCGCAGCGCGGTCGCTTCGGCGACAGCGACGATCGACTCGCTTCGCGCCGGGGCTGCGACGACACGAGCCGCACTCGCCGACCAGGAGGCGCTCGCCGGCGAACGCGCGGAACAGCTCGCGGCGCTTCGACGTGAGACGACGCTTCTCGAAGACGAGCTGCAGACGACTCGCACGGAGCTTGCTGCGACGCGTACGCGCGCCTCCAGCCTGCAGGAGAGCCTCGCAGCGGCCCGGCAGCGCTCGAGCGCGCTCGCAAACCAGGTCTCATCGCTCGAATCACGAATCGCGGCCCTCGAGCGCGAGCTCGACGAACGCCCGGAGCCATTCGTGGAAGCGGCGCCGGATCCGCGGGCGGATCTGCAGACGGATCTGCAGACAGATCTGCAGACAGATCTGCAGACAGATCTGCAGACAGCGCTCGATGCAACACGAACGGAGCTCGCCGGTAGCCGGGCGGAGATGAATGCACTGACGGCGGATCTCGAAGAGGAGCGCGCGCGCAGCGAGAGCCTGCGAGAGCAGATGGACGCTCTTCGATCACGCAGCGAGATCGCGACAGGTGAGGCTCAGCGGCTTGAGCAGGACGTCGTGCAGCTGCAGCGGCGAGTCGAGGAGCTCGAAGCGTTTGAACGAGATGTGGAGATGCTGCGCAGCGCCTATGCCGGGGCGCGTCCGGCCGCCGAGTCTCAGATGAGCGACGGAAGGCATCAGGGAGCGTTCATGAGTCTGCTCGCGCCGTTCGAGGCAGAGCCCGCGCGCTCACTCCTGCCCGGTTTCGCCGCGATGCTCGACGCGTCTCACAGGGGAATCGTCGACGCCGCGGAGCGATCGGCCGGGGATGCCTCCCGCGCCGCTACGCTCGACGATGTCAGCGGCCTCGCAACTCAGGTGCAGCAGAACATCGACCGGCCGAG
>SKZO01000170.1 GCA_007127335.1 Spirochaetales bacterium | reverse complement strand
GCAGCGCCACGGCACTGATCGACAAGCTCGACGCCACCGATCCCGACGACGTCCCGCCAAAGCTCTTCCGCCGGTTCCCCGAAATCCGCGAAGTGTGCAAACTACTCTGCGCGCGTCGCTGGCCCGAAGCCGTCACCGCGTATCACCGCTACTTCGGCGAGGGCTACGCCGACGACTGGCCCGAGCAGGGGTACGCGATTCCGAACTTCGTAAAGACGCTCGAGGCGTATCGGTTGTAGTTCTGGCGGATGCGTCCCGGCCGCATCTCCGTAGTGATGAACGCAGCCGATGGACCACGACCCCACCATTGGGTTCTACAACGAACACGCCTCGGAGTTGGTGAAGACGTACGCCGGTGTTGCACCTACCTACCTCGCGCATCTCAAGACGTTGTTGCGCCCCGCTAACGACTGACGGGATTGGCGAGGGCGACGGGCGGTGTCGCGACCAGACTGGGGATTTACGCGGATCAGAAAGGAAGGAACCGGTACGAGCCAAGTACGACGCCTTCCACACTCACACCCGGAGAGGGCATTGGCTTGCCTCACGGAGTTGCGGTCGAACTATGGTCGAGCGCGTCGTCGCTGGCGCCGTCAAGGTGCCCGCGCGAGCCGATGAGCGTATGCGCATACTTGTCGAGTACCGACTGGATGCTCCCGCTCGTCGCGTACTCGAACGTTCGCTCCCATCAGCGCTCGCCCGTATGCAGGTGGTGCACGATCTTGGTCGCTTCCGGCCTGTTGAGGAGGCTTCTCATCCCCACGCGACTCTGGACGCGGCGAGCCGCGTGGTCGGGTCCCCCGGCTTCCTTCCGGTGACGCGCGCGTACTCGAGGCGTTCGAAGAAACGACCTGATCGTACCGCGAACCTCATTGCTCGCCGGGAAGCAGGGTTCTTTCAAGGATGGCCGTGAAGGTCTCGAGCTCGGGAACCCATGTTTCGGCTGTGACGGCAACTGAAGAACTCATGAAGTCATCCGGAACGCCGAAGGCGGGGAGCCTCGACCGGAGGGCCTCAGCAAGGGATCGCGCGTACTCTACGGAATGGTCGGGATTGTCCATCCAGGCGAAGTTGAGGCTCATCGTGCCGTTCGCGTACATCGTGAATACCGACTTGGGGCACACATGCGGGAATTTCGGGTTGAAAGAGCCGTGATGCACTCCTGTTCCCCACGAAACCTTCGCACCATGTTGCCGCGCCCAATCGTACAGTTTGCGAATCGCCTCGGCCTGCTCAGGAAGAAGGTGTGCTGCCGCGTCTTCGAAGAAGGAAGCTTCGTCCCACTTGCGCCGGCGGGATCCAGAACGCCCGGAACTGACCGTCTTCTTGACTTCAGCGCCGAAGAGGCGGGGAATCAGTATCTCGAGATCGTCGTGTTTGTAGAACTCGAGCTCGACGCCGAAGACGTCGAAGCGGCTGTTCTGGTTGATGAACGTGATGAGGTCTTTCAGCCGCTCCGTCAGGCGATCCATGAGTACGATGAACCGGAAATCGCCGGACGAGACGTTTGAGCGAAGCCGATCCAGGTATTCGTCAGCGCTCCACTGCTCCGCACCGAAAGTAGCCTCCAGCCGCTCGGGCAAAGGGCTACCCAGCGTTTCCTGGCAGCTGCGATTCAGCTGGTTCACGAATTCCTCCCGGTCGGTGTAAGTGGTCCAAAGGGACGCTCCATAGTCGAGGACTTGTGCGAGCACCACGCGCTTGTCCGGGTTACGGTAGAGCTTCGTCTCAATGAGGTAGATCCCGCCGTCCTGATCGAGGCCCAGCGCGTCGATCGGCCCGGTCGCGGTGGGGAACTCTCGCGCGGCCACGAGGAGGTTGATGTCCTGCTTGTACTCATCCAACGGCAGCGCTCCGGGATTCTCCTGGACGTATCGCTGCAGATAGTCCTCTGATTCGACGGATGTTTTCTCGAGTTTCCGCGCATTGCTGCCCGATCGAGAGACGACTATACTCATTCAGAGTACCTCCTCCAAATCAACTTGGTATACGCCGAGAGTCCGTTGTCGTGGCGATGTCGCTCAAGGCGTCTATCGACGCCGCGTACTCGCGTCTGGTTCCCTCGAAGTGACGGATCGGCGAGGTGGCCTGTCCGCCCCAGTGGACGAAGCGCCGTAGCTGCTTTGTCACGGCCCAGGCGACGCCCAAGCCGAGCGGATCCACTATGTCCGGGCTGTCGAAGGCGGCAAGCGCCTCGCGCACGCGCTCCTGGTGCTCGTCGTTGCGGTCGAGCCAAGTGAAGGTGGATGCTGGGGTCATGGATGCGGTGGGTCCTTGCAGGCCTGCTTGTTCACATCGACCGTACCATGATCGCGGTTGTGGGGGGGGTGTGTCAATGAGCGATACGTTGCCGTGCGGCCTACGGCGCACGACCTACGGCTCCAGGCGACGGCTTGCTCGGATGATGGAGGATAAGGAACAAAGAACAGGAGACGTTCGCGAGCATGCCGACGCAGGAGATCGGATAGCCGTCGACCACATCCGGAGATCGAGCGTGCTATCATCGCTCGATGAACCGCACTCTCGACTACTACGACGATCACGCAGCCGCAGCCACGACCTCCTACGAACGGGTCGACTTCTCCCGCCTCGTGGATCGATTCGCCGCTCTCCTCCAACCCGGAGCCCGAGTACTCGATCTCGGCTGCGGAAGCGGTCGTGACGCCGCACGACTCCGGGCCCGCGGATATGACGTCGTCGCCGCCGACGGTAGCAAGGCAATGCTTGCGAGAGCTACCGCGATCCATCCGGAGTTGACCGGCCACACGTTCCACGTCGTGCTCCCCGAGACCCTTCCCTTCGATTCCGACGCCTTCAACGGTGCCATGTCGTGGGCCGTCATCATGCATGTTCCGGAAAGCGAACTGGGGAGGGTTTTCGGTGAGATCGCACGGATCCTCGCGCCCGACGGGGTCCTTGGGTATTCGGTCAACACCGTGCGACCCGGACTCGACGCCGACGGTAGCGACACGCGCGGCCGCCACTTCACGTGCCTCGCGTCCGACGCCTGGAGGCGTCTCCACGAGAACGCCGGCTTTCAGACGATCGATGCAGAGGAGACAGACGACATGCTGGGTCGGTCCGGGATTCGCTGGATGACCTGCTTCGCGCGGAAAATCTGACTGTCCGTTGTACTCGGGGCAGGGCTCGGACGGTTCCCACCGGCCTGGCGCCTGGTGTAACGTAGAGTCCGATGAACCATCCCGCCCGTCGCCTTGTTACCGGCGGCAACGCCGACCGGTTCCTCCCGTACCTCCTCGCCTCCATCGAGTACGCGACCAAGATCGACATTGCCGTCGCGTTCGTGAAGTCAACAGGCTTGCGCCTCATCTTCGACGAGCTCTCCAGGGCACTGCACCGGTCGCCTCCCGCCCGAATCCGCTTCCTCACGAGCGACTATCTTGACGTTACCGATCCCGAGGCCCTCACGGACCTTCTCACCCTCTCAGACCACGGCATGGAGGTGCGTCTCTTCGACGCGTCGCAGGCCGGCTTTCATCTGAAGGCGTACATCTTCGCGAGCCTCCGCGACGGGTCGGCTCGCGAGTGGGCCTACATCGGCTCGAGCAATGTCTCGCGTCCCGCGCTGACCGAGACTCTCGAGTGGAATTACCGCGTCGAGCGTGCCGATTCGCCTGAAGCGCTTGAGGAGATTGATGCTGCCTTCGTGGGGCTCTGGACGCATGCTGCAAGCGTGCCGCTCTCCGACACCGTGATCTCCAGCTACCGCGCACGGCGGCGTGTTCCCGCAACACCGGTAGCTCCGGGAAGCAAAGATCCTGAAGAGGGCCCACCGGTCCCAAACGCCGTGCAGGAGCTCGCGCTTGTGGGCCTTCGCAAAACGCGCCAGGACGGCTTCTCACGTGCCATGGTTGTGATGGCGACCGGCTTGGGCAAGACCTACCTCGCCGCGTTCGACGCACGCGCCGCTGGCGCTCAGACCGTGCTTTTCGTCGCACACCGTGAAGAAATCCTGGCGCAGGCGCAGCGGACCTTTACGCGCGTCTTTCCCGAGGCGACGGCTGGCCTGTACACCGGTACCGACCGTACCCACGAGGCCCAGCTGCTTTTTGCATCGGTTCAGACTCTCTCGCGGTCGGCGCATCTCGCGAGCTTCCACGAGGAGCAGTTCGACTACGTCGTCGTCGACGAGTTCCACCACGCCGCCGCGGCGACCTACCGCCGCGTCATCGCACAGTTCAAGCCGCGCTTTCTCCTGGGCCTGACAGCGACGCCCGACCGGACCGACGGCGCGGACATCCGTGCGCTCTGCGACGAGAATGAAGTCTTCGCGTTTCACCTCTTCGACGCCGTCTCGCATGGCTACCTCTGCCCCTTCACCTACTACGGCATCATCGATTCGACCGTCGACTACCGGGAGATCCCCTGGCGAAACGGACAATTCGACCCCAACACACTCGAGCACAAGCTCGCCACGATCAACCGCGCAGACCACGCCTTCCGCGAGTGGAGCGAGAAGCGGCAGTCGCGAACGCTCGCCTTCTGCGTCTCGCGCACGCACGCCGATTTCATGGCCGCCCGGTTTCGCGCCCGCGGAGTAAACGCCATCGCCGTCCACGGCGCGTCCCCGACCGCCCGCGCCGAGGCACTCGCGATGCTGGAGCAGGCCGAGGTCGATCTGATCTTCAGTGTCGATTTGTTCAGCGAAGGCGTTGATCTACCAACCATCGACACCATCCTCATGCTCCGGCCCACTGAGTCACGGGTTCTTTTCCTGCAGCAGCTGGGCCGCGGCTTGCGCCCGGCGGAGGGGAAGGAGCGCCTGGTCATCCTCGACTTCATCGGCAACCACAGGAGCTTCCTTGCCAAGCCGCAGGCGCTCCTGGGCGTGGAACCGACCACCGCCACCACTGAGCAGCTGATCGCCGAGTACGAGCGTGGGGCGCTCCGGCTCCCGCCCGGCTGTTTCGTGAACTTCGACCTGGGTGTGGTCGACTTCCTGCGCACACTGCACACTGACGCTGCACGCGCCGAGTACGAGACCCTCCGCGAGGCGCTCGACCGGCGGCCGAGCGCCGTGGAGTTCTACCGCTCCGGTGCGAGCCTGCAGCGGGTGCGGACCCAGCACGGCAGCTGGTTCGACCTAGTCCACGAGACAGACGACCTGGCCCCTTCGGAAGCAGACGCGTTCACCGCGCACCGGGCGCTCCTGGCGGAGGTGGAGACCACGAGCATGACGAAGGTCTTCAAGATGGTCGCGCTGGAGGCCTTTCTGGAGCTCGACGGCTTCGCCAGCGCGCCCACCGTCAGCGCACTGTCCAACTTCTCGCTCGAGATCTTCCGTCGTCGACGTTACCTTGTGCCGGACCTGCGGGAGGATCTTCGTGACGTAGACCGTGTGTCTCCTTCGACCTTCCAGCGCTACTGGGAGCAGAACCCGGTCAACGCATGGATCGGCGGCAACCTCGCCTCTCGCTCGGGCGTCTTCTTTGAGCTCTCAGGGGAACGAGTGTGCTACCGCAAGGACGTGAACCCCAGCGATCTGGAGCCGCTCGGCCGTCTCGTACGGGAGCTCATCGACCTGCGCATCGCGCAGTACGCCGACCGCCGCGGCTCCGCCGTTACGCAGGCCGCGCTTGCCGCAGAGCCTGCCGCCCCATACGACGCCGCGAAGCTCATCGAGCTGCCGTTCTTCCCCAACATTCGCGTCGCCTGCGGCCACTTCCGCGCAGGCTCCCCGGCGCCGGACGAGCTTCACTCTGTCCGCGGCACCGGGCTCGACGCGCGCCGCCCCCACTTCGTCGCCCGCGCCTCAGGGGACTCCATGTCGGGCGGGCCGCAGCCGGTGCACGACCGCGATGACCTCCTCCTTGAGTACCTCGCCGGCTCCGCCTTGCCCGAGGCCGGCGAGATCGTTGTGATCGAGCGAGCACCAGACGATGCCTACCTCCTTCGCCGTTGGGATCCGCAGCCGGACGGCACGGTCATGCTCACTGCCACGAACCCGGCCTACGCACCGATCGCTCTCGCAGACACCATGCGCCCGGTCGCCCGGCTCATCCGGCGCATCGACCCGCTCGAGCCGCACATCGGTTCGACTTTCCTACGCGAGGAAATCCCGCCGCTCTTCGGGGCCGAGTTCAACCCGGGCAACTGGAACAGTGGCTACGTCTCGCTACCCGATGCGAGCGCCGTAGTCCTCCTCGTCACGCTCAACAAGCAGGGCAAGGCAATTGAGCACCGCTATGTCGACCGGTGGGAGGGTCCGCACACCTTCGTCTGGCAGTCGCAGCGCTCGACCATGCCTTCAACGAAGAAGGGACGCGAGATCATCGAGCACGAGGCGCGCGACGTGGCGGTGCATCTCTTCGTCCGGGACCGCAAGCTGGGTGCGGACGGCACGGCAGCGCGCTTCGTGTACCAGGGACGAGTTCGATATCTGGACCATAGCGGGAGCGCTCCAATGACGGTACGGTGGAGGGTGGTGTGAGCAGCGCGCGGCTGGCGGTATCTTCGGATTAGGAAAGCCCTCGCTTCTACGCCCAGGAAGGGTCGCGAAAAGAGTTCGCGATCCCGCCCAGTGAGTGCCTCGTCGAGGCTTGCGAGACCAACCGCCACGAAAACGTAGCCTCAATCGACTATCTATCCAATCCGAAAGCAGGTTCCGAGGCAACGACCGCACCGGTCGGCTTACAGGCGCAGCGATGGGATGACTCGGCGAGAACGGCACGGGCCAACGCTTCGGGAACCAGCCTCGTCGGCTCTCTACCCGGCAGATCCCTGTAATCGATCCGCAGATACATGAAGGCAATCCGACGCCTTTGACAGGGAGCTGATGTCCCGAACCGAAGAGCGGCACATGCACGTCTTATGGCTCCGATTCACCCGCCAGCTTTGGCGCAGCTGGCTGCCGGAAGTGCCGCCCGCCCAGGCGTGCTTGCTCGACTCGAGTACGGTGCGCTACCCCGCCTCCGGCGCGACCATGACGACTCGGTCGAGAAGGCGTGCGTTCGGTCCGATCCGCATACGTCGGAACAAACCTCCGTAGTGGGACACCCACTCTCTCGCGGTCGTGGGCTTGTGGCTTGTGTCGTTGACGAAGTTCACGAGTAAGAGCCAGGTCGGCTCGTGTGCTATCTCGTTCATGAAGTAGAGCAAGCACAACCGGTTCGCAAGCTGGTAATGATCGCGCGTCCAATCTGCAGGCTCCACGCCCATGAACTCCTGGGTCCGCCTCACGGATGCAGCGACCTGATCGACACTCTCCTTCGCCGTCGCGCCCGAGTGGGACTTCGTCTCATCGGGATGCGCCTTGGCCTCTACGAGCAGGTATCCTGGCCCCGAACCACCGGTTACGATTCCCAGGCCGTCCCACTGAGGACCGTTCTTTGGCCAGAACTCCCGCAGGGAGGGCGTATGCCGTGCGAGGTCGAGCGCGGTCAGGAAGTCGTCCCGGTATTCGTAGTAGGCACCCTTCGAGTCCTCCTTGATCGGTGAGCGCCACTCCACCGACGTCCCTCCACTCGCGAGAAGCGAAACCGACGAATTGAGAAGCAGATCGCCAAACTCATTTCCTCGCTCCGCTACGATCCGTTGCAGCTGGAACTTGCTGCCCTTGGTAGCCGGTCCCTGCGTCGTACTGCTCATAGGCCCTCCCCATGACTCTATACTCAAACCTTCTCACGTCCGGTCCGGTCCCGCAACGTCAATTCAGCGACTCGCAGCGATCTTCCCGGGAAGACGACTTGCCGGTGCACAATCGACCAACCCGCATTCCCGAACGGCTCGCATCGCTCCTCCTGGGACAATCTCGATCCGGGCACCTTTAGTGGCAATGTGCCGAGTTCGACGAGCTGATAGATGCTGCAATCAAGCCATCACATGATGCATAGTTCGACCCATCGAGGCCGACTATGAGAACGACCATCAATATGGATGACGGTGTTCTCACGGAGGCAACTGAGTACACGGATATACGCGAGCGGATGGCACTGATCCACGAGGACCTACGCGCGCTCGTGCGGCGGGAAGCGACACAGCGCCTCGCGAAGCTCCGGGGGAAGCCAGCCGCTACTCCAGGATACTTCGTGGCGAAGGCCAAGTCTGGAGAAACCGGGGCGGTTCACGGTAAGAAGACTGATGGTCAATCACGTCATTGGCGTGGGGGCATCAACGCTCATCCGAGGACATGCCGGGTGTGTCGCAGGCGAACGGTGTCATCCTCGCGCATATTGGACGGCAGCCTCCTCGATGACGTTCTCCCTGAAGTAGCGACTCAAGTCCTCCGCTGTGCGCAGGTCGACCTTCCGCCCGTCAAAGAGGGGAGAGAGTTGCCGCTCCAGGCGGGCTATACCAAGCAGACCTGGGGTGCGACCAGGCTCGAACTCTACCAGTACGTCTACATCGCTGTCCGGTTCAAGCTCGCCGCGCATCGACGAACCGCAGACGGCCGTGAGCGGATGACCGGAGTGCAGGAGAATACGCTGACGATACCTCGGAGCTCTGTCACCCGACGGTCTCCAAGGTGATCTCGGAAGCTTGACGCCTG
>SKZO01000321.1 GCA_007127335.1 Spirochaetales bacterium | reverse complement strand
GCTATCCGGCGGTGCTATCCGGCGGCGGATTCCCGGGCCGCCACCTTCTCCATGATCTGTGCGTAGACCTCCTTCGTGATCGGATAGAAAGACAGCACCACAATGCCGGCAGCGAAGAAGACCGCCGGGACCGGTCCGGCAAGCAGGCGAATCCCGAGGACGGCGGACGCGGGCTGCTGCGGACTGAGCCCCACGACTCCCGGCTCGATGTATCCGAACACCGCGAGGATCCATCCGGTCAGGCCAAGCCCGAAGGCGGAGCCGAGTTTGCTCACGAAGGTCCACATACCGTAGAAGATGCCTTCACGGCGCCTGCCGTTCTCCGCGAAGTCGTACTCGACCGCGTCGGGCACGAGCGACCACGGCATGACGTAGTTCGTGGACAATCCTATGCCTGCCACGGCAAAGATGACGAATGAGAACCATACCGGCAGCGCTGCGCCCACGAAGAAGAACACGACGACCGCGAGGGCGAGGAGTGTCATCCCCGTGTTGTACGCGCGCTTCTTGCCGATCGAGCGCGATATCGTCACCCAGACCGGGATGAAGACGAGGCAGGAGACGAGCAGACAGAGCAGAGCGAGCACGAACAACTCTTCGGCGTCATAGACGTACCGGAAGAAGTAGATCAGGCTCGCCTGGACGATTGCGATTCCCGTCATGTGCAGGGCGTACGGTATCAGCACGGTGAGAAACGGCTTCTGCCGCAGCACCTGCAGATACGACCGGATGATGCGGACCCGGTCGACCAGCGGCGCCCCAAGCTGCTCACGCACGACGAAGACCGTGACGAAGGTAGAGGCGGCCATGACGGCGCCCATAACGGCGCCGGTGATCGCCCAACCGGAGGGATCGCCGCCAAACGCCGCGACGAGCGGAAGCACGGTGCCGGCTCCCACGAGCGTCCCCACCACCGCGAACGACATCCGGAAGCCGTTCAGCGTCGTCCGCTCGTCGAAGTCGCCGGTCAGCTCGGGCGTGAGCGAGCCATAGGGGATATTGACCAGCGTGTAGGCGGTATTCAGCAGGCAGTAGATCACCAGTGCCCACACGAACTTTCCGGTGTCCGTGGTGAGGCCGGGATTGGTAAACATGAGAATCATGAAAATGAAGAGAAAGACCGCTCCGACGGCCATGTACGGCCGACGTCTGCCCCAACGGGTTCGGGTGCGGTCGGAAAGGTAGCCGACCGCCGGATCGGTCACTGCGTCCCAGACCTTCCCAAGGGCAACGGCGGTGCCGGCCGCCGCGGCCGCGAGGCCGAACGAATCGGTGAGGTAGGCGAGGAGGTAGAACCCCATGACCGTGAAGAAGAGGTTCCCCCCCAGGTCCCCGACGCCGAACCCGAGCTTGATCCGCAGAGGGAGCCGGTCGGGACGATCGGCGAGCTCCGCCGCACTGACGGTCCGCATGCGATACCTCCTTCTCAGTGGTCGTCCGCGACCGGGAGGTCGGTGACGAGCGCGAAGACCTCGAATCCGGACGCCCGGTCCCCGTCAAGGGAGAGCGTCGCCGAACCGCCCGGCATGGAACAGTAGGCAAGCAGCATGGCACCCCGGAGCGCCGGCACGCCGGAAGCGACAGCCGTGTGCAGCTCGCTCGGACGCAGGTTCCGGTGAAGCGGCGCCGACCATCCGACGGGACCGGTCCCGCGAACCGCGACGCGCAGATCCGCAGCCAGGTCGATCTCGACCTCCCGGAGTCGAACGGTCCGGTCCGGCCCGCAATCCGCGGTCTGCGACTCAGCCATCATCAGGACGGCCTGAGCGCTTCCTTCCGGCAGGCTGCACTCCCTGCCGGCAGTGTTCGCTCTCACCTGCACCCCCCGACCGTTCAGCGCCTCGCTGATGCGCGCAATCCCCTGAGTGCTCACCGGACGCGGCAGGCGGTGGCGCGCGATGACCTCCTGGACCCGAAGGTGCGCATCCGGCAGGACCTCACGCAGGATACCTACCGCCTCGCGGACATCCTCTCCATCGGCGGATGCTCCCGCGCTCTCGAGCGTCTCCTGTACATCGGCCTCGGTCAGTTCGGCGAAACGGACGAGCTCGGCCAGATGCCGGCGAGCGACGCGAGCCTCCTTGAAGGCACGGCTCGCGGCCTCGGCGAGGTGGATCGCGCTGCGCAGGGCTCCGGGAGCCCCGACCATGCGTTCGATGAGCTGCAGTTCCGCGTGCACGACGTTGATGAGATTGACGTAGCTGTGTCGCTCGAGCCGCGCGATCGCGGGATCAGATGTGTCGAGGTCGATTGAGATACGCTCCACCGCCATCCTGCGCGAGAGTATAGCACTCGCACCGGACTAGAAAAAGCGCTGCGATCCGGTGCTCGTCGTGCCGGTCACCACGATGTCCGTCCCGCTGAGGAATAGCCTCCGCTGGCTTCGTTCCCGCCCCACCTCCAGTGACCCGGTAGTCGACGTGAGATCGAACTGGAGTCGGTCGAGCGGGTTCGTGACATCCATGTGAATGCTCCCGGTGGAGGCCTGGAACGAGCTGTCGCCGGTGAGCGTCACGCCGACTCCCCTCTGATTTCCGGTCGACGTGCGCAGGTGGACCGCCCCCTCGATCCGGGTGAGCTCGATCCTGCCGGTCGTGGACCGCGCATCGATGTCGCCAAGCACACTCTCATAGCCATGGCTGCCGGTAGACGAGCTCGCAGTCACCAGGCCCCGGAGATCCGAACACGCAATCGATCCGGTCGTGGTGCCGACGTCGAAACGTCCTCGAGAGCGGCTGATCTCGATCGACCCGGTATTGGACCGGGCATGGACATCGGCGTCGATTTCCTGGAGGCGGATTCCGCCGGTCGAGGTCTTCACCCGCAGTCCGGACGCCGCAACGCCCGCGATGGACACGGACCCCGTCAGAGTCTCGACGTCTATCTCGGTACCGTACGGTACCCGAAAGACGAGCCGTCCGCGATGCGAGAGCGGGAACAACGAGCGGTCCTGCTCAACCCGGACTCGAACTCTCGTCCC
Organism: Spirochaetales bacterium; assembly: GCA_007127335.1. GTDB lineage: Bacteria > Spirochaetota > Spirochaetia > DSM-27196 > SLST01 > SLST01. Next base: position 22,297 of record SKZO01000321.1, on the reverse strand, counting down.
TGCGACGGTGTGCAGCACCGTATGGTCGTCCGGGTAATTCTCGACGGTCATCGTCACGTACCGGCCCGTACCCGCGGTGATGTCCACGGCGAACGACCGCGCCTCAATCTCGAGCGCGCGAATGCCTTCGTAGGAGAATCCTCCATCCTCCCGCTGTCCCCGTGCGTGCAGGACCGTGACGCATATCAGGAACGTTGCGAGAAACAGGTACCGTTTCATGCCGCCTCCGTATGTATACATGTCCGTCCAACCGTGGATCTGTCACATCGCCCTCTTCCGGCACTCGGTACACCCGAGCACGTGCACGTGCTTCCGACCCGGCTTCTCGAACATCCTCGCGACCACGTACCCGTCGTCAGAGATACGCGCCGAGCAGACCGGACAGACGCGAGGGTGATCATCGTTCACGGGGTAGCAGTACGGACAGCCGAACAGGTGCGCAAGCGAGTCCTCCGGCCGCGATGAGGATCGATCGCGCGGCGAAGGCCCGGAGAACACGACGCTGTGCACCGTCTCTCCGCGCCTGAGCATCGCGCCGCAGAGCGGACACGGCTTGAGGACCTCGAGGTGCGCCCTGCTCTTCCGTGCCATGCGGTTCGCGAGAAGACGGTAGTCACTGCGGCCGAGCCTGAGGAGCGTGTAGATGAGCAGGCCAACGATGACGGCCATCACGACAAGCACCGCGCCTTCCATGGTGGCATAGTACCCGAAGCGAGAGTCACTGGCCACACGTCGGCCTGGGCGCTACACTGGGAACATGCCGGTTCTCTACATGGTGGCTACACCGATCGGCAACCTCGCCGACCTCTCGCATCGCGCGCTGGACACCCTCAGGACGGTTGATCTGATTGTGTGCGAGGACACCCGCCACAGTCGACGCCTGCTCGACCATTACGGCATCAGAAAGCCGCTGAGAAGCGGACACGGCCACAACGAGGTCCAGAGCGCGCTCGGGATCGTGCAGGCGCTACGGGAGGGGCACGACGTTGCGTATGTGTCGGATGCCGGATCGCCCGGTATCAGCGACCCGGGACGGATCATGGTCCGCACCGTTCGCGACGCCGGGTTCGGAGTAGTTCCCATTCCGGGTCCTTCAGCGCTGACGGCGCTGCTCAGCGCGAACGGATTTCCGGGGAAGGCGGTGACGTTCGAAGGTTTTCTCTCGCCCAGGCAGGGGAGGCGCCGGAGACGACTCGCCGAGCTCCTCGACCGCGAAGAAACCTTCGTTCTCTACGAGTCTCCGCATCGTTTGCTGAAGTTATTGGCCGACCTCTCCGATCTTGATCCTGTGCGGCACATACTGGTTGGACGGGAACTGACGAAACTGCACGAGGAGCTGCTGGAAGGGACCGTCTCCGAGGTGCTGGACACGATGAGTCGGCGACAATCGATCAAGGGCGAGATCGTCCTCCTTGTCGGGCCACCCAAAAAGGGGTAATATGTGAAGGTCTGGGTGTCGATGATGAATGAAAGGAAGGCTTTGCAATGACGATTGAGCGGCTTGGCCCTGTAGACCCAGTACAGCGCTACTCTCAGGCGGACAAGACAAAAGCCAAAGATTCCAGACCACAGAACGACTCCGTCGCGTTCAGCGACGAAGCGAAGCTGAAGGCTGAGATGCTCCGGGTATCGGAGCAGGTACGACAGGCGCCTGACGTGAGGCTTGACCGGATTGAAGAGGTCAGGCAGAAGCTTGAAGACCCTGATTACATTGATAATCGCGTCGTCGAGCATGTCGCCGAGCAGATAATGGACATGTTCAACCTCTGAGCGTCGCGGTGACGATCTGGAGGCAGTGAGGCACCTATCACTGCCTTTTTTTTTGGTGGGGGAAGATGAGCGACCTGATTCTCAGGTTTCCAAGCCACGTGATTTTCGGCCCCGACGTGATCCAGAGAATCGGACAGACAGTGGGTGCGATGGGAAGCCGCTGCCTGATCGTTACCGAATCGGTGCTGCGCCAGCACGGCACGATCGGGCATGTCGAAGACATTCTGGACAGACGCTCGATCAGCAACATCGTCTACGATGAGCTCGGCCCGGGAACCACGACGGCCGGCCTCGAACGGGCCGTCTCCGTCGCGCGGGCGAGTCAGGCGGAAGTCGTCCTGGGCATCGGCGGCATGAGCGTGCTCGCCGCGGCGCGCGTCATCTCGGTCGCCGCGCGCGGCGCAGAGGTCGGCGATGTGCTCGGCGGCCGAATCAGGCAGCACTCCGGTGTCTCCTACGTCGAGGTCCCGGCCTCGTACCGGAACCACTACATGTTCCGCGACCAGTGTATGATGACCGACGCAGCGACCCGCCATCCAACCCTGGTCGCCCTACCGGAGGGAACCACCCGTGCGGCGATCGTGGATCCGAACCTGACCCTCTCCATGTCACCCAAGTATGCCGCAGCCGCGATGCTCGACACGCTCCTTGCCGCCGTTGAAGGATACGTCTCGAACCGCTCGTCGTTCTACTCGGACACGCTGCTCATTGAGGCTATCTCGCGGCTCGGCTCTGCACTCAAGGGCATCACGGAGACGCCAAACGAGCCCAAGCACCGGATCCGCGCGAGCGAGGCGGGGCTGATCACGGCACTCGCCCTCGCATCAAGCAGCCAGGGTATCGGCGGCGCGCTCTCGTACGCCATCAACAGCGTGCATGCGGTGCCAAAGAGCTGGATCGCAACCGTGCTGCTGCCGCACGTACTGGACACCACCGTGCTCGCACGTCCGGACAAGCTCAAGCGCGTCGCCCACGCACTCGGCGAGCAGGTGAGGGAGCTCACACCGTCGGATGCCGCGTACCAGGCAAGCGCGGCGGTTCGCCGGCTCATTGGGGTACTCGAGCTTCCGGGCCGCCTGCGGGAGATGGATCTCGCGATCGATGACCTCGTCGACGTCGCCGAGCTCGCCGCTTCGCTCGACATGAGCTCGACCGCCCCCGTACCTCACACGACGAGCGACCTCTACGACCTGATCAAACTCGCATTCTGATGCGCCGGTCTGCCGCCCCGTGATCACGATACGCAAGCTCGCGACGCTGCCGGTCGCGACTCGTCGCCGCAAGATCGTGCGCCTGCTTGAATCCTTTGTCCGTGATCAGCGATGGCCCGCCCGCTCGTACCTCGACGGCCTTGCGGCGGTGCTGGAAGCCGACGCGGAACTGCCGCAGAGTGTCCGCGAAGCGGCTGCCGCCCTGCGCTCCAAAGAACAGGCGGACACGCGGCGGGCGGCCAACCATCTGCGCCATCTGCTCATGCGGCACCTCGGCATCACTCCCGGCGATTGGGACCTGATCCCGCCGGCGGGCGTTGAGGGCCGGCCGGCGGCGGTCGAGCGTCCACTCGTCAATGTCGCGCTGTATCTGGAGTCGATCCGGTCACCGTTCAACCTTGGAAGCATCGTACGGACTGCCGCGGCGTTCGGAATCACGCGTTTGGGGATCAGCGAAGACTCGCCCTCGCTCGAACACCCACGGGCGCGCCGCAGCGCAATGGGCACGGCAGACCTGGTTCAGGTCCGACGAGGACCTCTCGACGAGTTCGCGCGATCGTCGGGCGCGCCGTGTCTGGCACTCGAGCTCGGCGGCCGCTCGTGTTTCGAGTATCCCTACCCCCGCAGGGGGATTCTCATGCTGGGCTCTGAGGAGTTGGGGCTGAGCCCCCAGGCACTGGCGCTCGCCGAGGATACGATCTCCATACCAATGCCCGGTCCCAAGGCGTCACTGAACGTAGGAGTGGCGTGCGGCATCGCTCTGGCGGCGTGGCAGAACTCGCTCGTCACGGGACCGCCTGACCCCGGTGCGCCGTAAGAGCCGTTCGCGAACAGTCGCGATCAGCGCAGGGCTCGCTCGATCTCGGGCTGGTTGAACCCCACGATGACTCGCCCGTTCACATCGATGACGGGCACGCCACTCTGCCCCGACTTGCGCACCATTTCATCCGCCCGCCGTTGGTCTCGTGACACGTCGTGCTCGGTGAATCTGATTCCGTGCTCGCGGAAGTACTCCTTGGCCTTGCGGCAGTACGTACAGGACGGCGTGGAATACATCGTGATCGCCATATATCCTCCAGGTGGTTATATAGCGAAAATAATATGTAGATGGGCTTCGCGTCAATACACGGGATCCAGGACGTCGGTCTCAGACCGTCTTCCGCGCATTCGCCTGCTCGCGCTTGAACATGTTCTCCAGCCGCGTACGGATGGTGTCCAGTTGCTCGTGGCCCTGCACGTTGAATTCGGACATGACTTCCTGGTCGAACTGGTCGAAATCGAACTCGCGGTGCTTGGGATCTGCCAGAACATTCGCGATGTAGACGGTAAACACCACGTCCCGGTGCTCGCGGGGGCAGTCCGACGGATGGTGGTGGTACTCGATCGCGTGGACCAGCGCGTCCGGGAAGTTCCACTTCCGCGCGATCCGTCCGCCTATCTCCGCGTGGTTCAGCCCGCTCGACAGATCCTCAAAGAGCTCGGAGGGGATGCCCTTGTCACGGCAGAATCGTTCAATACGGTTGATCATCTCCGGATGGGTGGAAGAGAAGATGATCTTCCCCATGTCGTGGAGGATCCCCCCGGCGTACACATCGTCGAGAATTTCGCGCTTCTTGGTGACGCTGCGTGCGAGGTTGTAGGCGTAGTAGGCGGTGCGGTACGAGTGCTCCCAGAGGAGCTTCGTCTCCGGAGTCTCCGAACCGAGCACCTGCTGTGCACCGTACTGATAGAGCAGGTTCTTCAACCCGCGCAGCCCTACGAGCTTCACCGCCTCGACGATGTTATCCACGCGCTTGGGCAGCATATAGGCGGCGGAGTTGACGATCTTCAGCATGTCCGCCGTCAGCGCAGGGTCGGTGCTCACCATTCGGGCGATCTCCGAAAGCTCGGCTTCCGGTTCGGCGATCTTCTTCTGCAGGCTGACGATGTTCTCCGGAAAACGCGGCAGGCTCTCGATCTCCTGAACGAGCTTCTCGCTGATCATGTCCAGGTTGTCTGCCTTGACCTGGTCCATGGGAATCACGATCCGGGCGATCGTCTCTCCGTTTCGCGTGTCGATGTCGAAGGCCTCTTCGTCAAGCCCGATCTTCTTCAGCATCAGCACGAGGATGACGATCCCCAGGCCGGCGCCCTCAGAATCATCGATCACGGTCGTCAACGCTTCCTCGAGCGAGTCGAACGCTCTCGACCGCGCAATTCGGTCGAAAATCCGGAACTGTTCCTTCTTGGTGATCTCCGCATTGTTGCAGACGTAGAGGTTGAGGCGACTGCCTTTCGTGTGGAAGATGACCTTGATGTAGAGGCCCTGCTCCTTCTGCAACTCGAGGAAGTGGGCGATGTTGTCGAGGGTCTCCTGCTTGAAGTTCCGCATCCCCTCCTCGTACTCGTCGCCGCTGCTGAGACTGAGCCCCTTCTCCTTGAAGTAGACACGCTTGGTGTTCGCTTTCTTCGCGTTGACCGCGAGCTCACGCAGACAGTAGGCGAGCGGATCCTTCAGCCGTTCCTGGCCCACTTCCTGGAGGAAAACGCCGAGTATCTCTTCAAGGTAGACCTCAGTCTCATGGGGGAGCGTGTACGACTTGACGGTGAGTGGAATGGAACTGCGTGCCGCCTGAACCACCTTCGCTGCATCTACCTGCTTCGCCATTCCCCCGTCCTTCCAACCGACTGTGCCCTCAGTATATTGCGGCGCATGTTGCTGTCAAGCAACTCTGTCATTGAGGCGACTATCCGCCGCCGAAATCCTTGACGACCTGTGCCATCTCGCGAAGTCGCGCCTCGACGACGGCGTTCACGGTGCCGGAAGGGTACCGCCCGTGCGCATCGCGCACGCCGGCTTCCATCCCGGTGAGGATACTCATGCCCTCGTCGATCGTCTCGATCGCATAGATGTGGAACGTGCCGTCTTCGACCGCCCGCTGGACGTCAGCAGAGAGGATTAGGTTCGGGAGGTTCTGACGCGGGATGATCACCCCCTGCGTGCCGGTGAGGTGTATCTTCCGGCAAATCTCGTAGAACCCCTCGATCTTCTCGCTGATACCCCCAACCGGCTGGATCTCCCCCATCTGGTTCATCGACCCGGTCACCGCGATGTCCTGCCGCAATGGAACCTTCGCGATCGCGCTGAGGATGACGTATATCTCCGTGGACGATGCGCTGTCCCCGTCAACCTCAACGTAGCTCTGCTCAAAGGCAACGCTCGCGTTCACGTTCAGAGGGAAGTCGGTGGCATAGGTCGACTCCAGGAAGCCCTGGAGAATGTAGACCCCTTTGTCATGGATCTCGCCGGAAAGCCCCGACTCGCGTTCGATGTTGATGATCCCGTCGTCTCCGGGAGCGACGCGGGCGGTGATCAGCATGGGGCGAGCAAAGGCGTAGTAGCCCCGATCGATCACCGCGAGGCCGTTGATCCGCCCGACCGCGGAGTCGGTGACCGACATCAACAGTTCGCCTGAGATGATCTGCTCGTCGATCTTCTCCTCCGGCAGATCGTAGAGAAACTTGCGCTCTTCGAGTGCCCGCTCCACGTCGATGCGTCGTATACCGCGCCGGTGATCCTGCGCGGCCCAGTAATCGGCCTCACGAATGAGATCGGCGACACGGGAGAACTGCGTGGAGAGCCGGTCCCGGAACTCGCTCAGCCGGACCCCGTACTCCGCGACCGCACCCATCGCCCCATGGTCCAATGGCCGCAGGCGCTCGTCGCGGCAGATCATCCGCATGAAACCAATGTACTCGCGCATGCCCTGGTCGGTACGGACCATCACCGAATCGAACTCGGCGGGCACCTTGAACAGCTTCTGGAACTCCTCGTCCACGTTGTAGAGCAGATCGTAGATGTGCTCGTTGCCCATGATGATCACCTTGACCGATATCTCCGCAGGCTCCGGCTTCAGCGACGGACCGGGATTCATGGGGTTGGGCGCCGGACGGATCTCGCTCGTACCGTCCTGTAACGCGCGTTTCAGGCTGTTCCAGGAGTCTTCCTCGCTGAGGATATCCTCTGCCCGCAGGACGAGAAACCCGCCGGATGCCTGCAACAACGAGCCGGCTCTCAACTGAAGGAAGGTACTGATGCGCTCACCCATGTGATCGCCGATCATCTCCTGGGTTCCAAACAGTTTCTGATAGTCGGGGTGGCTCTCGATGATGACCGGAGTTCCCCTGGTATCTGCGTGATCGACGATGATGTTCACCCCGTACCGCCACAGCGGAGCCGGTTCGCCTTCCTCAGCATGCTCGTCAGGGGTCTTGAACCATTGCAGATTCTGAAGCGCATCCTCGAGCAGCTCGTCGAGGTAGTGATGGACACGCGCGTCCGGATACTCGAGGCGCAGGCGGGCAATCTCCGACTCGAGCTCCGGCTTCACCAGGCTCATCTGCAGCTCACGAAGGCTCTCTTCCACGTCGAGCCGCTCGTTGCGCAGGCGTTGGAAGATCTCCTTCATCTCGTCCATGAAGGTGTAGTACTTCTCCCGGATCTCGTTCCAGGCCTTCTCCTGCAGCTCGCCCTTGGTCACGAGACGCTGCAGCTCGTCAAACGTGGCGCTCTCACCCCGGAAGATCGGCGCGATATCAGCCCGCTGGTCGTCCTCCTCGTCGACCTGGATGATCTCGAATCCTTCCTGGTTCAGCTTCTGTTCGAACTCCGTCACGGTCTGGGTCTCGCGTCCCTCCGCCTGCATGACGAGTCGGTCACGCTGCTGCCGGTAGTCCTGATCCACGAAGAGCGCGTTGATGATGTGCCGGAACCGATCGATCAGCTCGACGAGCGCCTTGCGAAAGCCTCGCGCCTCCCCGGGGGCGAAGTAGAGTACGCGCGGGCGATCCGGCTGGGTGAAATTGTGAACGTAGACGATGTCCTTCAGCCTGGAGGTGCGCGGCTGGAAGCTCTTGAGCACCTTGGTGATCGCGGTACGTTTTCCCGTTCCGGCGAGGCCGGTCGCGAACACGTTGTACCCCTTGGCGTCGATATCGATCGCCAGGCGCAGCGCACGCAGGGCGCGGGGTTGACCAATGATGTCGAAGTGGTCGGACCCGTCGTCCAGCGCCGCGATATCCTCCGCGGAGATTGAAAACGCCACCTCCCTGGAAGAGAGCTCCCTCGACGTGTTCTTCAGGACGCTGGCCCCGACCGGCTCGTCTTGGAGAGGCGAAGACGCGCGATGGTGAGCCATGCCCTTAGTATACCGACGACCCGGCCCGGAGCATAGCCTCGGGGTGTACACGGGTGATCCACAGGCGTATGGTGTACCCATGAAGCTGTGTGACCTCGACGCGTACCTGCGGAGCCTTCTCCTGATCGATGACTTTGCGCGAACCGACTCCTCATGGAACGGTGTTCAGATAGCGTGCAGCGACAAGGATGTCGCCCGCGTCGCGGTCGCCGTGGACGCTGCCGCCGAGAGCGTCGCGCGGGCTGCCCAATGGGGCGCAGATATGCTGCTCGTCCACCACGGCCTCTTCTGGGGGACCGGCAAGCCGGTAACCGGGGTGCATTACCGACGACTCAAAGAGTTCCTGGACAAGGACATGGCGCTCTACGCCGCTCACCTCCCGCTGGACGCTCACGAGCAGCTTGGAAACAATGCGCAGATGGCAGACCGCCTCGAGCTGACGGATCGCCGCCCCTTCGGGGAGTACAAGGGGATCACGATCGGCTGCGCCGGCACCCTGCCGCAGCCGATGACGACCGACGAGGTGGCGCAGGCGCTGTTCGGCACGACCGATGACCTGCTGGGCGTTCTGCCCTTTGGTCCGGAACGCAATGGAAGCGTCGGCATCATCTCCGGCGGTGCTCCGCACGAGGTCGAGCAGGCGATAGACACGGGGCTCGATCTCTACATCACGGGCGACGCCTCACACACGATCTACCATCATTGTCTCGAGGCCGGGATCAATGTTATGTTCGCTGGACACTACCGGACCGAGACATGGGGCGTGATGGCCGTCGCCGGACGCATGGAAGAGGAGCTGGGGGTAGAAACGACCTTCGTCGATCTACCCACGGGACTGTGAGCTGCTATGCCGAACCAGAGGAACTGGACCGAACTGAAACCGCTGCTGCTACCGCTCGTCCTCACGGCGGTTCTTCTTGTCGTGGACCAGGTGACGAAGGCGATCATCGTGGCGAACGTCGAACGACTGGAGTATGGCGGACCGGTCATCGAGGTGCTCGGAGACTTCCTGAGAATCATCCATGTCCGCAATCCGGGGATCGCATTCAGCATCGGGCGTGACCTCGCCCCCGCGTTGCGGCGGGCTCTGTTCATCGTTCTCCCGGTTCTGGTGATCGGCGGGTTGATCCTGTACTACTTCAGATCAGACGAGTTTACCAGGCTCCAGCGATGGACGATCGCAGGCATCATTGCCGGCGGGATAGGGAACATCATCGACCGGATTCTCCGCCCGGCCGGTGTGGTCGACTTCATCGACGTCAGGTTCTACGGCCTGTTCGGCCTCGAACGCTGGCCCACCTTCAACGTGGCCGACGCGAGTGTGGTAGTATGTGGTATCCTGCTCATGGTCAGTGTGTTGTTCGAGCGGGGCCACGAACACGAACACGGGAGTACGCACGATGAACAAGAAGGTTAACACGGTTCTCTTCATGCTCGGCGCGACGGTGGTGAATGTGCTGATGATGATCATCATCTTTCTCGTGCTGATGCTGCTGTACGCCTGGCTCGTCCCCGGAGGTTTCGCCACACAGCTCGGTCAGGTTATCGGGATTGTCCTCTTTCTCGCCGCGATCGGTCTCACCTACTTCCTGTACCACAGGATGATCAAGGTCATCTCGACGAAGTGGAACCTCGATGACTACTTCGATCCGATCTTCGGCAAGCGAGGTGGTTCACAGGGCGGCTCACAGAAGCAGGAATAGCAGGCACCGGCGGGAGTCCGCCAGACGGATCAGTACCCGTCGGACATCGCCCGGTTCTGATCCTTCTTGTACAGCTCGGTGTAGACGAATCCGCGGTTCTTCAGACGGTCCTTGACCTCTTGCGGGAAGGGCACGTAGCGCCAGAAGATATCTCGGACCTCACGGTCGAGTTTCTGGGTACCCTCGCTCTCGCGCGTAATCCACAGCACGTAGTCCTGGATGAAGGCATCTTTCACGTCGCCCCGCATCTTCCGTTCATTGAACCACTGGTAGTACCATCCGGTCAGGCCCTCCTCCATCCAGTAGTGCTGGGCCTTCTCTTTGGCGATCTGCCAGCGCAGATCCCCGAGCGCCGCGACGACGGCCGCGCGCAGGTCCTTCGGGTACATCGGGATCGCAAGCCTCCCACGGCTGCTCGCACGGTTGTACCGTTCGAACGGTTCCCAGCAGATGCCCTGATCCCCGTAGCACGGAAGAAGCACCACGTTCGGTACGATCCGGTTGGTCTGCATCTTGAACGTGCGCAGAAACACGCCGGGGTCGAGGTGCTCGGCATCAGCGAGCGTATTGAGGACGTTCTCGCGGGTGCCGATGTCGAAGAGGGCGCTGCGCAGGTACTGTTTCATGAGGATGGGGAAGTGATTCCCTTGACGACCGACGCACAGCTTCGCCATCTGCCGCACCGTGTTGGCCTCTTCGGCTATCGTGCGGGAATCCACCTGCACCTCGCCCACCTCATTTTCCTTGTCGCGCAGGTCCTGGAGCTGGTCTGCAAGGTCTTCGAGCTCCTTGAACTGGCGCGTGAGCTCCTTGTTGAGCGATGCGAGCCGGCGCATGATGTTGGTTATCTCACCAATCGCGGATCGCTGCATCTCATTGTACGGCGCCGCGAGGCTCTCAAACTCCGGCCTCACATCGTGATCGCTGATGATCTGCGTCTTCGCTCTGAGCTCGTCTTCGAGCTCACCCATCTGTTGGCCCGTATTACGCACGAGATTGAGCTGGGCGTCGTGGCGTCCTCGCGTCTTTTCGAGCAGCGCGTTGATCTTGTCTGGTTCCCGACGCTGACTTGGTTTGGTTTCGTCGGTTGCCGACGCGTTGATCCGCCCGCGCGCCACGTCGCGCAGCCACTCATCCACGTAGTAGATGGGCTCGCCCGTGTTGTTCTGCAGGATGATCCTGCTCAACATCGTGCGCTGCTCCGCGGACACCATGGTGGGCAGCAGCATGCCGTACCTCAGCAGAAGCACCTTCGGTTGCGCCGGTCCGGACGCGATCTTCACGGCAACGCTGCGGAACAGCTCCCAGTAGGCAGGGATAAGCCGGCCACGGTGCATCGATCTGTCCTGCGGGTCTTTCGCGTTGAGGAATTGACCCAGGATCGAGTGAACGCGCTTGGACGCCTCGCCCTCTCCGGTGAGGGCAACCTTGTAGTAGTTCCTGTCGTTGAAGAACGGTTTTGGATCGTCCTCGGTTACGCGTGGCCGGGTGAACGTCGTCACCGCCATGTCGATATCTTCCGACGACGGTTGCTCGTCATCTGGAGGACCGCCCTCGAAGAGAGCGCCGAACTCCGGAATGTCTGAGTCGTCGGTCTGGGTGGATCCGTCTCCGATCAGATCAGCGATGTCCGGGTCCATGTCACCGGAGAAGAGATTGCTGCTGTTCGCGCCGGATCCACTAGCCATGGTACTGGAGGACGAAACGATGGAGGTGACGGGATTCGAACCCGTGACCCCGTGAATGCCATTCACGTACTCTAGCCAACTGAGCTACACCCCCCGAATCGAGCCCCAATAATAGGGAACACCCCACGTGATGTCAAGCCAGCCAACGATCGAGCACGGGCCTGCTGATCCGGTCGCGGACACCCACTTTGGAGATGAAGTACTCGGCCAGGGCCTTCTCCGAGATCCTGCCCAGCTGCCTGATGCCGTCGGCAATGCACTTCAGATAGGCCCGAGCCGGCGGGTTGACGTCCGCGTAGCCGGACCACTCGGCGGTAATCGTGAACACGGGCCAGCTCTCGCGCATCCCGAGCAGCAGAATGCGCCCGTACCACAGCGGCGCCGATCCGGTCTGTCTCGCGGGATCCGGTCCGAAGTGGCTCTCCGGATGCTGTCGCGCGTACTCATAGTCCAGCCGCATATCGGGGTCTCCGGGCCTCCGACCATTCTCCTGGCAGGCCACGTCGACGAACTGCTCTTCGGTGATCAGGTACGCCCGCCCGAGCGTCTGGCTCCTCGACGCTTCAGGTCTGACGAAGGCAACCGCTCCACCCCACGCATTGGACACGCGCGCGAAGTAAAGCTCCCGGTTGATCGCGAGCGCGTACTCTCTGACCGGATCCTGCGTGTTCCGACATCCCGGGTACGTGGCGCGGTTGAACCGTGACGATCCGCCACGGATGTACTCGAGAAATCGCGTCCGGTTGACGTTCGACCCGTATGCGGCATACCAGAGCATGTTCATGACGATTCCTTCCCCTCTACAGTACCGGATGACGGGCCCGGGGCGAAAGCAGAAAACGCGCGACTGAGGTATGATCCGAATGTGGCCAGCGAGACAATCGAGTTCCGGGGAGCATTGATCAGGGAGCAGGGCATCACCTTCGCGGTGGTGGAGGTCGATCCGGCGGTTCTCCGGGGGGGAGACCGACGCCTGACCGAAGCACGCGCGCGGTACGCGCCAATCTTCAAGGGAGTGCCCATCGTACTGGCCGCGCGTGGGTCCGACAAGCGGGCCCTCTACTCCGGTAGGCCGGATATCGTCCGGTTCCTTGCGTCGACCGGGTGGGCGCGCATTCCATGGAAACGGTACCGTGCGCGGAAGAAGGACCGGAACCCGTTCCGGGACTGGGCGTGAGCGAGGAGCTACGCCGTGAGAACGGCTTCGCGCACCGCCGGCTCCTCTACCGGGGAGAGGTAGCCGGTACGGATACAGGAGTCGAGCAGCTCGTTGCTGATGTACTCGCACGACTCGCGGACATGGTGATCCGCGATGCTGGTGATGCGGGCGTCGTATCCGCCCGGCGCTTCGGCGAGTAGCTCGATGTACGTCTCGATCCCGGACATGCCCTTTACACGAAATCGCCTGTTCATCGCGACCTCCACACTATACAATGTCGGAGCGTACCGTGCCGTCGTTTAGCGAAGCTTTCACCCATGCAGTATTGGAGACCGCCGCATCCGGGACAACCGTCGTTCTGCCGTCGGAGCTTGCCGCCGAGTTCTGGCGGCTCGAGATAGTCCGCTGCGGAGCGCTGCGCGCCGTTCGCGAGGATCGCATCGTCTCCTGGGACCGGTTCAAGGAGCGTGCATTCGAGCTTCGAACGGACCGGCGTCCGGCCAATCGCGTGGTGAGAGCGGTGTTCGCCCGGCAGCTCATTGCCGACAATGCCGAGCAACGCTTCCTGAGGCGGGTTGTCCCGCCTCAGGCGGCCTCGGCGGCGGACGGTTTCCGTGAGTACCTGACGCAGATCCTCTCTGTGCTGCCAAGGGCCCAGGCGCTCGCCGGGCCGGCGACTCGAAACCCGGAGCTGGGGGTACTCGTCTCGGACCTGCGGGAGCTCGAGCGTCGGTATACCGCCTTCCTGGACGAGCACGAGCTCTTTGAGCCTGCCTGGCTCGAGCGCACGCCGGCGTATCGGGGCGGGGACCATCTGCTCGTGATGCCGGAGCTCGCCGAAGACTATGTCGAGTTCGCCCCGGCGCTGGCACAGGTGCCGCAGGTGCCGATCCCCCGGGCCGAGTTGCCTCATCTGCAGCTCTATCCGGACAGCCGAACGGAGATGGAGCGCACCCTGGGCGCCATCGCCGGCATGCTCGATGCCGGGACCGCCCCGGAGTCGATCGTGCTCACGGTGGGCGATCTCGAAGCACTGCGGGTCCGGCTTCGTCAGGCGGCCCAGATCGCCGAGGTGCCGTTGTCGTTCCGCCAGGGATTACCTCTCGCGGCGAGTGCCGCCGGGCGGTTTCTCGGCGCCGCCGGCGACGTCGTGGGGTCAGGGTTCAGCCTGGAGACGATGAAGCGGTTCCTGCTCAACCGTGCGGTCCCCTGGAGGAACTTTGCGACGAACGCGAACCTCATCGCCTCCGGCGTACGGGCAGGATGCCTTGGCACCGGAGGAAGACCCGATCCGCGATGGCGCCGGGTTGAGGGAGCAGAGGAGCGGGATCTCATTGATCTGCTCGTCCGCGAGCTGCCCGGGATTACGGGGGCCTCGTCTGCCGCGGACCTTCGGAGTCGCCTCTTCCGCCTGTTCTCACGGCTCATCGACCGCGACCGGTGGGATCCGCAGGAAGAGCGCCTGCTGCAACGCTGCCTCGAGGAGTTACGCTCGCTCGCCGACGTCGAGTCGCGCGGCCTGAGGATCCCGTCACCCTACCGGTTCTGGATGGATCTGCTTGCCCGCCAGTTGTATGTCCCTCGTGAGGACAGGCGGGGCATTGCCGTTCTGCCCTATCGCGTGGGCGCCACGCTCTACCCGGACCACCACTTCGTGATCAACGCGAGCAACGCCGCAACCTCGGTGCGGATCTGCCGCTATCCCTTCCTGACGGAGGCCGAGCGCGAGCAGATTGGCGAGGGTGTGGCGGACCGGACTCTCACGGATCATTACCTGCGCGCGTACGCCGTCTCGGGCCGGTCGATCACCGTGTCATGCAGCCGCACCGGCTGGGACGGGCCGTCGCTGCCGCCCGGCGACTTCGTCGCAGCAGGCCGGATAGCCGACGCACCGGCCGGAGCGAATGCGCTCCTCGCCTGGCGCAACGAGGAGCGGTTCGAGGCGCCTGCGACACGGGTCTACCGGCTCCAGGCCGAAGGGGCCCGGGCGTATGCCGCAACCGCCCGCGTCACCGGCGCGCGCGACCTGACCGAGCAGCCCCTGCGCGAGCCGCGGCTCATCGAGCGCGCTCTGGAGGTCCAGCGGCACCGCGACCGCCCTGAGCTGATCTCGATGTCGGCGGCGGATGTCGAGGCGTTCCGCTCCTGCCCTTTCTCATACCTGCTTTCCCGGGTACTCGGGCTCCGTGATCCTGAGCTCGAAATCGACCCGGACAATGCCCGCGACATTGGCACGCTCTACCACTCGGCGCTCGAGGAGCTGTTCCGCGGGCTGTACGACCGCGGTGAGCGTTTTGACCCTGAGGCCCTCGACGAATACGGCGGTCGGCTCGAGCGGATCGTCGAGGAGCGCGCGAGTCGGGGGCCCGGCATGATACCGGTGTTCGTGTACGAGGCGTTGCGCCCGCTCGCCGAACGTGTCTTCGCCCGTCTGCTCGACCACGACGCGCGCCTCATCGCAGGCCACGCGGTCGAGCTCGTCGAAGAGTGGGGACGAAGGCTCGACCTCGAAACCGGCGTCTATCTCGTGGGACGCATGGACCGCGTGACGCGGGCGCCGGACGGCACGCTCACGCTGGTGGACTACAAGAAACGGCGGGTACCGACGGGCAAGGCGCAATCGGCGGAGAACCGCGAGCCTACGGGTGTCGCCGCTCTGCCGGAACCCGAACGAGCGAGCGAGCGCGATCTGCTCGGGTCCATTCAGGTTCCGTTCTACATCAGCCTGCTCGAGGACCGCGACGAGCGTGTGACGAATGCCGCGTACTACAGCCTCGAAGAAGGCAGGTCCCTTCAGGTCATCGCAGCCGGGACGGCTGCAGACGGGACGGCTGCAGCCGAGGCGGCCGGCGGGCGTCCGGTGATGACGAGAGAACGAATGGACGAGATCATCGTGCTCGTGGACGACATCGTCCGCGAGACAACGAGCCGCCTCGTGGCGGGCGACTACCGGTGCGCTGCACCGGGGGACACTCGCGCCGACGGCGGACGGCGCTGTGAAGGGTGCGTCTTCCGCGGCGTCTGTCGCACTCGGTTTGTGGTGGAGTGACGGTGAGAAGATGATGCACGACGAGGATCAGAGGGCGGCGATCCAGATAGCGACCAACGCGGTGGTGAGCGCGGGCGCCGGGTCGGGGAAGACCTCGGTGCTCACGAACCGGTACCTGCGCCTCGTCGTCGAGAAGCGGATTCCAATCGGCAGTATTCTCGCGCTGACCTTCACCCGCAAGGCTGCCGCCGAGATGTACGAGCGGATCTACCGGGCGCTGCTCGACCATTCGTCGGACCCGTTCGTGCGCGAGCAGCTCGCCTCATTCGATGACGCGATGATCGCAACGCTCGACAGCTTCTGCGCGTCGATCGCCCGCAACGGGTGCGCACGGTTCGGCGTGCCGCCAACCTTCACCGTGGACGAGGAGGCTCTCGAGACTACCTGCAACGCGCTCTCGCTCTCTTTTCTGACCGAACACGCGGCGGAGCCCGTCATCGCCGACCTCATCAGGTTGAATGGCTTCGCCCCGCTGTGGCGCAACGGCTTCTCCCGGCTGGCGATCGAGCGGTTCGGCGTGGCCGCCGACCATCGTCTCGTTGAGTATCTGGCGGGGCAGGCGGAGTTCCTCGACGCGGAAATCCGTCGCCTCGCGGCGGATATCCGCGCGGCCGCCCTGGGCATCGCGGGGCTCGACCCGGAGGGTCCCGCCTGCATCGCGAGCGCGCAACGCATCGTGGCATCGCTCGATCTCGACGCGGCGCTCTCGGCGACCCCGCGGAACCTCGAGGCGCTGTCGAAGATCAGCCTGCGGTGCGGGTCGAGCAAACACCCCGACGTGACGCTCTTCAAAGAATACGTCGGCACCCTGCGCCTCCTCGTGGAACGCTATCTCATCGCGCACCAGACCCGCTCGCGATGGCCCGAGCACGAGCGGCTCATGCAGTTGCTCGACGCGTTTCGCGAGCGGATCGTGGCGGAGAAGCGACGCACCGGTCTGCTCTCCTACCACGATGTCGTCGAGCTCGCGATCCGCTCTCTCGTGCTTGATCCGGACCTGCGCGCCTACTACAAGCACCGGTATCGCGCCGTGATGATCGACGAGTTCCAGGACAACAACGAGGAACAGAAGGTTCTGCTCTACCTCGTCTCCGAACGACTCGACCGGGACGAGCCCGGAATACCGCGTGCCCCGGATCTCATGCCGGACAAGCTCTTCTTTGTGGGCGACGAGAAGCAGTCGATCTACCGGTTCCGCGGAGCGGATGTCAGCGTCTTCCGCACCCTCGCCGGCGAGCTCTCCGGAGCCGACGCGGATCTTCGGCTCAGCGCGAACTACCGCAGCGAACCGGGTCTGATCCACGGTTTCAACGAGCTCTTCCCACGGGTTTTCGGCGGTGCATCACACGCCTGGGAGGCGAGGTTCGAGCCGCTGCGCGCCCGGGAGGCGACCCCCGGCGTCACCCCGCGGTTGGAGATCTGGCAGATCGAGCAACGACCGTCCGGGGACGAGACCTGGCTCGAAGACATGGATTCGGAGGCCTTCCATATCGCGACCTTCATCCGGGATGCGGTAGAGAACCAGGCGCTCCTCGTAGGGGCCGGAGTTGACGAGCAGGGAGCCCGACGCCCGGGTCGTCCCGCCACGTACGCGGATTTCGCGATCCTCATGCGGAGCACCGGAAACCAGATCCGGTTCGAGCGAACGCTCCGTCTGTTCGGCATCCCGTACGATTCGCAGACGCCTCGCAGTCTCTTCCTCGAGGCACCGGTCAACGACATCTACCAGGTGTTGCAGCTCGTACTCTACCCCACGGATCGGGTCGCATACGCCGGGTACCTCCGCTCGCCGCTCGTCGGGCTCTCCGACGAAGGGCTCGTACGGCAGTTGCTCGGCGATACGGCGCTCTTTGAACCGTGCGAGGGACACGATCCTGACGATCTGCGACGACTCTCGATCGCCGGGGAGCGTTACGACGAGCTGTGCCGGATGGCCGACGCTCAACCGATCACGGAGCTGCTCCACCACATCTGGTACCGATGGGGCTACCGCTATCATCTTCTTCGCCGCCCAGAGCACGGCCCGTATCTCGAGTACTACGATCTGTTCTGGGAGCTCGCCCACCGGTTTGAGGACCGGGGCCTCGCGGCCTTCCTTGATGAAGCCCGTCGGCACCTTGGCCAGAACGAGAAGCTCGATGAGATCGAGACGATCCAGGCCGAGGCAAGCGGCGTGCAGATCATGACGATCCACCGGGCGAAGGGCCTCGAGTTCCCGGTAGTGATCGTCGCGAACGCCGGTAACCGCGGGCGGAACGACACGGTCTCAGCGAGCCCGTACCACTGGTCTTCCGAGCGTGGGCCGGCGTTCAACACGGGCGTGCTCGCACCGGGCGAGGTCAGGGAGAAGCCGGCGAACTACCTCTACGCCTGCGAAGCGGACGAGGCCGCGGAACAGGAACTCGCCGAGATGAAACGCCTTCTCTACGTGGCGGCGACGCGGGCCGAGAGCCACCTCGTCTTCTCGGGCGTGCCGCGTGACAGCGAACGGTCGCTGACCGGGATACTGCTTCCCGCCTTCAACGCGGCGCTGGATACGCTCTCCAATCTGGACGAGCTTTGCGTAGCCGTGCGGGAGTGCGAACCGGTACCGGCCTACCGTGAACGAGAGGCACAGAGATCGGGAGGCCGACGCGATATCGGCGAGCTCGCCGCGGCGTACTCATCGGCCGCAGTCGTCGAACGCACCTTCCCGCTGATCGACCGGACGGCCACGGCGCTCAACGACGAAGCCGTTCGCACGCGGGTGTCCGAGGCCGGATCGACCGCGGCTCCTCCATCCATGACGATCGACTCACCACCTCACCCGGTTGACGATGTCATCGCCCGCCACGACATCGCCACCCTGTTCGGCACCTACTGCCACACCTGCATCGAGCGCGCCGACGAACTCGGCATATCACGCCAACCGGCGCCTCCGCCGGCGGAGGCGCCGGACGTACCGCCGGAGCTGCGGCCGGACATCCCGGAACACGACCTTGCGGTCTTCTCCCTGGCAGGGTACGAGTTCGCGAGACGATTTCTCGAGTCGCCCGTCGCGGCACAGCTCGAGGAGGCGCAGTCGGTAGAGCACGAGCTCGGATTCGTGCTCGAGGGAGGGCAATTCACGCCCGGCGTCGTCCGGGGCCAGATCGACCTCCTTGCCGAGTTTGCCGACTACGCTCTGGTGCTCGACTTCAAGACCGACCGAACGCTCAATCCAGAATCGTACCGTGTCCAGATGGAAGTCTACCGCCGTGCGGCCGAGGCGCTCACCGGCAAACCCGCGCGGGTCGAGCTCGTCCACCTGCGTAGCGGCGAGACGGCGGCGGTGGGGCCGGTTGGCTCAGGGGGTCCGGAGTCCGGGCCCTCCTGAACCCGCCTCCACCGCTGGCCCGTACTCGCCACGATACCTTTCCGGCAGGAGTCTCGCGATCCCCGCCATGACGTGACGCAACAGCCGGTCGCGCTCGGTACGCGAAGGCATCCGTCCGCGCTCACAGGAAGGACCGGTCGTACGGACAACGCCGGACCGGATCCAGATGGGCGAGCCAACCCGCACGGTGACAACCGGACGGCGCACTCGTCGCCAGCACGCCCAGACCTGCTCGCCACCGAAATGCGCCATGGGCAGCACCGGGGCGCCGGTCTTCGCTGCGAGCGTCACGACTCCGGCGTGCCCTCGACGCAGGATGCCGTCTCCGCTGCGGGACCCCTCCGGCGCGATGACGACGATCGCGCCGCGCCGCAGCTCCTCCTCTGCACGCCTGAAGGCCGCGGTATCAGCCGCGGCACGGTGAATCGGGATCGCCTCCCATTCGTCGGCTATCAGTCGCAGGAGCCGGTTCTCCCAGGTCTCCGCCTTCGCGATCCCGATCACCCGGCGGGGGCGCAGCAGTGTATAGATGAGCGGCACCTCGAGGAAGTTGATGTGGTTCACCGCGATGATGAGGGGTCCGGATCGCGGCACACGGTCAATGCCCGGGGCTCGTACGCGAACGACGATTTTGAGCAGGAGCCGGATCGTGGCGGTGACGATCAGCCGTCTCACGGGGTGCGGCAGTCTGACGCATCGGCCGCGCGGAGCACCTGCATCTGCCCCGCGAGACACACGTCCAGGCTCGTGCCGTCCACGCTGATCGTCTCTCCGTCGGCGTGGATAGCCAGGGGCGCGCCGTCGGACACCACGCTGACGCTCCCGGTGCGGCAGATGCTGATGTGCGGATGCCCGGACTGAGTGCCTCTGAGATACCTCAGGAAGAGCGCGATCATCTGGAACCGCCTCGGCGAGCCCGCGATGCAGATATCGAGCAGCCCGTCGTCAATCCGCGCGTCCGGAGCCATGTGGAACCCGCCGCCCATCCGGCGGCCGTTCATGACCGAGACCTGGATACACGGTTGCGCACGCTCCCCGTCATCGGTCCTGATGGTGAGCAGCGGCGCCCGGTAGTAGAGGAGCAGAACTTTGAGCGCCCCAATGAGGTATCCCGCGAAGCCGCGGACTCGCTTCAGCTTCGCGGCCTCGAAACCAACAATCGTGTCGAACCCGATCCCGATCCCGTTCCCGAAGTAGCGGCCATCCGGATACACCCCTCCGCGCAGAAATCCTACGTCGATCGTCGCGACGCTCCCGCCGACGAGTGCTTCGACGGCAGATTCGATCGTGGTCGGAAGCCCGGCACCATAGGCGAAGTCGTTACCCCGCCCGATGCTCAGTACCCCGAGCGCAGGGACCGCCGCGCCGGTCAGACGCGCCTGCATCATGCCGTTGAGCACCTCGTTCGCGGTGCCGTCGCCCCCGGCGGCGACGATCGCCCGGCACCGGTTGCTCAGGGCTGCCTGCCGCGCCAGCTCGATCGCGTGCCCCGGGTATTCGGTCACCAGTAGCTCGTAGCCGACGTCGTTCCTCCGGAGCAACTGCTCCGCATCACGCATGCGATCGCGGGCGCGCCCGTGTCCGGCGACGGGGTTGTGGATGACGACGTAGTGACTCACCGAGCCCGGAGCATACCAGATTGGAGCGTCCACTCCCAGCCCCGGCGCCAAGGCTCCGGCGCGAAAGCCGGCAGCAGCACTTGACCTGAGTGATACGAAGTATTACCATGGGGGCGTCTATGGATACGCCCATGAACAGCGACACGAGCTCGAGCATCACGCTGAAGAGCATCAGTTTCGGGTATCCCGGGATTTCCATCTTCGACGATGTCTCAATCGCCATCCCGGCGGCAGGACTGACGCAGGTCGTCGGTCCGAACGGCGGGGGCAAGACGACGCTTGCGCGTCTGCTGATCGGGCTGATGCGCCCGCATCGCGGAACGATCGACGTCATGGGCAGGAGCGCGGTAGCCGCGCGACGTTTCGTCGGGTACGTCCCGCAGCACGCGCTGTACGACCCGCGTTTCCCGGCAGTGGTCCAGGACGTCGTGCTGACGGGGCGGCTGAAGCGTTTCGTAGGGCCATACTCGCGGAAGGATCGCGAGGCGACCCTCTCGACGCTGTCGGATCTGGGGCTCGAGAGTCTCACGAACGCCGCCTTCTCCACGCTGAGCGGCGGTCAGCGGCAGCGCGTCCTGCTCGCACGTGCGCTCGTCTCGAACCCGGATCTCCTGATCCTCGACGAACCCACGGCGAACATCGACCGCGAGTCCGCGGCGCGACTCGAGACGCTCATCCGGGCGCAGCGCAACCGCCTCGGGATCCTCCTGATCACCCACGACTTCGACTTCCTCGCCGACTCGGTTGACCGGGTGCTCTGCGTCAACCGCAACGTCCACATCCACGAACGAAGCGATCTCAGCGAGGACGACCTCGCGCGCCTGTTTACCGGACACTTCCACAGCCTCGCGGAGCACGTCCATGGGTGATTTTCTGCGCGCAATCGCGAGCCCCACGATGCCCTTCATCAGGTACGCGCTCATCGCCGGAGTGCTTGCGGCACCGGCCTTCGGGATCGTGGGATCGTACGTCGTCGTCAACCGCGTGAGCTACCTTGCCGGAGCGATCGCGCACTCGGTGCTCGCCGGGATCGGCGCGAGCCTCTTCCTGCGCTCGGTAATCGGGCCGAACTGGTTCACGCCCTTCTGGGGCGCCTTCGTCGCGGCGATCGCCTCCGCATGGATCGTCGCGGCCGCCACGAAGCGGGTGCGCGAGCGCTCGGACTCGTCCATCAGCATCGTCTGGGCGCTCGGCACGGCGATCGGGGTCATCTTCATCTCGCGCACGACCGGGTACGTCGATCCCATGGCCTACCTCTTCGGCAACATCCTGCTCCTGTCGGTACAGGACCTCATCGCGATCATCGTGCTCGACGCGGTGGTGCTCGCGGTCGCCCTGCTCTTCTACCCGCAGTTCTTCGCGCTGAGTTTCGACCCCGAGTTCGCCGAGGTACGCGGGATGCCCACGGGTACCCTCCTGACGATCCTCCTCCTGCTCACCGGAGCGACGGTCGTCCTTCTCGTGACCACGGTGGGAATCGTGCTCGTCATCACGCTGCTCACCCTCCCCGCGGCAAGCGCGGGATTCGTCACCCGGTCGCTCAAGGGGCTCATGATCGGCGCGTCG
>SKZO01000273.1 GCA_007127335.1 Spirochaetales bacterium | reverse complement strand
TGCTCGCCCGGGGGCCCCAGCCGTTCCACGAGTGCTTCACTCGCCGCCTGGCCGCACTGGATGCGTGGCAGCAGACAGAGTTGTTGTCTGCGCTCCAGCACGTCGTAGCGATGATGGAACCCGATTCGCGCGGGCCGCTTCGGTTTGACAACTCGTCGCCGTCAGGATAAACTCGATCAATCACGACGCATTTCGTCATGTTCACCAGGGAGTCAGGGAATGCCGGTCTACTCGTTGCTGGTCAAACCTTCTTCGGCAGACTGCAACATCCATTGCACGTATTGTTTCTACCTCGAGAAAAAGGCTCTGTATCCTGGCAGACACAGGCATCAGATGACGACGGACGTCCTCGAACGGATGATAGCCTCGTACATGGAGACACCGCAGCCCACGTACTCGTTCGGATGGCAGGGCGGTGAGCCGACGCTCATGGGCCGAGCGTTCTTCGAACGCATCACCGAGTTCCAGGAGAAGCACGGTCGACGCGGCTCTTCGGTTGCCAACGGACTCCAGACAAACGGGCTCCTGCTGACAGACGAGCTCGCCGCGCACCTCGGCAGATATCACTTCCTCGTCGGCGTCAGCCTCGACGGAGCCGCGGACATCCACGACCGGAATCGTCTCACAGAGAGTAACCGTGGCACACACGCGCAGGTGTTGCGAGGCATTGAGACGCTCAAGCGGCACAACGTCGAGTACAACATCCTCACCGTCGTCTCGGCGGCCAACGTCCACCGTGGCCGCGAGGTATACCGCTACCTGCGCGACGAGCTCAACGTGAGCTACCACCAGTACATCCCGTGCGTCGAGTTCGACGACGTCGGCAACCTGACGCCGTATGCGATTACGGGTGCCGAGTGGGGCCGTTTCCTCCTCGACGTCTTCGACGAGTGGCGCGGGGGTGATGAACAGCGCGTCTCGATCCGGCTGTTCGACTCAATACTCACGATGCTCGTCGAGGGCACGGCGAACACCTGTGTCATGGCGCGCAACTGCCGGCAGTACTTCGTCGTCGAGCACAACGGCGACGTGTATCCGTGCGATTTCTTCGTGGAGAAGGAGAAGCGTCTCGGGAACGTGATGCGGGACCGGTTTGACGACATGTGGAACTCACTGGCCTTTCGGGACTTCGGACGCAACAAGAGGCGATGGAACGCGAAGTGTGCGGCATGCCCCTACCTGAAGCTGTGCGCCGGCGATTGCCAGAAGATGCGATACGCGACGTCGGAGGATCCCTCGCGGCTCAGCCACCTGTGCGACGGGTGGAAGCTCTTCTACGGAGAGACTCTGCCTGAGTTCGAGAGGCTTTCCGAACGGATTCGGGCGAATTCGATTGCCTGATTCCGCACAAAGCTTTAGGGTAGCCATGTGAACGAAGCGTCGATCAGTCGCCAGGTTTTGCTCTCGCTGCGACAGATCATCCATGCGATGGACCTGCGCTCGCGACAGCTCGACAAGAGCATCGGACTCACGGTGCCGCAGCTCGTCGTGCTCAAGGAGATCGCCGGCGCATCGGAAGCACCAATCGGCAGGATCGCCAGGGAGATCAGTCTGAGCCAGGCGACGGTGACGACGATCGTCGACCGACTCGAGCAGCGGGGGCTCGTTTCCCGGAAGCGCGCGCAGGTGGATCGCCGTCAGGTGCTGGTAAGCCTGACCGAAGCCGGAGCGCAGTTGATTGAGCAGAGTCCCACGATCCTTCAGGAGGAGTTCGTGACCGCGTTCTCAGAGCTCGAGACGTGGGAACAGACGCAGATCCTGGCGACGCTTCAGCGGGTCGCGGCGATGATGCACGCGGAGGGGTTCGCTGCCGCGCCCCTGCTGACAATCGAGCCATTGCCGCAGCCGGAAGCTCCGGAGACAGGGGCTTAACTCACACGACACGCTGAGTCCAATGCCCCGCCCAGGGCGACCTGACACGCATCCCCGGCTTCGCTATACTCGCCCCTGATGAAATGGTCGGCTACCGGAACCCGGTTCACCTCACACTCGGGCATACTCCAGCTGATGGATGACCTGGGCAGAGCTCTGTCCGGACCGGACAAGAAATGCATGCTCGGAGGCGGCAATCCGGCGCTCATACCGGAGGTCGCAGCGATCTGGCGAGCACAGATGCGATCTCTGCTCGAAGACCAGTCGCGCTTTGACGGTGTCCTCGGGAGGTATGACACACCCCAGGGTCGCCCGACCTTCCTGCGCGCTGTCGCCGGCATGCTCAATCGGGAGTATGACTGGAACCTCACTGAGGAGAACATCGCGGTCACCAATGGCAGCCAGTCCGCCTTCTTCATCCTCTTCAACCTGCTCGCCGGCCCGGATGACCGCGGCATGAGTCGCAGAGTCCTCTTTCCACTGATGCCGGAGTACATCGGGTACCGGGACCAGGCGATACGGCCCGACGACTTCGTCGCCTGTGAACCCGGCATCGAGCAGATCGACGAGCATACACACAAGTATCACATCGATTTCGACTCCCTGGAGGCCGGACCGGACATCGCGGCGATCTGTGTCTCACGCCCGACGAATCCCACGGGGAACGTCCTGACAGACGAGGAGATCGCGCGACTCGACGAGATGGCTCAGGCGCGCCGGATACCTCTGATCATAGACAATGCCTACGGCGCTCCCTTCCCGGATATCATCTTCGCCGACGCCAGACCCACGTGGAACGAAAACGTCGTGCTGTCCATGAGCCTGAGCAAGATCGGGCTCCCTTCGCTTCGGACCGGCATTCTCGTGGCCCGTCCGGACATCGTCCGGGCGGTCGGAGCGATGAACGCGATCGTGAGCCTGGCGAACGGCGCGGTCGGTCAGGCGCTCACTGAGCGGCTGTTCGAGACCGGCGAGATTCTCACGATGTCGAGGGACATCATCCGCCCCTTCTACCGCCACAGACGCGACCACGCGCTCGGGTGTGTGCGATCATCCTTTGGCGACCGCTTCCCGTGGTCCGTCCACCGGCCTGAGGGTTCGCTTTTTCTGTGGATCTGGTTCCCACGACTTCCCGGAACAACCACGCAGCTGTACGAGCGCCTCAAGGAGCGCGACGTCATCGTGGTTCCCGGGCGCTACTTCTCGTTCGGGCGCAGCGGGACGTGGGACCACACCGAGGAGTGTATCAGAGTCAACTACGCGATGAACGAGCACGATGTGGAGCACGGCATCGCGGTGATAGCGGAGGAGGTCGCACGCATGTGGAGTACAGGGTGCAGATAGTCTGCCTGGACCTGGAGGGTGTGCTCATACCGGAGATGTGGATTCTAGTCGCCGAGGCGACGGGAACCGAGGAGCTTCGCCTCACGACGCGCGATATGGCCGACTTCGACGCGCTCATGCGGCATCGAATCGACATACTCCGCCGACGGGGCATCACGCTCACCGATATCCAGGAAATCACGAAGGACACCGAACCTCTGCCGGGCGCAATCGATTTCCTCCATCGGCTGCGACGATGCGGCCAGGTCGCGATCCTGTCCGATACGTTCGTTCAGTTCGTCCAGTCGGTCATGGCCCGGTTCGACTACCCCCTGCTCCTGTGCAACGAGCTCGTGAGTGACGCAGACGGCAGCGTTACGGACTACCGTCTGCGTCAAACGGATGGCAAGAGACGCGCTGTTGAAGCGTTTCGGGACCTCAACCTCCACGTCCAGGCTGTTGGGGACAGCTTCAACGACATCAGCATGCTCCGGGCAGCACACCGCGGTTTTCTCTTCCGGCCGAGCACGGCGGTTTCCGGCGCTCACCCGGATCTCGTGCGTACAGATGACCACGACGAGCTGCTGCGCGCGATCAAGGCGGTCGGCTCGGAAGAGCCGGCGACGCTGAACTCCGAGTAGCCGCCGGTCCGTCGGGGCAGTAGCTTTGGACTGGATGCCTGCGGCGGACGACGGCGAGACGATACGATCCCACTCAGGAGAGGACCTCAGGCGAGAGCTCGGGCGTGCCCGGCAGGAGATCTGCGACCTCTTCGACTCTGCGCCCGTGGGCTACTTCATCGTGGATGAGGAGGGCTCGATCCTCAGGCTCAACAGGGCCGCTTCACACCTGCTCCAGGCGGACCGCAGATACCTGCTCGGCAGATCGTTCACCTCCTTCGTCCCGCGCGGTGACCACGCTCGCTTTCGAACGCTGCAGAAGCGGGTATTCGACGGAGAACAACCGCTCAGCACCGAGATGTCGCTCGTAGACCGGAGAGGGCATCAGCTGTGGGGGCGCATTGAGAGCCGGGTACGAGCCGCGCCGGACGGGACACGACATTGTCTCATGGCGGTTATCGACGTAACGGACCGAAAGCGCACCGAGGATGATCTGATCCTCGCCCGGGAAGACGCGATCGAGGCCGGGCGGGCGAAGAGCGCCTTCCTCGCGAACATGAGCCACGAGATTCGGACTCCGCTGAATGCCGTCGTAGCAATGTCCGAGCTGCTGCTCGACACACCACTCAATGCGGAGCAACGGGACTGGCTGAGTACCATCCGCTGCGCCGCAGGCGACCTGAAGGACATCATCGACAACGTCCTCGACTACTCGGGAATCGAGACCGGCCGGATCGAGATCCGTGCAGCACCCTTCGATCTCCTCGAGCTCCTGCGATCCGTCGAGACGCTCTACGCTCCCCAGGCAGCGGAGAAAGGCGTCGGCTTTCGAGTCGACACCACGAAAACGACGGCGTCCAGGTACCACGGCGATCGAGCGCGAATCGGCCAGATCCTCGGCAATATCATCGGCAATGCGCTGAAGTTCACGGCGACAGGAGAAATCGTCGTGACGGTGCGCTCACGACCGGTCTCGGAACACCTCCACGAGCTCATCTTCGCAGTGCAGGATACGGGCGTGGGAATCAAGGAATCGTGTCGCGACTCAATATTCGAGAGTTTCCAACAGGCAGACATCAGTTCCTCCAAGGCGTTCCAGGGCGCCGGCCTCGGATTGTCCATATCACGCCGGCTGGCTCGACTGATGAGCGGGCAGATCGCGTTCACGAGTCGGGAAGGACGCGGAAGCACCTTCACGCTCACCCTGCCCCTGCACCTGCAGGCGACCGGGAATGACGGAGTGCGCGAAAGCTGATACGATGTGTCGCATGGCCGATACGGGTGAGCAGCGACCCGTTGTCCTCGTCGTGGAGGATAACAAGATCAACCGCATGGTCGCGCAGCAGATGCTGAAGCGAGCAGGCATAGAGGCCCTGGAGGCCGACAGCGGCAGTCGCGCGCTGGAGGCGCTGCGCGAGCAGCGGTTCGACCTCGTGCTGATGGACGTCCAGATGCCCGGGATGGATGGTCTCGAAACAGCACACATCATCCGCGAGGGCGGTGGAGGCGAAGAGAACCGCCGGGTTCCTATTCTCGCGATCACGGCCTACGCCTCGCCGGAAGACGAGACAGCATGCTACGACGCGGGGATGGACGGATACCTCTCGAAACCACTGAACATGGACTCGTTTCTGCGCTCGGTTCGCGAGGCCATGCAGACCCACGGACGCGAACGTCGTACTCAGGATCCGCTACCTGATCCAGAGCTGCGCCCTGACGGTCCGTAGTTTCGCGAGCGCGTCGTCATAGCTGTCCGAGGCGGTATAGGTGAAGATGTTCTCCTCCACCAGCGACCCGTCGGGCTGCTTGAACAGGCAAATCGGGCTGTGAACCACGCCGGCAAGCCCTTCTATGCCGTAACCATGGCGCTGAGCATAGACAACGAATGAAAGCTCCTCGAAGCTGATCGGCTCGCCTGATGACGTGCGCAGATAGTCGGTCGCGTCGAGGAGTTGCTCGACGGGTCCCTTCGAGTAGTGGAAGGCCCGACTGACCGGGAACTCGGCGGACAGTACGTTCTGCTCGACGAGCGCGAGTCGCATCTCATCGACAAGCTCTACGAAGTAATCGTACTCGATATTGCAGCGGAACAGCATCACGGCGATATCGGTGCTTCGCGTGTTCATGTGGAGCAGCGCCGGGATATCGTAGTTCACGATATAGACATCCTGGTACCGTTTGATCGTCTGGCCGTCCACATGAACGATGTCTCCGGCGGGAACCCAGAGCGAGAAGAGTTCTTCCGGTGACTTGTCGAGCGCGTAGAGCGCCTCGAAACTCCCCATTATATTCGCGTCGGCAAATGGAACCTCGAAACTCCGCTCGAAATCCTGTTTCATCCTGGGTGTGAACACCCGCTTTCCGTGTACGGCGAAGAAGAACTTGTGCGCGTAGTGTCGCTCCACGATGTGATTGTCAATGATGAACTGACCCGGAAAGTTGGCGAGATAGATGAGGTTGATCCCGGAGCGGTACTGCGAGCATCGCTGGATGACTTTGAGGAGAAGACTCTCAACGAGAACGCCGTTCGTCTCAGGCCGGAGGTACAGGAAGATGTCCTGTACCTCACCGCTGCCGTCCGGTCCGGGATACGGCACGAGCACCTGCGGACGCGCCGGAGATTGCTCAGCTGACGCTTGCTCAGTCACATCCGGATTGTACCGTCTTTCGCCCCGAACGACCACCATCGGACACCACCATCGGACGTCTTGCACGAAACGCGGTCATTGCGTACGCTTGCCTCTGACGAGGAGTGCGTATGTATACCGTGGGTCGAGAAGAGGTCGAAGCCGTTCGAGCAGTACTCGAGGGAGGAAAGGTCTTCCGGTACGGCATAGGAGCCGAGTGCTCACGTTTCGAAGACCGGTACGCGGAGTTCACCGGAACCCGATTCTGCCTGCAGACCGCGAGCGGCACGAATGCGCTCACCGCGGCCCTGATTGGTGCGCAGATCGGCCCCGGCGACGAGGTCATCGTGCCGGCGTGCACCTATATGGCGACACCCATTGCCGTTCTCGCGGCCGGGGCGATTCCCGTAATCGTCGATATCAACGAATCTATCGGGATTGATCCGGCGGCTCTCGAGGCAGCCGTCGGCCCACGCACCCGGGCGGTCGTACCGGTTCATATGTGGGGTCTGCCCTGCGACATGGACGCGATCATGGAGATCTCCGCCAGACACGGGCTTCTCGTCGTTGAGGATGCCTGTCAGGGAGTCGGAGGGAGCTACATCGGTTCGGGCGGAAAGGCGATGCTCGGGAGCATCGGCACGGTTGGCGCGTTCAGTTTCAACTACTACAAGAACATGACGTGCGGCGAGGGCGGCGCGGTGGTCACCAACGATGAGCGGATCGCCGAGCGTGCGATGTGCGTGATCGATCCGTGTCGCTTCTACTGGGACGGGCGCGAAAACACGTTCGCGGGATTCGTCTCGAACGGCGCGCGGGCATCGGAGATCGAGGGGGCGATTCTCAACGTCCAGCTGGACCGGTTGCCGGGGATGATCGAGCGCATGCAAGCCGAGCAGAGAACCGTTCTCGAGCGCACGGTGGGTTCCCGGACGGGCACGTCCCTGCGGCGGGCCCCGTTCAACGGCGCCGAAGGGGGGTGCGCAACCCATATCATGTACCAGTTCGACGATCCGGCCACAGCCGATGCGTTCGCGGAAGCGGTGGGCGGCACCGTGCTCATCAAGACCGGTCGCCACGTCTACACCGAATGGGATGCGATTCTGGATCACCGCGGAGGGCCCTCCCCGGCGCTCAACCCGTATGAGATGGAGGCGAACCGTGAGTGCCGGATGGACTACGACCCCGAAATGTGCCGCCGTTCGCTCGACATCCTCTCGCGCACGGTTTCGGTCCAGACGCACCCGGAGCACGGCAAGACTGACACCGACGCCCTGGTCACCAGGATCCTCGCCGCCGCGAAACAGCCGGCCGTCTCGTAGGGGCGTCCGGAACTGCGGGAAGCACCACCGGGAAGCCCCGCACGGACCGGCTACCCGAGCATGCGGTTGAGATCTACCTCACAGGCGGTCGCAGGTACGGCGATACCAAAGCTCTCGAGCACCTGCGGGTGCAACTCACCAAACACGCCGACGGGGCGGCCGTCGAGGAGGATCGCGGCGGCGCGCCCCGGTATGAACCGCTCGTCCTGACTCTCGGCCAGCGCGTACTCGCGCGAGAGGTAGTAGAAGAGCACGGACACATGACCGGCCACCTGGGTGAAGCTCGCCTCCGCGTCCGCCGAGAGGAAGGTCAGCGCATCCACGGTACGCACGCCGTGGTTGTCGTCCGGATCAAATCGCGCAACCTTGCCCACCTCGAAGACGTGATGCGGATAGGCGGCATGGGCCGAGACGCTCTCCGCGTTCAGCAGGAAGGGAAGGCTCGAGTTCCGCACGTACTCGTAGTTCTCGGACATGGGGTTGGCGAGCTTCACGACGCTCGAGGAGGCCGAACCGGGATCCGGCTGCAGCTTCTCGATGAAGTCGCGACCGGACCCAAGGTACGGAAAGATCATCTCGAGGAACCCCATCCCTACCATAATCCCGATCACCCTGCGGCAGTACTGTTCGATATCCGTCAGCCTGCCGACCGTGAAGTCGGACGGCATCTCGGGAGCGAAACTCTTCATCCCGCGACCGATGATGATGTCCTCCGCGACGTCCACCTGGTGGAGGAAGTCGTTCCGGTACTCCGGCGGGAACGCGACGAT
>SKZO01000261.1 GCA_007127335.1 Spirochaetales bacterium | reverse complement strand
TCGACGTCCCTGATCTGCGTCTCCTTCTCCCAACCGGAGATACGGACCATCCCGTCCAGGGCGTCAATCCCCACGAGGAAGATCTCTCCGTAATGCGCGACCCATCCGGCGACGTTCTCCGGTCGACGGGCAAAGGCCGTACCCACGACGAGACGGTCGATACCAAGGTCAAGCAGCTCTTCAATGTCCTCGTCCCTGCGTATGCCCCCGCCAAGCTGGATCGTCGCGTCTACGGCACGCCGAATCTTGCGGATCTTCTTCCGGTTGGTTCGCGAGTCGCCGCGCGCCGCGTCGAGATCAACGACGTGGATGCGTCGCGCACCGGCGTCGGCGAGCTTGCGCGCCATCACCACCGGGTCGCGTTCGTAGGTGGTCGCCTCCTGGTAATCGCCACGCACCAGGCGGACACACTCCCCGCCAAGGATGTCTATCGCTGGAATCACGGTCATGGCTCACTCCCAAAGGTTTCCTGCAGTATACGAAATCGGGTCGCTCAAAGCTATGAGCCCGGCTGCGCCTCGTCGAGATGGCGCCAGAACGCGTCAAGATACGCGCCGAGTCCGGGTATCTCGAACCCGCCGACTCTCTCCTCCTCCAGGGCGAAGGCGGAGCCGAGGTCCATGAGATCTCTGCCGTCCGCCGCTGCCCATCCCAAAAGCGCCGCACCGAACGAGGTTGCCTCGGGCATGCCGCTCAGCCGGAAACTCGACTCGGGAGCAAGCGTGGCCAGGAGCGCATTGTAGTCCCGGTTGTTCCGGAACCCGCCTTCGGTGTAGACGGTCACTCCGGGGCCAAGTCCGACCCGTTCGAGCGCGGTGATCGTCTGGATGGCAAGCGAGAGGTTGAGGACGGCGATGGCGCGGCGGGTATCGGAGAAGAGTTCCGGCACCCGCGACCCCGATTGCACCTCTTCGAGCGCGAATACCTCGTCGTGGTCGACGACACGCGCCGCCGAATCGGGGAACTGCCCCGTGCCTCGGGCGACAGCAGGCAGGATGAACTCCCGCGCGGTCTTGACCACGTCGCGGTAGGTATTGGGATCAAAGTCCGGCAGGCGCTTCATGCCGAACCGTTCCTTCAGGAGCGTCGTATACGTCTCGAACTCGAGACCGCCCATCAGGATCGACGTCTTCACGGGCTGTCGAAGCGCGGACATGTTGTAGAAGACCGCCTTGCCGATCTCCTCGTCAGCGAACGCGACCTCCCTCTCCGGGTGCATCGCGACGCACCAGGTCCCGGTCGAATTCACGATGAGATTCTCATTGGGCTTCTTGAGCAGGTACGGCAGCAGCGACGAGTTCGAGTCGTGCACGCCGAGCGTCACCTGCGCGTCCGGCGAAAGGCCTGTTCTGCCGGCAACCGCCGGGTCGAGTCGGCCAAGGATCGTACCCGGCTGTTCGATTGATTCCGGAAGCTTGTCGCGTATCGCAAGCACATCGGCGACGAACGAGTAGTCGAGCGAGGAGAAGTCGAAAAGGCATGTGTGGCATGCCGCATACGTGTAGTCGGCTCCAATCTTCCCAGTCAGCCGGAAGGCGAGATACTGCGGGTAGAAAAGCACGTGGGCCACACGCGCGAAGGCCTCCGGCCTGGTCTTCTGGAAGAAGAAGACCCCCTGAGCAACGTTGAGAAGCGCCGGCAGTTTGAGCGTTGCGGTGCGCCGTTGGAGTTCCTCCGGAGAACCCGCGATCCTGTAGAATTCCTCGTGAAAGGCATCGCCCGGCTCGTGCGTGTAGTCAACGACCGGGATCGCGAGCTCACCGTCCGCGTCCACGCAGGCGAAGGTCGCACCGTGCGTCGCGATCGAAATCAGCTCGATTGGATAGCGCGAACCGAGCTCGGAAAGCGTGTCGAGCAACCATGACTCGATCTCCTGCGACGGCACCCAGGGGACGCCCTCCCGCTCAACCGATTCGAACGACCTGCTCTTCCCGCCGACGAGATCGAGCGCTTCGTCGTAGATGTGCACCTTCTTGTTGGTCTTCCCGACATCGATGACCGCAACATGCCTGTCCTGGTTCGCACTCATGATCCTCTGCCTCCCTGGCTGATCTTCTTCCGATACCGTTCGACTTCCCAGCTCTCAATGAAACGCACGAGGTGTGGATCGAGGTGGCGCGCGCCGCCGAACGACTCCGCGTAGGCGGCGATCTTCACCTCGTCGAGGAAGAGCGCAAGCGCCGTGCGCGCCGCGGACGTCGATTCAGCGACCGAGAACACGCCAAGCCCTTGAACCGCGACGATTCGAGCTTCGGACCCGTGATCCTTGCGATACCCGGTGAGCAACGAGGTCAGGGCCGACGCGGGGGACGAGGGACTGCCGGTCACGTAAACCGGACGCGATCCGGCGTACACGATGTGATCGGGCGAAAAGGCCCCGTCGAGCGGAGCGAAGTCCGCAGCCGACTCGAGCCGCCGAAGAAGCTCCGGATTCGCGTGGAACTCCACGGCGACGTCATGGGGAAACGACATTTCTATCGCTGCCTGCCAGCGGCTGCGAGCCGTCTCGTCCGGTTCGAGAGGCGAGAGATCCGGCTCGCGCGCAACAGCCTTCCCGACGATGCGTTTGACCTCACGATGCAGCGCGTCTATCTCCGATCGCGACGCTCCGGCGATGACCAGGCCATGGTTCTGGAGCATGACGATCCTGGGGAAAACCCCGTGCTGCTCAGCGTGATCCTGTGCCGCCTTGCGCATATGTTTCGCAAGAACATAGCCGGGCTCGATCGCCGGGACCCAGAGCAGCCGCGGCCCGAACAACCGGCGCGCCTCCCGTTCTCCGTCCACAGCGCAGGTCAGCCCGTTGACGAACGCCGGATGCGTGTGCACCACCAGAGCACTGGGGAAGAGCTCGTGCATCAGTGTTTCGACACTCGGCCGCTTGGATTCGCCTTCACGGCGGGCCGCCATCAGGTCCGCAAGCGCTGCCTCTTCGCGCGCGGCGGTGTCCTCCGGATAGGTCACGCTCCAGATCTTCTGCAGGGCACGTCGATCCATCCTCGCGAAGCCCTCCGGGCCTATGGTCGCCAGCGGGAACCCGGACGCCTTGATATAGAGCGTCTCAGCGTCCTTGAACGACGTGTTCCCGCCGCCGGCGAGCACCCAATCCTCGTCGGACCCATATCGACGAGAAACCTCCACCACATCGGCAATACTCATGCCTTTCCTCCAGGTGCGATATCGTAGCGCAGTTGGGAGCCGGACCGGAAGGGTACGATCCCACCGCAGTCGTCCGGCACGACCCACTCTGTCTCGCACAGTGTGATGGTTCGCTCGCTGAGAGGCAACCGGTAGAACTCTGCGCCCCATCGTGAGACGAACGACTCGAGACAGGCGCCCCGCACCGGAGCGGACGATTCGGTCAGGGGGAGCCCCGCGCGCTCGAAGAACTCGGCGAGCAACGGAATCGCGACCGGCGCGGTGTAGATCCCGGCGCAGCCGCAGTCGGACTCCTTGGCGGTGCGTGGGTGGGGAGCGCTGTCGGACCCGAAGAAGACCCGTGGATCGCCGGAGAGCACGGCAGCGCAAAGTGCGTCTCGGTCGGCAGGGCGTTTCGCGACAGGCTTGCAGAAATGGTGCGGTCGCAGATCACCACCTATCACGTCGTCGAGCGTGAGCAGGAGGTGATGGACCGTGACCGTCGCGGCTACGCGCAGCGGTAGATCCGCGAGAGCCGTGAGCATGTCGCGGCTGCTCACGTGCTCGATCACGATCCGCAGGTTCGGGAAACGTCGCACGATGCGCTCGACCGACGGAAGATACGCAATCTCCCGATCGAGCGAGAAGACTCCGGGCGCTTCCGCGTGGATCTCCAGCACGAGGTCGAGATCCTCCATCACCTCGAACACCGCGAAAAGGGGCTCGACGTCGACGATACCGTCTTCCGAGTGGGTGGTCACGCCCTGCGGGTAGAGCTTCCCGCCGATCGCGCCGGCTGCGGCAAGCGCCCGGATCTCGTCGGGGACGAGACCCGGAACAACCTTGAAGGTCAGCAGCGCTTCGAACGATTGGTCCTTCCCGGCGGCACCTTCGATTTCGCGCCGGTACGCCGTGAGGCGATCGGCGGTCGTGATGGGGGGCACGGTGTTGGGCATCACCAGCGCGCGGGCGAACCAGCGTGCCGTGTCCGCGACGATCGAATCGAGGAGCGGAGGCCGACGAAAGTGGACGTGGAAGTCGTCTGGAGCGCGCATTACGACGGGCATGCGGAAAGTCTACCTCAGATTCCGGCGGGAGTGGTAGCGAAGTCCGGTGGACGCCGTCAGGGGCCCACGCTATCTTAGGCGAGTGGACTCCCTCGCCGACCTGCGTACCAAGACAGCCTGGTACTTCTCGTCGTTCTCCGCGCTCGACCGGTATTTCGGGCTTCCGGAGCAACCGGTGGCTCATATCACGATCGAAGGGGATCTGGTCGCGCTCGCGCGCGTCGTGCCCAACCTGGAGTTCCCGGGCGTACGCCACGCCGACGCGGCCGTCTGGGACGGCGAGAGACGCGTCTATTTCCAATGCATCGAGCCCGGGAGCAAGCCGCCGCTACAGCCGTTCCGACCGCTCAATCTGATGTATGACCCGGTACGCGAACGGTTCATCGACCCGTACGACGATTACCGGTCGCTTCGTTCGGCGCATCTCGATCCAACGAGCGAGGTGTACGAGCCGCTGCACCGCCTGATGGACGGGGCGATCGCCGTCGCCCGCTACCCTCACGTTCTGTCGGCGGAGCTCGAGCCGGTGTCCCACTTCCCGGAGATGTCGCCGGAGACGCTCCGGTCGCTACTCGCGCAGATCCTGACGGGGCCGTTCCCGGAGCAAGGGCTCCGGCTCCTGGACCGGCACGGGTTCGTCGACGCGTATCTCCCCGAGTTGACGCGGATGAAGGGCACGGCACACTCGAAGGAACACCACCCGGAGGGAGACGTCTGGAACCACTCGCTCGAAACATTCCGCTACCGGCGTTCGCAGGACCTGCGACTCACGCTCGGGCTCCTGCTCCACGACTCGGGGAAGCCGCTCGCGGTCCCAAAGGCGGGGCGAAGGTTCGACGGCCACGCCGAGATCGGGGCGAAGCTTGCGGCGAGACTTCTGCGCCGTCTGGGATTCGAGGAGCAGCTCGTCGACGACGTACACTGGCTCGTCTCGAAGCACATGTTTCCGGGGGCGCTTCACGTCCTGCCCACCTTCCGGACCGAACGACTCATGGCCGACGAGCGGTTCCCCGTGCTGCTCGAGCTCTACAGATGCGACCTCGAGTCGACCTACCGGGGTCCGGACGGCTACTACCGCGCGTGCAAGATCTACCGTGACGTCATGCGGCACCGTTCCAACCCGTACCGGAGCGCCGACGGCAAGAAGCTCGTACGATTGTACGTCGATTAGCCGGCGCCGATTGTCCGGCCCGGTCTATCCGCCGGCGTTGCGGATTCCGATCTCGTAGAGACCGCGAAGCGTCAACCACGGCTCGAGCCGCACCGCGGTACGGCACGCGCTTGTCACGAGGACCGCTTCGCCACCGGTCGCCAGCGCCATGGGCCTCTCCGGCGCCATCTCGGCGGCGATCCCGGTGACCATTGCATCGACGAGCCCGGCAAAACCGTTGACGATACCGGAGCGCAGCGACGCGCTGGTGTTCGTGCCAATGTAGCGCTCGGGCGTCGAGAGGTCGATCATGGGGAGCGCCGCGGTATGCGAGACAAGCCCGTGGACCGCCGTGGTCAGCCCGGGGGCTATCGCGACGCCGCGAACGCCGCCCTCGCCGTCCACCGCGGTAAACGTCAGCGCGGTCCCGAAGTCGACGACAACCGCCGCTCCCTCGGCGAGCGTATAGCCGGCGACGGCGTTCGCGAGCAAATCGCTGCCTATCTCGGTGGGTGTATCGGTCAGCATGCGAACCGGAAGGTTGAGGTCGGTCGAGACGATGATCGGCTTGCGCTCGAGGAGGCGCCACACTGCCTGCTCAACTACATGCGTGAGGTCCGGGACGACGCTCGAGATGACCGCCACGGCAATACGTGAGCGGTCCACCGACTCGAGACCAAAGAGCTCGTGCAGATGGATCAGAACCTCGTCTGCGGTCCGCTGCGTCCGGCTCGCAAGCCGCCAGTGGCAGACGAGCTCCCGGTCGCGGTTCACGATCCCGATCGCGATGTTGGTGTTGCCGACGTCGATTGCGAGTATCATTGCGGCACCTCCTCTCCGTACTGTTCGACAAGATACTCCGCCAACGCGTCGGCACACGGCTCCACAGGTATCGCCTGTTTCGGCCGATCCATCACCTCTGCGAGTCGTGGAGGCAGGTCCGGACGCTCGCCGGTCGCACGCTCAACGACCTCGGGGAACTTCGCCGGATGCGCAGTCGCCAGGGTGATCACGCTCGCGTCCGAGGCGCCGTCTGCTGCGAGGTAGCGCTCGGCAGCGCACACGCCGGCGGCGGTATGCGGATCCAGGAATACACCGGCGACCTGATGGACACGACGCATCGTCTCGAGTATCTCGTCGTCGGTTGCAGTCTCCCCGCCGATCATCGCATGCATATCCTGGTGGTCTGCGCCGAAGATCTCGAGCATCCGCTCGAAGTTGCTCGGGTCACCTACGTCCATCGCATTCGCGACGGTCTCGAGACTCTGGCGTGGTATGAAATCGCCGGACACGAGGTAGTGCGGCACCACGTCGTTGACATTGGTGGCGGCGATGAAGCCGGACACGGGCAGCCCCCAGCGCCAGGCAAGGACGCCGGCAGTGAGATTGCCGAAGTTGCCGCTTGGAACGCAGAAGAGAAAATCGCTCGCCATCCTCGACCGAAGGCGGATGAACGCGTCAACGTAGTAAAACGCCTGGGGAATGAGACGACCGATATTGATCGAGTTCGCCGAGGTGAGCGGCACCCTCCGCGTGAGCCCGGTATCCAGGAAGGCCGACTTGACCATCCGCTGACAGTCGTCGAACGAGCCGCGCACTTCGAGCGCAGTGACGTTGTCGCCTACCGTCGTCAGCTGGCGCTCCTGGAGCGGACTGACGCGACCGGAGGGGTAGAGGATGACGACCTCTATGCCCGGCCGGCGGTGAAAAGCCCGTGCGACTGCGCTTCCCGTGTCCCCGGAGGTCGCCGTCAGGATGACCGCCCTTCGGTTCTCGCCGGCAAGGAAGTGCTCCATCGCCGTGGCGAGAAAGGCGGCGCCAAAGTCCTTGAACGCGCAGGAGGGCCCGTGAAAGAGCTCGAGAAGGGAGATCTGGTCGGTCAGGGGACGAAGCCGGGGGGCGAAGGGAAAGGCGCGCCGGGCGACGTCGAGAGCCGTGGCGGTGTCGAAGTGCTCCGGGAGGATCCCGTGGAGCAACTCGCCGGCCAGTCGGGCGAACGAGAGGTCTTCGGGAGCTCCCAGGATGAGCTCGCGCAGGTCAGGCTCGGTGTCCGGGAAGTAGAGGCCTCCGTCGGGGGCGAGCCCGGCGAAGATCGCGTGCGGGAAATCGACGACATGCGTGCGGTTCCTGGTGCTGTAGAACCTCACGCGGTACCCCCGAAGAAGGCGTCGTGCACGGCGTTGAGCGTCCGCTCCCGATCACCGCGGTGAACGACGAAAGAGATGTTCATCTCCGACGACCCCTGGGCGATCGCCAGGATGTTTGTCCCGGCGTCGCCGAGCGCCTGGAACAATCGGCCCGATACGCCGGGCTTTCCACGCATATTCTCGCCTATGACAGCCACGATCTCGAGGTCGCGCTCGGCGCCGAAGCGCTGTATCTTCTTCTGACTCAGCTCGGGAGACAGCTCCGCCTCGAGCGCACGGATCGCCCGCTCGGCGTCACCGTCGGGGATGACGAAACAGATGCTGTGCTCAGAGGAGGCCTGGGAAATCATGATGATGTTGATGCGGGCGGCGGCGAGCGAGGTGAAGATGCGCCCCGCTATTCCCGGCGAGCCGACCATGCCCCCGCCTTCAACGTTGATCAACGCGACACTCTCGATCGAGGCGATGCCGGTAACGAAAGCGCGCGAGCTCGTGTGCCCGGCGATGAGCGTTCCGGGAAGCTCCGGGCTCAGTGTGTTTCGGATTCGCAGCGGAATGCCTTTCTCCACCGCCGGGACCATCGTGTACGGGTGGATGACCTTCGCGCCGAAGTACGACAGCTCCATCGCCTCGTGATAGCTGATCTCCGGCAGGACGAACGCTTCAGGCACGAAACGCGGGTCCGCACTGTAGACGCCGTCTACATCGGTCCAGATCTCGATCGCACTCGCCTCAACCCCGGCCCCGATGATCGATGCAGTATAGTCGCTGCCGTTTCTTCCGAGCGTCGTGGTCACCCCTGCAGCGGTCGACGCGATGAACCCCGTCACTACCGGGAGGTCGTCGCCGTCCAGGAGGGCCCGGATGAGCTCGTAGCTCGCCGCGAAGTCGACCGCGGCACTGCCGTGACCGGCATCGGTGCGGATGATGTCGCGAGCATCCAGATAGCGGGCCGGCAGCCCCCGGCGCCGCATCGCGGCGGCGATGATGGTCGTGCTGAGGCGTTCGCCGTACCCGACGATCAGATCCATCGTCCGCGCCGTACACTCGCGGACAAGGTGGACACCATGCAGCAGCTCGTCGAGCTCGTCACACAATCCGGCCACGCCGCGTTCGAG
>SKZO01000025.1 GCA_007127335.1 Spirochaetales bacterium | reverse complement strand
TCAAGGAACGACCGCCGGCGGTGCTGCTGAGCCACGATCACGGCCGGACCTGGAGCGAGCCGCGTCCGCTCGACCCGCGCGCCTCCGTCGAAGACGTCTCGCTCACCTTCGACGCGGTCTTTCTGCGCGACGGCAGGATCTACATCGTCTTCATGGGCGGATCGGCAAACTACTGCCCGGGGCCGTACTCGCTCTACGTCTCCCACGATAACGGCGCGAGTTTTGAGCGGCGAAGCGAGCTGCCGTTCGATCTCGAGAACTACTACGTTACCGCGGGCGTGCTCGACGACGGCAGGATCATCGTCTACTCCTACCCGTACCGCAAGGGGAGCGCAGACATCAACGAGCACGACATCCCGTACGTCACGAGCAGCGACGACGGGCGCACCTGGTCGACCGTCAGGACGACTCGCTTCGCGAAACGTATCCGCAACATGCAGCTGTCCGAGAAGATTGGCGACAGGTATTTCCTTCACGGTCGAAGCGGGAGCATGGGCCCGGCCGGCGAGAAGGGGCACTTCGTGCTCTACTCCTCGCCCGACGGCATCCATTGGGACGACGGGCTCATCCTCTATCGCAAGGAGTGGGGCGGCGGCGACTGCTACTCGGCCAATACCGTGGTGACTTCAGACGACGACGCTTCGCGACGCCTCCTGATTCAGTCGAGTATCGCGTACGAAGCGGAGAGCAGCCGCGTCAACGAGCACCACTGGTGGGTGGCCCGCTGACGCTCTCAGAGACGACCCGAACCACCAGCGAGGCCTGCTCGAGCGCGGCTTGCGAACGCGGCGAAGTCGTTGTAGCGCGCCCCGACGAGGTAGTAGAGTAGCGGCGTGCCGGTCGCGGTAGCGGCCCGCCAAGGAGGCCGCTGCCCATGCGACCGGATGCCAGCAGTGCAACACTCGTCATCGTCTGCGGTCTGCCCGGGTCGGGGAAGACGACTCACGCGCGCCGCCTCGAAGAGGAGATGCCCGCGGTACGGTTCTGTCCTGACGAATGGATGCAGGCGCTCGGTATAAGCCTTCACGACGAAGCCCGGCGAGACGACATCGAGCAGCTCCAGTGGACGCAGGCGAAGCGATTGTTGAAGCTCGGCGTGTCCGTACTGATCGAATGGGGCACGTGGGGTCGCAACGAGCGCGACCGGCTCCGACAGGAGGCACGCGCGCTTGGTGCACGCGTGGAGCTCCACTATCTGACCGCGCCCACGGACGTGTTGTATGATCGCGTGCAGCGCCGTGCGATGGAGGAAGTGCCCATCACCCGGGAAGAGGTTGACGCCTGGGCGGCTCTGATCGAGGTCCCGGGCCAGGACGAGATGATGCTCTTTGACCGCGTGCTCACTCCTGATGGCCTCCGGCCCGGGTGAGGCCGTCCGCTTCGTCTCCGGTGCATAACCCAGATGGCCGATGGTACCGCGCGGCCATTCTGGTGACCTTTACCCGTGAGGAGGACTACATGGCCATACCACGAGAGCCCACACGATATCTGGGAGATACCTGGGACGAGTTCGTCGACGTGACGGATCGCGCGCCGGCCAACGGCGAGCGCCTCTGGGCGCCGGCCGTCGACGTGCGGGAGACCCAGCGCACCTACTACCTGGAAGCGGATCTTCCCGGCATGGGCGCCAACGACGTTGATGTTCGCGTTGAGGGCGACCGCCTCGTGCTCACCGGCGGAAAAGAGGAGAAGCGCGAAGAGAAGGACGAGGGCTATATCATGCGCGAGCGATACGCGCGTCGTTTCAGCCGCCGGTTCCGACTCCCGTCAGACGTGAACAAGGACAAGATCGAGGCCGAGTTCAAGGACGGGGTGCTCACCGTCAAGATGCCCCGCTCCGGTGACGGCGCCGAGGCAAAGGGGAAATCGATCAAGGTCAAGAGCGGTTGATAGACTTCGTCGATCTCGCCGCGTCTCCGGATCTGCAACTCCAGGCCGCGCGGCTACTGACAGACACGTTCACCACGCTTGGTACCGACGCCTGGCCGAATCTTGAGAGCGCCCGCGACGAAGTGAACGAGTGCATCGCGACGCCCAACCTTTGCATCGGCGCCCGCGACGGTGGTGCGCTTCTCGGTTGGGTGGGCCTTCGCCCCATGTACGAACGCACCTGGGAGCTCCACCCCCTCGTGGTGGACCCGGCTCACCAGGGCCGCGGCACCGGGCGCGCGCTCGTGCGCGAGATCGAGCGGCGCGCGCGCGAAGCCGGTCTGATTGGGATAGTTCTGGGTACCGACGACGAGGCGTACCGGACCTCGCTCTCGCAGATCGACCTCGACCCGCAGACGCTCTTCGAAGAGATCCGGGCGATCGGTAACCTGAAGAATCACCCCTACGAGTTTTACGCGAAGTGCGGCTACCGGATCGTCGGCGTCATCCCGGACGCGAACGGTCCGAGAAAGCCGGACATCTGGATGTGGAAGCGGTTGTAGGGCGCGCCGCCGCCGCGGCAGCGCCTCAGAAGCCCAAAACCTGGAGGCCAGGTACACGCTCGAATTCGCTTCGGTTGTTTGTCACGACCGGCATGGCGTAGGCGAGCGCCGTCGCCGCGATCCAGAGATCATTCGTGCCAATGAGCAGTCCCTTTTGTCTGAGAGTCCGGTACGCGTGTCCGTAGCGCTCAGAAACGACTTTGGTCCAGGGCAGAACAACATATGGTTCACAGAGCGCCTTCCAGTCCTCGACCGCGGCCGCCGACTCCCCACACGCCAGCTCTCCGGAGGTGGTGAAGGTGATGAAGAACCGATCCTCATGATGCGTCTGGAGGAACCCATGCGCTGAGGCCGGCGCTCTGCGCCGCGATTCCCGCTCGAGTGCGATGACGAAATCGGTGTCTGCTATGAGGTCCACGGATCGTCCGGTATAGCGTCGTGAGCCGCCGCGGCTTCGACCGATTCGAGGTACTCGGCACTCACCCTCGAAGCTCTCCGTGCATAGACGTCGAGCAGGAATGCGCCTGTCGGTGGGTCTTCCGGAAACACCGCGCGTCGAACGACCGCGGAGAAGGACTCGCCAGGCTTCTTCGCCGTCCGAAGCCGCTCGTATGCATCGATCTCCAGCGAGATAGTCTTGGTTGCCATGCATGAATAATACACGAAAATCAGCTTCACCTCAACGGTTTGTTTGGCCGGAAGAGGTGGCGTCGCAGGCCGATCTCAGAAGAGCAGCTTCACCTGCGCAGGGCAACCGCCCACCGCGTGAACCGCGTGAGCTCTTCCGGTCGCGGTGGCCCTTCACCGGCATTGTCCATCGCGAGCATCGCATCGAGCTCCGCGGGCAGGCCCGGGATCCTGAGACGCGACACCACCCGAACGAGCAGCCGCGAGACCGGCCGCGGGAGCAGGAGTACCCGTGCGCCGCGCGGCTTCAGGTAGGCGGCGGCGAGCTGATTGAAGGAGAGGAGCTCAGGCCCGGTGAGCTCGAGCCGCGGCGGCATCTGCTCCGCGGTCACCGCGTCCGCGAGGCGCCTCGCGGCGTCGTCCACGTGGATCGGCCGGATCGCCGGCCTGATGTGCGGCAGCGGCACCGCCGGGAATCGCGCGGCGAGGTCAAGCGCCTGGACGATCTCGCTTCCGTCTCCGAAGAGTATAGACGGTTCGACGACGAGAGTCTGGACTTGTCCGGGTCGAGCTTCGCGCCGAGCTGCGGCCCGAAGCTCCGCGGAGGCGCGTGCCTTGGTCTCTCCGTAGGCGGCGCCGCAGCCCCGGCTCACCCC
Source organism: Spirochaetales bacterium (assembly GCA_007127335.1). GTDB lineage: Bacteria > Spirochaetota > Spirochaetia > DSM-27196 > SLST01 > SLST01. The sequence continues at coordinate 4,908 of SKZO01000025.1, read as the reverse complement.
CAATGCGCTGACCTGTACGAAGCGTGACACGCCACGCTCGACTGCCGCCGCCAGTGCGGAACGTACGCCGTCAAGATGGACTTCGCGGTACCGGCGACGGCCGCCGAGCGGGCGCTTCAGCGGGCTGAGCCCGAGGACGTAGACTACCGTGTCACCGGGCTCGAAGATCCGTCCGAGCAGGTGCGGTGTGCGGACGATGTCGGCCCGGACATCCGGCGCGCCCCGCGTACCGCGCGCAACCGTCACCACGGCGAGCCCGCGGCTACGCAGCTCGCGTGCGAGTGCCGCGCCAAAGAACCCGGTTCCCCCGAGCAGTACGAATCGTGTTTCCATGAAGACCACCCTCGTGCGCCGGTCATCGCCGGTGCCCGCGAGAGGAGAGATACCGCCTCACCACCGTTCCGGCGCCGCTGGTCTCTTACGCCTCGTCGAGGAGCCGCGCTGCGGCGTGGTTCGCCTCGGTCGCGAGGCGCTCCTCGTCCATCCGCGCGAGCCGCCCATTCTCTACCGCGACCTCACCGTTGACGATCGTCCACGCGGCGCGGTGACTGATGCCCGCGAACAGGAGGGCCGCGAGGGGGTCGGCGAGTGATCCGGCGTAGTCGAGCGTGTGGACGTCAAAGGCCGCGAGGTCTGCCGCGAAGCCCACCCGGATTGCGCCGCACTCCGGAAAACCGAGCATGCGCGAGCCGCCCTCAGAGGCGAGCGAGAGCACGTCGCGGGCGGAGATCGCTGAAGCGCCGTAGCGGACCCGCTGGAGCAGCAGTGCGTGGCGAAGCTCCCCGAGCATGTCCGACGCGTCGTTCGAAGCCGACCCGTCCACGCCTATCGCGACCGGTATCCCGAGCTCGAGCATCTCGCGCACCCGTGCGATCCCGGAAGCAAGCCGCATGTTCGACGCCGGGCAGTGGCTGACCCCCGTGCCCGACTCGGCGAGCCGGGCGAGCTCGTCGTCGCTGAAGTGGATCCCGTGCGCGTAGAAGACGTCGGGCCCGAAGAACCCCCACCTCTCCATCGCCTCGAGCGGCCGCATCCCGTGGGTCCCGAGGCAGTACTCCTCCTCGTCCGCGGTCTCGGCGAGGTGGGTGTGGACCCGCACGCCGTGCGCCCGGGCGAGACGGGCCGACTCACGTATCAGGTCCGGCGTCACCGAGAACGGACTGCACGGCGCGAGCGTGACCTTGCGCATTGCGAAGGGGTCCGGATCATGGTAGCGCTCGATGACGTGAAGGCTGTCGTCGAGGATCGTCTTCTCGTCCTGCACGACCGAGTCCGGGGGCAGGCCGCCGGCGCTCCGCCCGAGCGACATGGACCCGCGCGACGGCGCGAAGCGAATCCCCAGCTCGGACGCCGCGTCGAACTGGATCCCGGCGAGATCCGCTTCGAACCCGCGCGGGTAGAGATAGTGGTGGTCGGTCGTGCAGGTACATCCGGTGAGCAGAAGCTCGGCGCAGGCGAGCAGGGTGGAGATCCGGACCGACGCTTCATCCATGCGCTTCCATATCTCGTAGTGGTAGACGAGCCAGTCAAAGAGCTCCGCATCCTGGGCGCCCGGCAGGTTGCGCGTGAGCGTCTGGAAGAAGTGGTGGTGCGTGTTGACGAGCCCCGGGACGACCACGTGACGTGAGCAGTCGATGGACCTGTACCCGGAGGGAGGGGAGATGTCGCGGGAGATCGCGCGGATGCGTCCGCCGGAGAGCAGGACGTCCCACCCGCTGCGCGGGTCGTCCACCTCCGGCGAGTCGAGGTAGAAGCAGTTCTTCAGCACGATCACGGGGGCCCCCCGGCGAGCGCGTTGAACGCTTCGATCGCGCGGTCAAGGCGGTCGGCTACGCCCTCGCGATTCCAGTACTCGTGCCGGTCGCGCCACTGGCGGTTGAGCTCGTCAAGGTCGCGCCCCTGCTGCTCCACCCACGTGTAGTACTTGAGGTTGTGGATCCGGCGTCGGTCCGGGAGCCGGAGCTCGAGCATCGAGTCGGTGCCCACCCGCATGAGCGCCTCGTAGTCGCGGATCGCGTCGTCGCGCGTGTAGGCGCCCCGCTCGCGGGAGAGCTCCGCCAGGCGCGACGCGTAGAGCTCCATGGAATCGGTGAAGACCGTTGCCACGATGTCCCTGTCGTCGAGCTCGAGGTACCGGGCGGTCTTTACGGCCGCGACCACGTTACAGATGCCGGAGACGCCCACCCGGTCGAGCGTCGCTACGAGGGCCGCGGGCACACCCCTGGCGACGAGGTAGTCGCGGCCGTCGGCCTCGTTGAAGAGCCGCATGAGACGCACGGTGAGCTCGTCGTCAACCGCGATCACCAGGTCGGTGTTGCGCACATTGTGGATCCACGGTACGTGCTTGTCGCCAATGCCTTCGATCCGGTGGGCTCCGTACCCGTTCTCGAGCAGCGTGGGGCACTGCAGCGCCTCCGCGACGGCGATCCGGGATCCGGGGTAGCGCTCCTTCATATAGTCGCCGCAGCCCAGCGTGCCGGCCGACCCGGAGCTCAGCACTACCCCCGCGAACCGCTCGCCGCTCCGTATCGCCGAGCGCAGTGCCTCGTCCATCGCGCTTCCGGTCACCTCGTAGTGCCAGAGATGGTTCCCAAGCTCCTCGAACTGGTTGAAGATCACGATGTCGTCGCGCGAGGCACGCAGCTCATCGCAGGCGTCGAAGATCTCCTTCACGTTGCTCTCGCCACCGGGAGTGGCGATCACTTCACCCGCAACGGTCTTCAGCCACTCGAACCGCTCGCTCGACATTTCCCGTGGCAGGATCGCGATCGATTCGCAGCCGAGCAGCGCCGCAACGTAGGCACCGCCGCGGCAGTAGTTGCCGGTGGACGGCCATACCGCCTTCTCCCGGGACGGATCGAAGCGCCCCGTGACCAGCCGCGGGACAATACAGCCAAAGGTCGCGCCTACCTTGTGCGCGCCGGTGGGAAACCACTTCCCCACGAGCGCAAGGATGCGGGCAGGCACACCGGTGAGCTCAGGCGGGAGCTCCATCGCGTTGACCGGGCCAAAGCCCCCGCCGTGCGCGACCGGCTCGTTCTTCCACGTGATCCGAAAGAGGTTCCGCGGGTGCACATCCCACAGCCCGATCGATCCGAGCTCTCCAACGACGCTCGCGGGCACGAGACCCGGGTCCTTCATCTGAGCGAAGGTCGGGATCTCGATATTCCGCTCGCCGCAGCGTCGGGCGCCGGCGCGGATGCCCTCATCATGTGTGGTCAGATCGATCATGGCACCTCCAGGACGGCAGATCGTGCTCGAGCACGCGGCGGATGAGCCTGCACGTCGCGCTCATCCGGTAGGCGGCGGTGGACCGTTGATCGTCGATCGGGTTCATGGCGCGCATGCACGCCTGCACCGCGTCGCCCGCGAGGCGTCCCAACGCGGCCGTGCTCTGCGCCTCTACGATCCGTTCGGCTTCGTCGAACCGCACGACCGTTGGGGCGATTGCACCGGCCGCCATGCGCAGCTCGCGAATGGTCGCGTTCGGCTCCACCCGCGCCTCTACGTAGAGCGAGAGCTTGGACAACGCGTTCGACCGCCGCGGTGCGACCTTGCGGTAGAACCGGAACCGCGGCACCGGGTCACGGGCGGGGAAGCGCACCTCCGTGAGGAGCTCGGCGTCGGTCAGGACGTGCCGTCCCGGGCCCGTGATGAACTCGCGCACGGCGACCTCCCGGGCACCACCGGCGTCCTGGAGCACGAGCGTGGCGTCCACGGCAACAAGGTAGGGAAGGAGGTCGGCCGCCGGTGATGCGTTACAGATATTGCCCCCAATCGTCGCGACGTTGCGGATCGCAGGTGAGGCGAACCACCGGATCGCCTTCTTCAGGCCCGGATCGATCCCCGGTGAGTCGGCGAGGTCGTGAAGCGTCGTCGCCGCACCGACTGCCGTCCGGTCGCCGTCGAGCCGCACGTACCGTAACTCCGAAAGGTGAGCGATGAAGAGCGGGGGTGCGTCCAGTCGCACCGGAGCCGGCGCATGGCGGCGGCGAGCGACCATGAGATCCGTGCCGCCGGCGACGGGGCGTACAGCCTCGCCGCCGCGGATCGTGAGCGCCTCCGCGAGCGTGGCCGGACGAAAGGCCCTACCGTTCACGGAGCCGCCTCCCGGCGAGGGCGACTGCTTCTACGATCGTCGCGTAGCCGGTGCACCGGCAGAGGTTGCCGGACAACCCGTGGCGGATCTCATCGTCGGTGGGGTCGGCGTGCTCGGCGAGGATGGCCTCGGTCGCCATGACGATACCCGGCGTGCAGAAACCGCACTGAACCGCGCCGGTGTCGACGAACGCCTGCTCGATTACCGCGTACCGTCTCGTGCCGCGGTAGCCCTCTATCGTCGTTACTTCTGTTCCAACGACCGCGGCCGCGGGGGTGATGCAGGCGTTGACGATCCGGCCGTTGACCAGCACGGCGCACGCGCCGCATTCGCCTTCACCGCACCCTTCCTTTGCGCCGGTGAGCCGCAGATCGTCGCGCAGGACGTCGAGCAGTCGGGCAAGCGGCTCCGCGCGCATCGTGACCTGTGAGCCGTTGAGCCGAAACTCGATCGTCATCTGCACACCCTTTCGAGGTATTCCGGCGTGATCGGGATCGTGTTGATGGTGACCCCGAGCGCGCACTCAACCGCGTCGGCGACTGCAGGGGCAGCGCCGGTGAACGGGATCTCGCCGGCTCCCTTCGCGCCGAACGGCCCCTCCCCGTACGGGTTCTCGAAGAACCTGACGTCGATGTGAGGTACATCAAGCGGTCCGGGGATCGTGTAGTCGGTCAGCGTGGCCTGCCGAAGCGCGCCGTCCTTCACTTCGAGCACCTCGCCCGTCGCGTAGCCGATTCCCTGGACTATACCACCGTGAACCTGCCCCGTTACGATGCGCTCATCGATCGGGATGCCGACGTCGTAGGCCG
>SKZO01000159.1 GCA_007127335.1 Spirochaetales bacterium | reverse complement strand
TCGTCGGCAAACCGTTCACGATGGTCGTGCCGAAGGAGCACCGCCGTGAGCTCATAGAACTGCACGATCGATTCATGGATCAGGAATATGAGCTCACCGGTGAGTGGAACGTGCGGGCTAAGGACGGGACCCCGCTCACGATACTCGCGAATGCAGTCTATGTGGTCGACGAGAAACGCAACCCAAAGAAGATAACGTTCGTGCTGGATATCACTGCACGAACGAGGGCTCTCGCACAGCTCGAGGGCGTCCGGGGAGACCTGGAGTCCGCCCTTCACCGCCTGCAGTCCGGTGACATGGACGAGTCAGCAAGCGGGGAACTGGTGGAGACGCTCTCCTCGGCGCTCGATCGGATTCGCACGGCCGGCAACCGAGGAGACTGATGGATCCGGTACCGACGGCTGCCGAGGCCTGGCCGGCATTCTGATTGAACGCGCATTCGGGGGGAATGACGGGATGAGCGAGATCAAGAACGACGAGCCTTTCATACGCAAGGTTGAGAGTCTCATTCGCCCCACGGAGGTGGACGACGTTGTCTTCCTGGGCTCGCTGAGAAGGCTCGTTCCTCCCACACTCTTCAAGCGGGTGCTGTACAATTCCTCCAGACGATACCCCCGCATCGGCTTCGTGATCGAACCGTATTGCCTGTTCCTTTTCTTCAGACTGAGCGACGTCGAATATGCGAAGCGGCTTCTTCCGGATCGGTACGAACTCGCGAAGGCACGGATTTTCGAGGACGACCCACCTGAGTACTACTTCGGCATGGGCATTTTCAATACCCGGGCGAGTACCTTCTGGGGAAGCAGGCTTGAGACTTACCTCATCGCCAGAGACCGGGTGACCGGCATCACCTCCTGGATCTTCGAGAACATCCTGAGTGACACCATCATCGCCCATCCCGGGACGGGCATCGCCGATCCCAACTGCGCGCAGGCGATGTACACCACGAACTCCAGGGGTGAGGTGTTTCTCGATTTCCAGGAGGCGGAACAGGGCGGGGGCCTGGAGGTACGGGGGAACCTGACCCGGGGTACCCGGCGCGCCCTGGAACAGGACCTGTGGATCATGGGGAACAGCTCAATCGGTCACACCAACTCCTTCGGCAGCGATAGCGACGAGCCGTTCGCCGTGGTCTTTGATCCGGGTGAAGTGGCCTCCGCGCTCGAAATCCCGGTGGATGATCTGCGGATTCTCCGCAGCACGCTCTTGCCGGCGTTCGCGGAGAAGGAGCTCCGGAAGGCTGTGTGTTTCCCCTTCGCCCAACACTACATCGCCGACAGCCCTGGCCAGAGAACCTTCGTCAAGGATCGCGAGGACATGGTCGCCAAATACCACGAGATCGTCTCGATGGATCGTATGCAAACCTACTCGGCCAAAGGACTGAAGACGCTGTTCGTCTCCGGCGCGCTGGCAACCGGGCTCGCTACGGTCATTCTCCTCGCCTTGCTGCTCCTGGGAAGCTGACAGGAGCGGAGCCGCAATCAGATTACGATGAGAGTAGCGCATCCCTGGCGTCGTTCAGGCCCACGAAGTTCTCAGTCGCGTCGGCAACGCCGGTGAGAACGCTGTTCGCGATCCGCCACGAAAAGTAGTCGGCCTGAACGCACCACCGAAACCGCAGGAACAGGTCGAGCGCGGATAGCTCCGCCTTGGGAAGAGGCGACGCGTCTGCGTAACCGGCGAGGGCAACGTCGAACGTCGCCGGGTTCGCGTACATCCTCAGCGATGCGAGGTCGTAGACGAGCGGGCCCCACCACGACGCGCCGAAGTCGATGATACCGACGCGCCCGGTATCGTCGTCGAACAGGAACGACTCGAGGTTGAGGTGTGGTGCGTCGAGATCAATGAGCGGAAGACGCGGCATGCCGTCGGCGAGATCGGAGCGGCCGGCGAGCGCGCGGACCACGCCAACGGGTGGCAGAAGGCGTTGACATCTGTCAGAGACATACGTACCTCTCCGGCCCAGATCTGGAAGCAGTTACCTGAAGAAAGGAGATGGTCATCACCAACAACGGCCGACCGATCGCACTGCTGACCCCTATCACTGATCAGTCTCTGGAGCGAACGCTGTCTGCGGTTCGGCGAGCCAGGGCGACGGCCGCTGTCCAGAACATGCAGAAGACAGCCCGGGATACTAGTTTGGACCGAATGACCGATGACGACATCGATGAAGAGATTCGCGCTGCACGACGTGAACGCTCGCGATGAGGATCGTTCTTGAGTACGCCGATGTGCTGAGTCGACCGGAGTTCCGGCTTGACTCCGATGACGTCCGCGCGTTCCTGGGCTTCATCGAACACGAAGCCGAGTATGTGACCGTGTCGTCAGCGACCCGCGGCTGAATGGAATGCTCGACACGAGCCTGGTCAACCGGTATGGTTCGACGTGTATGCTTGACGCCCGGGACCGGTCTCTCGCCGGAACGGACCCGGGACGGATTGCGAAGGAGTGCCCCATGGGTGGCAGGCTCGATTGGTTCCGGGAAGCGAAGTTCGGGTTGTTCATCCACTGGGGTCCATATTCGTTGGCCGGGTGCGAGGCGTCATGGCCCATCATGGTCCCCGAATGGTCCTGGTACCAAGGGTTGCCGCGCCCGTCACAACGGCGATACGAGGCGCTTCCGCGACAGTTCAACCCTAGCGGTTTCAGCGCCGACGCGTGGGTCGAGGCTGCAGCCGAAGCAGGGATGCGCTACATCGTGTTCACAACCAAGCACCACGACGGATTCTGCATGTTCGATGCTCCGGGCACGGACTACAAGATCACCAACACGGCGTTCGGACGAGACGTCCTGGCGGAGCTGTCGGAGGCTTGCGCCCGACGGGGCCTTCGGCTCGGTCTGTACTACTCGCCTCCTGACATGCACCATCCCGGGTACCGCGACCGGTCGGTACCTGCGCGGAAGAACTGGCGCGGACAACCGGAGCGCGCGGAGTGGAGTACCTATCTCGACTACATGGAGGAGCATCTGCGTACCCTTCTGACTCGGTACGGGGACATCGCTCTCATCTGGTTTGACGCGTTGAACGACCACCACATGTACAATCCGGAAAGGTTCCACACGCTGATTCACGACCTCAGCCCGGAGACCCTGGTAAACAACAGGCTCGGCGGCCAGGGAGACTACGTTACGCCGGAACAGGGAATCCCGGAGGGGGTGCCTGTCCGGTCCGGTGATGCACCGGCAACTGCAGGCACCAGTGAGAAGACCATCTCAAAGGTCATCCGGGCAGCGAGAATACCGATCGTTCGCAGGATCGTGCGCGCGAAAGTACGCCGGGTGATGCGTGCGATGGCCGAACAGCAGAAACCTCTGAAGCCGATCCCGGCCGAGACCCTGCCGGACACGTCGCAGTTTCAGCCGTGGGAAACCTGCATGACCATGAACGGGACCTGGGCGTACTGTCCCACAGACAGGAACTGGAAGCCGGCTGATCGGCTTCTGCGTACCCTCGTGGAGGTCGCGAGCCGCGGCGGCAACCTGCTGCTCAATGTCGGTCCCGGGCCGGACGGCACGTTCCCTTCTGAGGCGCGGGAACGTTTGAAGCTCATGGGCGCCTGGATGGCGGCCAACGGTGAAGCTGTCTACGGGACAACTTTCGGCGAGGTGCAGGGATACGATGCCGTGCGGTCGACGCGGAAGGACGGCGTGACATACCTGTTCGTGATGGACGGGTCTGACGAGGCGATCCTGCGCGTTGATCCAGGGCGACCTGTTTCGAGCGTGACGCTTGTTCGTGACCGGACAAAGGTGCCCTTCCATATGACCGATGGAACCCTGGAAGTTGCGCTGTCGAATCGAGACCGTTACGGACTACTTCCGGCCTTGCGGGTCGAGTAACGGAACAGCATGACGGCTCGGGTCAACTACCGGCGATCCCCGGCGTCTTCCGGCTCGTCGTCGGCTTCTGCCTCGAAGAGGCGGTGCAGCGTGTAGAGTGCGGCGAGTGTCGTGAGCCTTCGCAGGTTCGGATCCAGCGCCGGCACGCGAACGCACGCCGTTTCGAGCGAAGTCTTGAGCGCGCGAGCCCAACGCGACTTCGCCGTGACTGCGGTCACATGCGTTGCGATCCAGCGCCACAGATCCGCGTAACCGTCGGCTTCGGCGAGCCGCAGGAGCCGCGCCCGCTCCTCCTGAAAGACGTGGAACTCCGTGGCGTCCTCGATGATGTCCTCGAATCCCCGTCCCGCCCAGCGCGTTTCGGCGCGCAGGTAGCCTTCGAAGCGCGGCTCGAGGCCAATCCGGTCGAACGCGATCATGAACCGAGTGGCCGCAAACCGTTCGCTGCCGTGACGCACCGCGTGCTCGAAGAGGCGGGAAAGCTGCGGCCCCTGCGGGTCGAGGATTGCCTCAGCGAGGGTGAGGTCAAGCTCGGCCCGTGGTGTCATTCCGTCGCCGAGTTCCGCCCGAATGCGGTCGAGCGCCTCGAGTCGAAGCGGGTCGTCGTCCGGCCGGTGCTCGTAGACGCGAGCGAGGCTCTTGAGCGCCACCGCGACCGCCTCCGGGTCAGGATCAGGCTCGTGAGAAACCCCCTCGGTCGCGAGCCCCGCGATCTCACGCAGCGCTCGCTCGGCGGCCGGCTGATGGTAGGCGCCAAGACAGAAGATCGCGTCCCGGCGCGTGTAACTCGCCGCATCGCGCGCTTCGCCGATGATGTCGTACACGAGCTCGGGTCGCGGACTGCGGAAGAGCACCCGAAGCACCCGTTCCTTCTCCGAGGTGGCCGGCCCGGCGAGGAGCTCCTGGAGCCGGGCCGTTGCAACGGGCGTGAAGCTCCGGCCAAGCGAGAGCAGGCGCGTCTCACGACGAGACGGGTCCACTGCGAGATCGAGCTGGTAGGCGTCGAGAAAGGCTCGCAGCTTGGACGCGGAGAGCATCAGATCCGCGGTTTCGCGGAGCGAAAGATCGCGCGACCCGATCAGCCGCGTGCAGAGCAGTGTCGTGACCGCCGCGAGCGCCGCGGCGAAGAGGAAGGTCAGCGAGTAGTCGTGTACGACGAGCCACGGCATGGCTGCCGCTACGTCCGCGAGCCCGCCGGCGACGAGACCCACGAGCAGCGTCGTGATCGCGAGCAGCACGTTGGCGGCCGACGTATAGGAGACCCGGTCGTGCTCCGGGATTGACTTGATCATCACCGAGCCCTTCAGGGTGAGCAGGCTTCGTTTGAAGAGGAAGGCGACGAAGCCGAGTGCGAAGTAGACCGGCACCGGAAGCGTAGGTGGGATCACGGTCCAGATCAGCGCCACGGCCACGAGCCCCGCGGAGCTCACGATGAGCAGCGGTTTGTCGCCGATCACGCCCGTAAACGGCTTGAGCGCCGTGTTCGCGATGATCGCGCAGATCGCCTCGAGGATCACCATCAGGATTGCCACGTTGTTCGGGAGCCCAAGGATGCGCCTGAGAAAGACCACCTGAAAGGCGAACACGACGATGAGGCCCATCCCGAGCACGTGGATGAGCAGCGGCACGGCGTGCTCGCGCCGCCGCATGCTCCAGAGGAAGGTCTGAAAAGCACCGCGGGCAGGCTGCGGCTCAACGACTCCGTGCCCGGGAACCTTCAGGAGGTACCACGAGGCGACGGTGTTCATCACCGCGCCAATGAAGGTGATGAGCACGAGTCCTCGCAGGCCCTCGAGAAACCCGACTGAGAGGAGCACGAACCCGAGCACCTGCGAGGCGAGTTGCGCCCACGCGAGGCGAATATTGAGCTGGACGAGCGCGCCGCTCGCCTCCCGCGAGCGTAGCAGATCGCGCTGAACGGCGTAGGCAACCGAGAAGCCGACGGTGCGGCTGAGGCAGAACGCGGTGAAAACGACGATGATGAAGACCCTTGCTGCCGGGTCGCCCATGAAGAGGACGAACGCGTAGAGCACGGCGAAGAAGCCGCGGATCATCCAGCCCCAGCCAAAGAGCTTGGTGATGCGTCGCCCCCGGAAGAGTCGGGGAACGAGGATCGAGGCGAGCCCCGTGACGTGGAAGGCAGAGCTGATGTAGCCGAGCTCGAGGTTGCTCGCGCCCACGTGGATTGCCATGAGCGAGACGATCGTCTGGTTGAGCAGACTCACCCCAAGACCGTTCCAGCTGATGTGCTTCAAGTAGTTGCGGAACCCGATCTGCCGCTCGTTCGCGGAGAGCGCCGCGGTGCGTCGGTTCATGGTCGGTCCCATGTATACGCGTTGAGCGGGGAAGTGTCAAAGTGGCCGCGCTCCGGGTACGCCTGCAGAGGAACGGGCCGACCTCTTGGTCGGTCCGGCTCGATTGCCAGATGCCGGTCCCCTTGGGATCCGGCGATTCGTACTTCATTACCGACACCTCCCTGGTTGCGGGATTCGCCGGGGCGATGTCGATCTCGCCCTCGGTCTACCCGGAATCTGTGCGGCGCCGGAGTCGTCAGAGACGAGCCGCTGCGAACGATCCGCCGGAGAGGTATGGCACCAAGACACTCCCGATCAGCCCGGAGGTGAAGCCGTAGATCAGCTCCTCCAGCGGGATGCCGAGAACGAAGCGGTTGAGAAACGCGTCGGTATGCCAGTCGAGCTCGAATACGTCCGGGATAAGCAGCGCGAAAATGAGTGAGAGGACCGCGTAGACCGCGAGCGTGAGCGTCCCGCCGGCAAGCACGGGAACCGCAAGATCGCGCCTCCTGAGCGCGATGAAAAACGCGGCAGCGATCATGATCACCGGGGCGGCGTAGATCATCGCGATGTCGGCGAGTGCGGCGACGGCCACGGCGGCGGCCGCCCCCCCGAATAGCGCGCCGAGTCGCAGGAACGTCCGTCGTGTGAGCATCACCCGCGGACCGCCGGGCCAGAGGAAACGCCGCCCGGATGCGGTTGGGTAGATGCCGGAGGTCAGCATCCCAAGGCCCGTTACGAAGAGTACGTCCTCTATGCCGAACCCGATCCGCGGCACGAGGTTGAAGAGGGTCTGCGGCTCCCAGTACGTGGGGTAGAACAGGAACTCCGTCGTCGCGAAGGGAAGGCTGAGGAGTGCGGTCACGCCGAGAAGCGAACGCAGATCCGGACGCAGGAGGAAGATGAGCGCCCCGGGGATCAGGAAGAGCAGACTGAGGACGAGGAAATTGTATGTCACGCTGCCCCCAATGCTCGGGATTGGCGAAGGCTATCCGACGGCGAGTGCGACCGAGAGCGCGAGAAAGAAGAAGACATTACTCGCCACGTAGCTCGTTACCGCTTTCGTGATCGCTGCCGTGCCCGGCATCGCTCCAAGCCGCGCGCCCGCGAACAGGAGGAAGAGCGCAGGCGCGATGATGCTCGCGATGCGTACCGAACTGCCGGTACCGATCGGCTCGAGCCAGAGCCACAGGGCTATGCTCGCGGTGAAGAGCGTGAGCGCGAGCACCTGGGCGCGCGTCGTGCCGAGCAGCACGCTGACGGTGCGTTTGCGAGACAGGCGGTCCGACGGTGCGTCGGGGAGGCCGGTCGCGATTGCGCAGCCGAGGCTGATGGGCAGTGTGACCGCGAGCAGCATCCACGGGAAGCCAGAGAGCGAACCGGTCTGAGCGGTATACCCGACGAGCGGAAGGACGCCTCCCACGCCGATCATCTGGAGCGTCTCCCCACCACCGCGGTAGCTCATCCGAAGCGGCGGATAGCTGTACCCGTGCAGCAGGACCAACCCGACCGCAATGAGCGCGAGCGGCGTGACCGTGCCGGTGATCATCCAGAGCCCCGCACCGGTCGCGAGAGCGAGGGTGGCCATCACAATCGCGGCAATCCCCAACGCGCGGCGGGTCAGGAGGCCCTCCACGATCACACGTGAACCGCCGGAGAAGATGTTGTAGGTCGAATTCTCGCGGTCCGTGTCCACGTCGGCCCAGTCGTTCGCGTAGACGATGTAGAGCTGGTCAAAGAGGCCGAAGAGCTGTGCGAGCGCGAACGCCGTCCAGTCGATCGAGCCGGTCAGCCGCAGGGCGGCCATCTGTCCGAGCAGGATAGGGAAGGCGATGTACGTCTGCGACGGGAGCCGGGATGCCCGGATCCAGGACTTGAATTCGGCCATGGTCAAGCCAAAGTACTGCGAAGGTCGCGCCTACGTCCACCGGCATCTGCGCAGCCCTACTCGTAGGTCCACTTGTGCAGCCACGGATCGTCGGTCCGTTCCTGAAACTCCCTGAGCTTTGTGCAGAACGACTCCACGAGCTCTCCGTACGCCGGCGAGCTCGCGAGGTTCACCGTTTCGTTCGGGTCTGCGTGGAGGTCGTAGAGCTCGAACTTCGGGCGGCGGATGTACGCCTCAACGCTCCGTGCGCCAAAGGCGTCCGCGCCCTCGCGCAGCGCCGCCTGCCACGAAGAGGACGCCCAGAGATCGCTCGCGAACGAGTAGTCGAGTTTCCAGGCGATGTTGTAGATGAACTTGTGGCGTCGCGTTCGTACGACGCGCATGGGGTAGTAATTCGTGATCTCGTGGAATGTGTGCGAGGCAAAGACCTCCTTGCGCCAGCCCTCGGGAGACGGCTCGTCGATGATCCCGGCGAACGACCGGCCGTGGAACGAGGACTCCGGCGCCTCCACGCCGGCCAGGTCCAGAATCGTGGGCGTCAGGTCGGCCCACGTCACGAGGCCGTCGCACGAGCCTCCCCGCCTCGTGTGGAGCGGACTTCGCACGATGAGCGGCAGCCCCATCCCCGGTTCGTAGAGCGTGGTCTT
>SKZO01000165.1 GCA_007127335.1 Spirochaetales bacterium | reverse complement strand
GCGGAACGTCCGCGGGGTCGATCCCGTCGACGTCGAGGATCCGCAGGCCCTGAGGCCGCTTGTTCACGGTGTTCACCTGGATGCCCTCGCTCACCGGGCTGTAGATGAAGCGGATGTCCGTGTCCCGGTTGCGGTACCTGATGCGCCGCGAGTAGGCGTACGGGCTTCGTTCCATGACGTCGGTCATCGACGCGTCCTCAACGTAGTCAAGGAAGGCGCCGGTACCGGGGAACTCATCATGGGTCCCGCAGACACAGACGAATCCCGCCGTCGTCAGGAAGGTTTCGAGGATGCCGAAGGCGCGCTCGGGCCCTTCGTAGTTGTAGAAGGAGATCATCAGATGGTGACCCGCGCGCTCGATGCGCAACGCGTCGGTACGGCCGTGGTCGGTGAAGGCAAGCGGGACGAATGCGAACCGCGAGCGGTGTACCTCCACGGTCACGGTCTGCATCTGCGGTGAGCGGTACGGCAGCTCGGCCACGCGGACACGCCCGGCGTACAACGTGAATCCGTCAAAGAAATGGACCGGGACCATGATGGAGAGCCTCATGCTCGTGACGCCGCTGCGCTCGTAGTGCTTGGGGCGGTACACGACCAGCGCGGTGTTCCGGTCCTGCGTCGCTGACTTCCTTCCCTCGTCACGTAACCCTTCAGGACCGGACTCGCCGTAGACCTGATAGGTGTTCGTCTGCCCCGGGACCTTGTCGTTGATGAGGTACCGGGAATAGATGACTCCCGTGTCCTTCAGCGACGCTGCCGGTGCCCGGGTGCGAAAGGTGAGGTAGAACGACTCGGTGATGGCGCCTTCGTGGAACTGGCTCTGCGAGCAGCCGAGCGAATACTCCCCGGTCATCCAGGTCGTATTCGTGGAGCGGGAGCCGGCGTACTCGTGGAGGCACTCGTCCGAGAGACTCTCCCCCGTCGCGTTGGCGGGGGTGCACTCGGTCATGAACTCCACGCTGAACGGGTAACGCTTGTGGAGCAGGAGCTCCGCGAGATGGTCGGGACAGTGGTAGTCGACGTTCGCGATGAAGGCGATGTTCGGGAGGGTCAATCGTTCGAGCCCGATGTGGATCACCTGATTCTCGTGCGGCGTGAAGAGGTCGCGCACAGGATTGATGAACACCTCGTCGCCGAAGACCTTCCACAGCAACCCGTGGATCAGATTGGGATGGCCCACGGAATCGACGCTGTATGCCCGGGAGTACGGTCCGGCCATGTGTCCGCTCGGCGGGTGGTACTGCGCGGCGATCTCGAGGAGCATGCGCTCCTCGCACATGCGCGCCATGCACCTCGCCTCGTCATCGCGGACGTGGTTGACGATTTCCGAGAAGCAGAGCGTGTCGATGGGCGTGTAGGTGGGACTGTTGTACTCCATGAGCACGCCGCATCTGCGAAAGAGGTCGCAGACCTCTTCGAGCTTCGCCTTCCCGGTTTCAACGTATTCGGGGAGCCCGTGCATCTCGCCAGCGACCAGGAGACTGTAGATCGCCATGTTCGCGAAATTGTCGTTGTACATGGAGATGTGCACGGTGTCCCGGGCCTGAGCGACGAGCGCGTCTCTGGTGTACTCGGCCATACGTTCGCGGGCGGCGTCGTCAACGAGATCGGGATACCTCATGAGGATCTCGGTGAACTGCATGGGCATGAAGTGGCAGCGCTCGAGGCGCACGTGCCTGAGAATGGCGTTCGCGAGGTCCTCGTGTCCGGTCTCGAAGAGCGGCATGCAGTGCCAGACGATCTCGCGCGGGTTGAGCGCGCCGCGGGCACGCTCGTCGACAGCGCCGACCATGTGATCGACGTAGAGCCGATTGTACAGCGCCCGACGTTCGTTCTGGTGCTCAGGATCATGAGATGCCATCCTGCCCCCTTCGAAGTACTTCACCGGTAGTTGAGTCGAGTATGACGGTCTGCCCCTGTGGATGCGAACGGAGCTACTGAGCGGCTTCATCGTCCGCGTATCCGGACCGTCTTCGCCGTGGGCGAGAAATCGGTGAAGTAGACCGTGAACGTCCCCGGTTCCTGCGGGAGGCTCCCCCGAAGGTCGTAGTGATACGCAGTGTTTCCGCCGAAAGCGCCTTCCACGTGGATGAGGTCATCGCCAAGCGCGTACTCGAACGCCCCGTGCTTCAGCATCAGGTGCTGCCCCGCAATCGCACGGAACTGTGCCTGATCGGAGTCGAAGTGTCCGCCCGGCGGAAAGATCAGCTCGAGTTTGCACGGCAGGTGCTCGACGCCCGCGGAGACGATCCTGAGGTCGGCGCCATCCACTGTGAGGACAACGTCCACGATCACGTCGTAGGCCTGCATGTGGGTATGCCGCCGATGCGTCGTGTTGATCCGCCCGTCTGCGATGACGTTCTCCGGCCGGCCGAGCGGACGTACATACCCGCGGTCGCTGTGGTAGTGCAGGCGGTAACCGTCCGCCGTCTTCTCGAGGCTCGCGGGGACGAAGCGCCCGAAGTCGCCGAAGAAGCTCGCGGCGAAACGGCAGTGGAGACTGAGCGCGCCGGTCTGCAGTTTGAAGAAGACGTCGTTTGCGGCAAGGATCGTCGCGGTAACCGGGCCGCTACGGTACCGGACGATGGAGGATTCGCGGTAGAACCGCTCGTAGTGCTCGCGGTCGTAGGGCTCCCTGCGGAGCTCAGTCTCACGAACCTCGTCGTTCAGCATGTAGAGCGCGACGGGCTTTGGGAAATGCTTCCTGTTCAGCGCCGATTTGTCCTTCTCGTACGGGTTCGTCATGCGCAGAAGCTCGTCGGCCATGTGAGCGAAGTGTGCATTTTCCAGGTGGTGCGCCGCGAGGAGGTAGTTCTCGTAGTACGCGAAGGGATAGAGCTCCTTGCCCAGGTCCTGCCTGCGGGAGTTGATCGTGAGGACCGTATCGTCCGGCTCGAGGTAGGTGAAGACCATATAGAGGTTTCGTTCGACGTGCTCGAGGAGGTCCCACTTCCCAAGCTCCGCCGCCACGGCTATCAGCCCCTTGTTGTTCACGACGTTGTAGATGCCGGCCGACCGTTCGGTGTACTCGCCGTCGCTGTTGCAGTCGATTCCCTCGTTCAGGTACTCGTCAACGCTCGCGAGCAGATCCGACCGATCGAGGTCGTTCGAGAGCATCGCCATCGCGCCCGCCATGACCCAGCGGTGGTTCGGCGTGTGAAACCCGCCCTCCTTCATGCCGTCCGCTCCCCGGCGCATGAACTCGAGCAGCTTCGCCTCGAGCCGGGCCTCCAGGTCGCTCCCGTGTCCATACCGCTTCAGAACCCGGTACGCGGGACTCACGTTCCATATGGCAAAGCCGACGCTGGTTGCGTCGTGGAAGTTCGTCTCGATGAGGTCCATCGTCCCGTCGGGATGCATCAGTTTCAGTGTATGGTCACACGCCAGAACGGCCCGTTCGAGGAGCGTAGGATCGCCACGGTACCACGACAGGTCGTTCCAGTAGAGCACGGCGAGGTTCGCCGCCGTACTGATTCCATGCGCCGGCTCCGCGAATCCTTTCCGGGCTTCCGGAAACCCGCCATAGTCCGGATCCTCCGGGTCCATGCACTGTCGCTTCAGGATCGCCGGAACCGAGGCATCGGCGCTCTGCACAAGCAGGGAGTAATGACTCTTCATTCAGGCGATAGTAGAGGATCCGCCGCGCGGCCGCAATGCCGCCGCGACGGTCCGTCAGCCGGGCCGCATCAGCCCTTGATCGCTCCTATCCGCACGCCCTGCGCGAAGTAGCGCTGGAGGTAGGGGTAGGCCACCAGAATGGGGAGGGTCGACACAATGATGACCGCTGAGGCGGTACCTTCGAAGGTGACCATCACCTCCGAAAGGTCGATCCCCTGCTGCAGCGCCCATTCCTGCAGGAGCCGTTCGGCGTCCTGCGTGAAGAAAAGCATGGCGCGCAGCTTCACCGGGAAGGGGTAGAGCCTGGGATTATGCACGAACATGAACGCGTAGAGCCAGTTGTTCCAGTACTGAACACCGGCGAAGAGCGCGATCGCGGCAAATACGGCCTTGGAGAGCGGCGCGATGATCTTCAGGAAGATCGTGAACTCGCTCGCGCCGTCAAGCTGCGCGGACTCGGTCAGGCTGAAGGGGATCGACCAGTAAAAGGTTCTGATGATGATCATATAGAAGCCCATGGCAACCATAGGCAGAATCATCACGAAGTACGTGTTCAGGATCCCCAGGGCACGAAACCAGACGAAGTTCGCGATAATCCCGCCCCCACCCAACACCATGGGGATGATGACGAGAAAATAGACGAAAAAGACGTTCCCACGGATATCTCTGCGCGACATCGTGTATGCCGCGGTCGAGTTCACGAAGAGAGAAAGCGCCGTGCCTACCGCGGTGATCAGCACCGAGTTGAGAAACGGACGGTAGACGGAGACATCGTTGAGCACCCGGCGATAGTAGAAGAGCGTGAACTCCTGTGGGATCAGCGCGAGGCGCAGGTGAGACCGGGGCTGGAAGTCGAGCGAGTCCTTGAGCACCGAAAGCATGGGAACGAGCATCGTCAGCGCAACGATGAGGAGAAGCAACCCGTTGAACACGCGGAAAATGCGGTGTCCGGTGGTATCGATTTTGAGCGACATTTCCCCGCCTCCTAGAAGATTCCGCGGCCTTCGGACGAGAACCGCTTGGTGACCCAGTTGACGGTCAGCAGGAGCGTCATGCTGATCGTCGCTTTGAACAGCCCCGCTGCCGCTCCCAGGCCGTAGCGCCGGTTCACGAGACCTACACTGTATATGTAGGTATCCAGGATCTCCGCGGTCGAGTTGATCATCGGGTTCTGCAGCATCAGCACCGGCTCAAAGAGCCCGGAGAAGACATCGGCGAAGCTCAGCACAAAGAGCACGAGGATCGTGGGCGCAAGCGCGGGCAGGGTGACCGCGAAGGTCTGACGTATCCTCCCGGCGCCGTCGATTACCGCAGACTCGTACAGCTCTGCGTCGACCCCGGAAAGCGCGGCGAGGTAGATGATCGCCGAGTACCCAACCCCCTTCCAGATCCGCAGATAGGTGAGAAGCCAGGGGAAGAGTCTGGGGAGCGAGAAGAAGAAGATCGGCTCGCCGCCGAAGGCCCGGATGAGATCGTTCACGTAGCCGAAGCGCGGTGAGAGGATGCTGATGAAGATCGTGGATACGACGACCCAGTTGACGAAATTGGGCAGCACCGTCAGTGTCTGGACGACCTTCTTGAACGACTTGACACGGATCTCGTTGAGCAGGAGCGCGAAGATGATGGGCGCAGGAAAGAAGAAGAGGTAGCCCAGGAGCACGATACGCCAGGTGTTTATGAACGCGTTCCAGAAGTAGTCGAGGTTGAACAGGAACCGGAAGTGCTGGAGCCCTACCCACCCCTGGAAGCCCGCCGTCCGGAAATCCGTAAAGGCGATCAACCGTCCGGGGAGGGGGATGTACTGGAACATGATCGTGAAGATCATCGCGGGCAGGATCATCAGGTAGAGGGGGATGCTCCTCTTCGTGAAGATCTTGCCCTTCTTCCTGGCCTTCTCGCTGACATCGAGCGGAAGGGCTACCGCATCTGAATGCGCCATGGCTACCTCGTCGCTGAAAAGTTACTTGCCTCCGGCACCGGAAGAAAGGGGGCCAGCGCCGGCTGCGCGCCGTGCTGACCCCCTCAAAGTGCCGCTTGTCTCACGAATCGGGGCTACAAGCCCCGTATGCTAGTACCGCCACCGCGTGGAAGAGGTCTTCCCAAGGGCAGCATTTGCCTCGTCGAGAATCCGCTGCGCGCCGATCGCCCGCATCTGCGAGCGGTAGCTGTCGAGCGCCTGCTGCGGCGTCACCTGCCCGGTCGTTGCCATGGTCACGGTCTCGAGGAAGATGCGTCGGATGTCCGCCGAGACTGCGTCGTACGCCTCGGAACGCGGCTCCGTATGTCCGGACACGTACTGGAAGTAGATGTCGGTCTCGAGACCCTCCCGAACCATCTCCGCGATACGGGTTTCCCGCGCCTGCCAGTCTCTGCTCGCCTGCTCATTGCCCTGCGTGATGTACCCCGACTGCCAGAGCGCGAAGAACGGCTCCACGTCGTTCGTTATTCCGATGGTCGGGCCGGGCGCATAGGCCGGGGTTCCGTCGGTCCACTTCCACGGGAGCCGGACGATCTCACCATTGGGACCAAACTCCCAGTACTTCTCGTAGATGCCCCACCGGCCTGACCAGTAGGCGATCTCATTACCCAGGAAGAGGTCAAGCAGGAGATTCGCCTGCTCCTCCGCGTTTCTCGTGCCGCGAACCATGATGAGCGGCTCACCGGCACCGTACCCGCCGCCCGGGTTCACGTAGCGGTCCGCATACTCGCTCGTCAGTCCCAGGATGGGGACGAACTCGGCGTCCGGATCCACGGTGCGCGCCTGGTTCGTGTACCAGACGTAGTTGTGGGTCCAGTCGTAGATGCTGCCGGCAAAGCCCTGCCAGACCCGCTCGCGCGCGGCGCCGCCGCTCGGAATCGAGAATGCCTCCGGGTCGAGGTAGCCGTTGGCGTAGAGGTCGGCAAGGTTCTGGAGAGCGGCGACCATCTGCGGCTTCAGCATCTGGTCGTTGAACCGGTCTCCGTCGTGCGGGTCGGTGGTGATTGCGTGCCCGCCAACGTGGTTGAGCGGTACGCCGAAGGCGTGGAACATGTCCTGCAGGAGCCAGGTTGTGCGGGTCGTGAGGCCCACGGTGTCGTCCTGACCGCTCTGGTTCGGATCGTTCTCCGTGAACATCCTCATCGCGGTGTAGAACTCTTCAATCGTCTGCGGAACCTCAAGGCCCAAGTTGTCCAGCCAGTCCTTCCGGATGTGGCGGGAGAAGTTCCTGCCCGGCATCCACGCGGTGGGAAAGCCAACGAGCACACCGTCTCGCATCCACTCTTCCTGCATACCGGGTTCCAGCTTCTGCCAGTTCGGATTGTCCTGGATCAGCGGGAGCCAGTCCATGCTCGACCCGTCGGCCCACAGCTCCGCCGCGTACGCACCGCCAAAGTGGCGGATGATACCACTGATCTCACCGGTGGCAAGCGCGAGGCTGATTCGCTGCGGATACTCCGGCCTGGGGAAGTAGGTGATCCTGAGATCAACGTTGAAGTAGTCGTTGAACCACGGAGTGAATTCTTCCTTGAGGTCCAGATTCTCCGTGGGATCGCCACTGTCGAAGTGAAACAGCGTCGTGTACTCGAGAATGGGCCGTTCGGTGACCGCCTCCTCCTGGACGCCCGTCGCGAAGAGAGACCCCGCGACAACGAGCGAGAGGCCGAATAGTAACAGCGTTACTTTTCTCATGATACCGCTCCTTTGTCTGAGCGCGCCCGAGTGGCGAGCCCATGGTATAGTGAGTCTATGGTAGCCCCGACCCGTGGAGGTGTCAACATATCAAAACGTAGCACCAATATGTCATACGGCTATGCCGTCTCCTCAGGCAGATCGAGCGCCCCGAGCGTCTCGCTGATCACCGTCTCCTCGGTGAGCCCGCGGGCGCCGTGCTCGGACTTGATCAGGATACGCTTGTTCAGGATTGGGCCGGCTATCTCCTGCACGTCCTCGAGGACGACATGGTCGCGCCCGCGAAGCGCCGCAAGCGCCTGCGATCCCCGGTAGAGCGCGAGCGACCCGCGCGGTGAGACGCCGAGCGTCAGCCGTGCGTCCTCGCGGGTCTTCCCGATGATCGCCATGATGTAGTCCTTGATCGGCTCGTCGACACCGACCGAAAGAATCGCTTCCTGCATCTTCGTGACCGTCTCCGGGTCGGAGACCGGCTGCATCTCGTCGATGGGACGCGCCTCGGTGGCCTGCGACCCCATAATCCGGGTCTCCGCGTCACGGTCAGGATATCCCAGGCTGAACGAGAGGAAGAACCGGTCCTTCTGAACCTCGGGAAGCGGGAAGGTGCCCTCAGACTCGGTGGGACTCTGCGTCGCCATCAGGAAGAAGGGGCTCGGAAGGGTGATCGACCGGCCTTCTACGCTCACCTGCCCTTCCGCCATCGCTTCGAGCAGCGCGGACTGCGTCCGCGGGGTCGCGCGGTTGATCTCGTCTACGAGAAGCACGTTCGTGATCACCGGCCCCTGCCGGAAGCTGAACTCACCCGTCTTCTGGTTGAAGATCGAGACACCGAGAACGTCCGACGGCAGGAGGTCCGGTGTGCACTGCACATGGTTGAACTCTCCGCCGAGCGCACGCGCGATCGCGCGAGCGAGGAGGGTCTTGCCCACTCCCGGGACGTCCTCGATGAGCACGTGACCGCGGCACAGGATCGCCACGAGAAACCGCTCGATATGCTCCGGCCGTCCAAAAAAGACCGATCCAACAGCGTCCGTCAGGGACGCCGCCCACGCTTTGATATCACTCACTTCAGCCACTCCTTTCCTTTACGAACGAGACTTCACCACGGCAGTGACCTTGTCGTGGTACCGGGCCTGCAGCTCACTTCCCGTCTCATGCGGCGAATACACGATCTCCTCGAACAGCTCCGCTAGCTCGATGAAGTCGTCGGCGCGTTCGGGGACTTTAACGGCCACCATCTCAGAGAACTCCCTTGGACCGATCGACGTGTTGAAGACGACGTCGTGCCGGCCGGCCCAGCGAACGAACTTCATGAAGGACTTCAGCACCTGGTTGTGGAGCTTGCGCTCCTCCTTGCTGACCCGCGGCCGGCGGGCGGCTGCCGCCTCACGCGCCT
>SKZO01000227.1 GCA_007127335.1 Spirochaetales bacterium | reverse complement strand
TTCGGGAAGCGCGTGGAGAGGAGCAATGGGTAATTCAGCGCCAACGAGTATCAAGGTCGGCCTGTTCGGCATCGGGCTCGACACCTACTGGCCGCAGTTCGACGGCCTGAAGGCCCGGCTCGAGGGGTATCTGGGCGAGATCGACAGCCGGCTGGTGAAGTCGGGCGCGGACGTCGTGTCCGCCGGGCTGGTGGATACCCCGGCGAGGGCCGAGGAGGCGGGTGATCTCTTCGCCCGGAACGACGTGGAGATCGTCTTCCTGTTCATCAGCACCTACGCGCTGAGCTCGACCGTGCTGCCGGTGGTCCAGAGGGCTCGCGTTCCGGTCGTCGTCATCAACATGCAGCCGGTGCCGGCGATCGACTACGAACGGTTCAACGCGCTCGGTGACCGCGGCGTGATGACCGGCGAGTGGCTCGCCCACTGCCAGGCCTGCTCGGTCCCGGAGATCGCGAGCGTGCTCGGGCGTGCGGAGATCGACTTCCACCTGGTGACCGGCCACTTCCAGGACGAAGGATGCTGGACGGAGCTCGCCGGGTGGGTCGCCGCGGCACGGACGCGTCGGGCGATGCGTGAGAACCACCTGGGCGTCATGGGCCACTATTACATGGGCATGCTCGACGTCTACACGGACATGACGATGCAGGCCACCACCTTTGGTACGAAGATCGACCTGCTGGAGATCGACGAGCTCGCGGATCTGCGCGCGGAGGTCAGCGATGAAGAGTCGCGCGCGAAGATCGACGAGTTCCGCAGCGCCTTCGACGTCGATCCCCAATGCGAGGACGCCGAGCTCGACCGCGCGGCGCGCACCTCGGTCGCCCTCGACCGCCTCGTCGAACGGCACGGACTTGGATCGCTCGCCTACTACTACGAGGGCAGTCCCGGCGGCGCGAACGAGAACATCATCACATCGATTATCCCGGGCAATACGCTCCTGACCGGACGCCACGTGCCGGTCGCCGGGGAATGCGAGGTGAAGAACGCGCAGGCAATGAAGATTATGGACAGCCTCGACGCCGGCGGGTCGTTCAGCGAGTTCTACGCGATGGACTTCAACGACGACATCGTGATGCTTGGCCATGACGGGCCGGCGCACTTCGCCATTGCCGAAGGTCGCGTGGGGCTCGTCCCGCTGCCGGTCTATCACGGCAAGCCGGGCAAGGGACTGTCCATCCAGATGACCGTCAGGCACGGACCGGTCACGCTGCTCTCCGTCTGTCAGAACAACGACGGGGTCTTCCTGCTGACCGCGGAGGGCGAATGCGTGCCGGGCCCGGTCCTGCACATCGGCAACACGAACAGCCGCTACCGCTTCTCCGCAGGCGCGAAGGGGTTCATCGAGTCGTGGTCGAAGGCCGGACCGAGCCACCACTGCGCGATCGGGATCGGGCACCACGGGGCGACCATCGAGAAGCTCGGCAGGCTGGTCGGGATCCCGGTGGTGCGCGTCTGCTGATACCCTGCGTCTGCTGACGCCCTACTGCGGCCACACGAGCGGGTTGAGCTCGTCGTTGTCAAGGACGTCGCCAACCGTGAGCGACTCGAAGTAGTCGGTGGGTAGAATGTTCTTCTGGCCGTTGAAGGTAGAGCCGTCGGGCATGTACGCGCAGGTCATCGCTCTACGGTACCCGGGAGTCATATTCGCGCCGGCGCCGTGAGCGGCGAGGCCGTTGTGGAACCCGCAGTCGCCGCGCTTCATCGTGCCCACGATGGGCGCTGTCGCGTTCCACTCCGGGTACGCCTTGAACAGCTTGCCTATGCTCGGTGAGATGGGAACGTTGCGCTCGAACTCCGCGCTCCTGTGCGTTCCGGGCAGGTAACACATGCAGCCGTTCGCCTCGGTCGCATCGTCGAGCGCGATCCAGACGCTGATCGCATCACGGCTGTAGAACGACCAGTACGGGTTGTCCAGGTGCCATGCGGTCGGATTCGCCCACGGCTGCTTCTGGAGCGTCTGGTCGTGCCAGACGCGCATGCCGGAAACGCCGGCGAGGCGGGTGACCATTTCGCCAAGCTCCGGGCCAAGGAAGATGCGCTTGATCGCGTCGTTGAGCTTCCAGAGGTTCACGCGCTGGAGAAAGACCCCCTCGTAGTAGTCGGTATCGAGACTCTTCGAGTCTTCAGGTTTGGCGTCGGATTTCCCGTAGTCGGCATTCTTCGCTACCTTGCTGCCGCCGAGCTCCTCCACCGATCGCGAGATCTCGGAGAGGAGCGCGTCGACCTCCTCCGCCGACATGAAGTTCCGGTAGATGAGCGCGCCGTCGCGCTGATACTGATCGATCTGTTCCTGCGTCAGAGCTGTGTTCATGACTGCCTCCGTTCAGTAAGATGGACAGGAAAAAGGGAACGTCCCATGTATATCTTATCATCTATGTCGGGAATCTTGCGCTCCGCATGTCACTGACGGACGCAGGTGCCTACCGCCTGGTTCCGGCGCAGGGCTCCGCCGGAACCATCCCACGCCTGGGATTCGACCTGCGCTACTACCCGGAGTATGAGAACGTCCACAAACGCATGCACGGGCTGGGGGTGATTCTTTTCAGCTGCGTGCTCTCAGGACGCGGGCGCCACTTCCTCGACGACGCGGTGTTCGACGAGGACGGCACGTCGATCGCAATCGTGAACTACGGACAGCGGCACGACATCGTCACCGAAGGACCAATGGAAGTGATGAACCTCTTCCTCGACCCGACCCGACGCCCCCTGCCCCAGCTGCCGGGAGAGCTTCAGCTCGTGCTCCCGCAGATCGTCACGCTTCACCCCACCCTCTCCAATCGGACCAACCGGGTCATCCACGTGAACCTCCGCTCGCCGGAGAAGGTGCGCGGGCTGCTCTTCGCGATGCTCGACGAGCTGATGGCGGCGGAGGCCGGCTACGAGGAGAGCGCGCGGAACCTGCTCTCGAGCTTCCTGATCCTCTGTGCCCGCGAGGCACGCCGCAGCGGAGTGATCCGGATCCCTGCCGACGCGAAGCTCGCGCGCGTTCGCGCGATCCTTGATACCGACTACGCGGAGCGCGTTCGGCTCGCCGACCTCGCTGAGGCGGCGGGGATGAGCCCGACGTACCTGTGCAGGCGGTTCCGCGCATACGCTGGGCGCAGCGTCTTCGAGTACCTCATGGACCGCAGGCTCGAGGCCGCGATGATGGCGCTCCGGTCGACGGACCGCAAGATCTCCGTGATCGCCCTCGAGTCGGGCTTCACCGACCTCGCCTTCTTCAACCGCACCTTCCGCAGACGGCTCGGCACGACGCCCGGCGCGTACCGGGCCGGAGGATCGCCTCCGGAAACCCTTACGAAAGGACAAGATACGCATAGCTGACGCGCCGGCGACCGTACTATGCTCGCCGGATGAGGCCACGCGAACGATTTCACGCCGTCGTCGGGTTCACCCCCCCGGACCGCATGCCCATGGTCGAGTGGGCCGGCTACTGGGACCAGACCGTCGAGCGGTGGATGGATGAAGGACTCTCCGAGCTCTGTCCGGGGACCGACGCCGCAGACGCGCCGGCGCTTCGCGCCTGCTTCGGCCTCGACTGCTGGTCGCAGCTGTGGATCAGGCCGCGTGCGGCGAGCGCGCCGCGCCCTTCGCACTTTGGCGCGCCCCTGGTCGCGGACGAGTCCGGCTACGAGGAGCTGCTCCCGCATCTCTATCCGCAGCCGGCGGTAGACGCCCGGTCGATCTCATCGTGGCGCGACTCGCACGCGAGCGGCGAACGCGTCGTCTGGATCACGCTCGAGGGGTTCTTCTGGTATCCACGGACGCTGCTCGGAATAGAGAACCACCTCTACGCGTTCTACGACCTCCCGCAGCTGATCCATCGCATGAACCGCGACCTGCTCGAGTTCAACCTGCGCGCGCTCGACGAGTTCTGCCGCGTCACGACCCCGGACTTCGCCACGATCGCCGAGGACATGTCGTACAACCACGGGCCCATGCTCTCCAGGGAGCTGTTCGACCAGTTTCTCGCGCCCTACTACCGCAGGCTCACCGCCGCGCTCCGGGAGCGGGGGATCATCACGATCGTCGACTCGGACGGCGAGGTCTCGCCGCTCATCCCGTGGCTGAAGCGGGTTGGCGTGCAGGGGATCCTCCCGCTCGAGCGCGCCTCAGGAGTCGACGTCGCCGCGCTCCGCGCCGAGCACCCTGACTTCGTGATGATCGGAGGGTACGACAAGCGCGTCATGCACCTTGGTGACGCGGCGATACGCGCGGAGTTCGAGCGGCTGCTCCCGACGATGCGCAGCGGCGGGTTCATCCCGTCGGTCGACCACCAGACGCCGCCGGAGGTCTCGCTCACCGACTACCGGAGCTATCTGCAGATTCTGCGCGAGTACGCGGAGAGAGCCGGATCGTGAGAGCCGACGCCTGACCTGACCGGCGTCGCGGTCCCCTTTACCGCTCAACGAGCGCGGCGCCGCGGCTCGGCTCCAGCGGCACGGCCGCGCTCGTGCGGCCGGGGGTATCGCGTCGGCATTCCGCCTTCGCGATCCGACCGGTGTGAGGGTCCCGGAGCTCGAGCTCCATCCGCCCGCGCAGGCTGAGCGAGACCGTCGCGGGGGCGTCGTTGAGGTTCGCCACGAGGTAGACGTTCTTCCCCCCGTGCACCTTGTGGATGAGCCCGATGCCCTCGGCAGGGGTGATCGTGACGTCCGGCTCCGGGAGCGCGGCAGCGATCGCCGCGCCGAGTGCCGCGGTCGGTGCGGCGAGCCACCTCGCGTTCGGGTGGCGCGCGATCGTCTCGCGCAGGCGGTCGGGAGCCTCGTCGTCGCCAAAGCGGGCGCTCGCGCGGGGAAGCTCACCCACGGCAATCAGGTGTCCGCCGCCTGCGAGGAGCTCGTCGATCAGCGATACGGTGGAGGGTCGGATCGCGCGCATGGCCGGGAGGATCAGGAGCGGGAAGCGGCCCGGGTGGATCGTCCCCGGGACTTCGATCGCACCCTCGCGCACCGCGCCGCGCTCGTCCAGGACGTCGGGGTGCAGAAAGCGGAAATCGACTCCCAGGCGACGCGAGAGAAGGTGGGCGATCTCCACGTAGTTGCTCTCGGGCACGCGGACGCCGCCCCGGTACGGACCGAGCTCACCGTCGAAGTGGTGCGCGGCGTAGAGCCCGTCTATGGGATAGAGGATCGCGACGTCTGCGACGTGACGTCCGGCGTTCTGCATGAGGACGTTGAGCCGCCCAAGGAAGTCGTTGAAGTCGCGCAGCGAATCGGCGTAGAGCGGGTTGCGCGGCGAGAGCTCCGGTCTGAAAACCACCCGGCTGTCGTCGTACCAGACCGCGTGCGGGATCAGCATGTTGATGCCGGCCGTGTACTGGTCGAGCGCGACGCGGTAGATCTCGTCCCACCCTATGTCGCCCATCGCGCCGTAGGTCTCAGACATGACGAAGGGGCGGTCGTACGCGTAGGCGGCCGAGCTCACCACCTTGTAGAAGCGCTCGGCCGGCCGGTTCCCGCCTATCTTGTCGATCCCCGGGATCTCCTGGTACTTGAAGCAGGCAATCAGATCGCCGGATACCGACGCGGGATTCTCGATCTCCTCCTGGTCCTGGTGCCCCGTCGCGGCGATCCCGTGTTCGGCCGACCAGCCCTGAATCTGCCCCGCAAACCCGCGCGCGTAGAGCTCGGTCCGGGTCGAGAGGAGGTAGTTTCGCATCGCTGCCGTCCGGGGGCCGACGTCGTACCAGAGGGCCGGAAAGAGCGGCGCCGGATCGAAGCCGTGGAGCTCACGAAAGTGCTCCGCGAAACGATGCGTCCAGGTGCGGCCACCGGCGCGGTAGAGCGTCGGCTCGTCATGGAAGGTCGAATCGATCGTCGTGCCGAAGTGCGCGGCAAAACGCGCGTAGTACGCCTCGTGCGTCATCTCCACGAAGGCGCGCACCGCCTGTGGATCGAGGTAGTCGCAGATCTCTTCGCCGTCGGTGACGCACGAAAAGACCATGAGCTGCCAGATCCCCGGCGGCGCGTCCCATCGCACGACGACGCCTGCGGGGTCAGCCACGATCTCCGCCTCGGCGAGGGGCACGGTCTCGAGGGTTACGGTGTTCACGGCGACCACCGCTTCAACCGCCGGAGGTGGAGCGCCCGCCGGCCCGGCGGGCAGACGGATCTCGAGCGGTCCGGGGCCGCTTGCCATCCGCTCGGCCTTGTCGAGCCGCTTGAGGAGCAGCTCCGGATGGCGGGCGGCGAAGGCGCTCCTCGCCGCGGAGTTGCGCGCCCCCACCGATCCGCTCGGGAATCCGTACTCGTCGTACAGTGAGAGCGTCATGCCAAGCTCGCCGGCATACTCGAGGGCGACTCCGTAGAGCTCGAAGTACTCATCGCTCAGATAGGAGGGCGAGAAGCCCGGGCCGAACGGCAGGATGCCGAGCCCGCCATAGCCGGCCTCGACGCACATCTTCAACTGATCGCGGATGCCTTCGCGGCTGACCGTCGTGTCGTTCCAGAACCACAGCGGCCGCGGGCGCATGGTCATGGGCGGAGAGACAAAGTCGGTGCGCAGAGAGCTCATGCGCCATTCTACCCCGGACCGCCGCGGCGGCGAAGCCATTCCGGTCTTCTCGAGGTGCCGAACAGCAAAAACTTCTCTCTCGCAAAATCTCCATAACTGTGGTAGTATTGGGCGCAATGAGCCCCGAAGCCGCTGACTCCCGCCCCGGGACCGTGTTGCTCGTCGAGGACGAGCCTGTCATCGCACTTCTCGAGACGCACCAGCTCGAAGCAGCCGGGTACCGCGTGATCCCCGCCGTGAGCGGCGAACAGGCAATCGCGCAGATACGGCGGGCGAGCCCGCACATCGACATCATCCTCATGGACGTAGACCTGGGAGATGGTATGGACGGTACGGAGGCGGCACGCGAAATACTCGCGATCCGCGAAGTCCCGATCGTCTTCGTCTCCTCGCATACCGAACGTGAGGTCGTTGAACGAACCGAAGGCATCACCTCGTACGGCTACGTCGTGAAGAGCTCGGGCGAGGTCGTGCTGCTTGCGTCACTTCGGACGGCCCTGCGGCTGTTCAGGACCACCCATGCCCTGCGCGGTACCGACCACGAGCTCTTTCTCAACAGTGTTCTCGAGAGCGTCCAGGACGGGATCTCGGTGCTCAACCCGGACCTCACGATACGACACGTGAACAGCGTGATGAAGCGATGGTACCCGCACGAGACGCAGTTCGTCGGCCGACGGTGTCACGCCGTCTACCACGGCCGGAGTGACGTCTGCAGCAACTGCCCGACCGTCCGCACCCTCGAAAGCGGCGAGACCGAACACGACATCGTGCCCGGCCACCCGGACTCGCCGATCGCGTGGATCGAGCTCTTCTCCTACCCGATCAAGGATCCGGCTACCGGGGACGTCACGGGCATCGTCGAGTTCGTGCGCGATATTTCGGCTCGTGTCGAGTCCGAGGAGGCACTGAAACGCAGCCTCCGCGAGAAGGAGATCCTCGCCGCGGAGCTCCAGCACCGCGTCAAGAACAACCTGGCGGTCATCGCAAGCCTTCTCAGCCTTGAGCTGCCCAAGACAACCGACGAGAACGCCCGGCGGATCCTGATCGACGCGCAGACACGGGTCGAAACGATGGCGATGATCTACGACGAGATCAACCGCACCGACGACGGCGGTACGGTCGATCTGCGCCGCTACCTGCAGGATCTGTCGACGACGATCCTGAGGACGTACCACGTGCATCCCGGCGAGGTGCGCCTGGAGACCGATCTCGACGAGGCGCAGACGGATTCGCGTCGCGCCGTTGCGATCGGGCTGATCGTCAACGAGCTCATCACGAACGCGGTGAAGTACGCCTTTCCTGACAACGGCGCCGGGACGATACGCGTGCGCCTCGATCGTGGCGCCGCGGAGACGGTCGTCGAGATCTCGGATGACGGGGCCGGTCTGCCCGCGACCTTCAGACTCGAAGAGGCGACTACGACGGGGTTCGGCCTCATCAGGGAGCTTGCGGAGCAGATCGACGGCGCGGTCCGGCTTCATTCGGACGGCGGCACGCGCATTACACTCACGCTGAAGAGCTCTGATGATGCGCGGCGGGAGGAAGGCAGAGCGCTTGAAGTATGAGTCCCCGGCGTCTATCCTGAAGGGTGAGGCTCGCGCGAGGTGCTCGTATGGGGAGATCAGCAGGACAGATAGTCGAAGCGCTGTTTGACGAGGCAGGGGTAACCGTCGGAGGATCGGATTCGTGGGACCTGCAGGTTCACGATGAACGTTTCTATCGCCGCGTACTCGGCGGAGGGGCGCTTGCCCTGGGCGAGTCGTACATGGACGGCTGGTGGGACAGCCCGTCGCTCGACCAGTTCCTGACGAAGCTGCTCGAAGCAAAGCTCGAGCAGCGGGTGAAGGGCGACTGGCGGATACTGGCGATTGGCCTGAGATACCGGCTCACGAACCCGCAGAGCATGCGTCGGGCGTACGAGATCGGCACACGGCACTACGACATAGGCGATGACCTCTTCTCCATCATGCTCGACGAGCGGCAGGTCTACAGCTGCGCCTACTGGCGCGACGCTGAAACCCTCGAGGAAGCACAGGAGGCCAAGCTCGACCTCATCTGCCGCAAGCTCGCGCTGGACCCCGGGATGCGCCTGCTCGATATCGGTTGCGGGTGGGGGAGTCTGCTCCGGTACGCGGCGGAGCGCTACGGCGTGGAAGGAGCGGGCGTGACCGTCTCGCGGGACCAGGCACGCATCGCGG
>SKZO01000169.1 GCA_007127335.1 Spirochaetales bacterium | reverse complement strand
TCGAACTTCGAATGCTGGGACTCCCCGGATAACCGCGCCCGCCGCGACCGCGCGGAAGAGCTCGCGAAGAAGAAGGGCTGCACGCCCATCAACATCGCCGCGGCCTACGTCCTGCGCCAGCCCTTTCCCAGCTATGCGCTCGTGGGCCCGCGCGTGATCCACGAGACCGCGACGACCCTGCCGGCGCTCGACATCGAGCTCAGCCGCGAGGAGATCGAGTGGCTCTGGGGAGGGGATTGAGCTGCAGGCGCCCGGCGCCCGGTGCCGCGGCGGAGTGAACCGCGGCGGTTGCCGGGCGGCACGGCGGAGGGGAGGTAAACCGCGGCGGCTGGATGCCTGAATCTACCTAGAAATAAGTAGAATTTAGTTTTCTCTCCATAATATCCGTATTATCTTGGCTCCTATGAGGACGAGAGCTTCCGTAATAGCGGTATTGACGGTTTTGGTGATAGTTCTGGTCGGGTGCGGCGATTCCCCGGACGCGGCCAGTGAAGCGTCTGCGCCGTGGGTGATGGAGCGGGTTGCGTCGCTGCCCCCGCGGCCGGTCGAGGTCGCCGCAGCCGAGCGCACGACCCTGGTCGCGGACATCGCGGCGTCCGGCATGGTCGCGGCCGCTCGGGAGGTCAGCCTCGTCTCGGAGACGCAGGGAGTGATCGAGACCGCTCCGTTCGAGCTCGGGGAGGCGGTGAGTGCCGGACAGGTTCTGGTCACCCTGGACACTACCATCCAGGAGCTCAACGTCGCGGAGGCACGTCAGGCGGCCGATGCCGCGGAGCTCAACGTCACGACCACTGAGCGTCTCGCGGCGTCGGGAAGCGCGTCGCAGTCCCAGCTGAGCCAGGCCCGAGGGACCCTCGCCGGAGCCCGCGCGCGGCTCGCCCAGGCGGAGAAGGCCCTGGCGGACCGGACGATCGTCGCCCCTTTTGACGGCCTTGTCGCGTCCCGGCCGGCAACGGTTGAGCCGGGCAACTTCCTGAACGCCGGGATCACGGTCGCGCGGATTATAGACCCGAGCAGGATGGAGGTACGCCTCTCGGTAGGTGAACGAGAGATCAGGTACCTGCGGCCGGGCGGCGAAGCCTTCGTGAGCGTTCCGGCGGCCGGCGGAGCAGAGATGCGCGGGGAGATCGCTGCGATCGCGGCGGGCAGCGATTCGCAGACCGGGAGCTTTCCCGTGATCGTCCGCTGGAACCAACCCCCGAATACCCTTGTCCGCGCCGGGCTGTCCGCGCGGGTCAGGATTCCCCCGGCCGGAGCGCCGGCGGAGCTCGTCGTGCCCGCGGCAGCGGTGATCACCCGCGGCGAGGAACGGAGCGTATTCGTCGCAACGCAGGACGGGCTCGCTGAACGGCGCATCGTCACCGTGGGCGATCGTCAGGGCGAGCGGGTCGCCATCCAGGAGGGGGTCGAGCCCGGGGAGATGGTGATCGTGTCAGGCCTGCGGTCCCTCGCCGAAGGCGACCGTGTACAGCCGAGCGTGCGGACTGCCCAGGAGCAGGGAGCCGCCCGATGAGCCTCGCGCGTTTCTCGGTCAAGAACCCGGTTCTCGTCAACATCGTCATGATCGCCGTGCTCGCGCTCGGGGCATTCAGTCTCTTCCGGCTGCCTCGCGAACAGTTCTCCGAGGTCCCGCTCTTTTTCATCAACGTCGTGGTCCCCTACCCCGGGGTCTCCGCTGAGGACGTGGAGCAGAGCGTCACGGTTCCCGTTGAGAACGAGATGCAGGGGATCGACGGTCTTCAGGTGGTCCGCTCGTCGACGAGCGAGGGGCTCTCGGTGGTGACCCTCGAGTTCGATGACGGCATGTCGAACGAGGCCTTTGCGCGCGCGCTCCAGGACGTCCAGACCAATTTCACGCGGGTGTCGCTTCCGGCAGGCACGCTGCAGGCGAGCATATCGGACTTCTCCTCCAACGACTTTCTCCCCGTGATCGAGGTCGTCCTCCACGGCCCGGTGGGCTTCGCAACGCTCGACCGGACCGCCCGTACGCTCGCAACACGGATTCGCAGACGAGACGACGTCTCCGGGGTCGACATCATAGGCGGGCGGGAGCGCGAGATCACCGTGGCAGTCAACCAGGAGCGCATGGAGGCGCTCGGCCTCGACGTCTCGCAGATAGTGACGGCGATCCAGTCACGAAACGTCACGGTTCCGGGCGGAACCGTCTCCACCGAAGGCCGCGAATTCCTGCTGCGTACGGTTGGGAGCATTGACGCCGTGGAGGCGTTCGGGGAGATTATCGTCCGCAGCACACCGGAAGGCGTCGTGCGGCTGCGTGATGTGGCCGTTCCGCAGCTCGACTTCGAGCGCTCCGGCGTTGTTTCACGGTTCAACGGTGAACGAGCGCTCGTGCTCAGGGTCACAAAGGTACCCCGGGGAAACTCCGTGGGCGTGATCGACGCCGTCCGTGAGGAGGTGGACTTCATTCGTGGTACGGCCGATCCCGGGATCGAGTTCAGCCTCTCCAACGACTCGACGGTGCAGATCCGGCAGAGCATCAACATCCTCGTCAGTAACGCGTTGCTCGGCTTTGGACTGCTCGTGCTCATCCTGTTCGTGTTCATAGGGTTCCGCAACGCGATCATGACGGCGATCGGCATACCTCTGAGCTTTGCGATCACCTTCCTCGTCCTCGAAGCGCTTGGAGAGACGCTCAACAGCAATACCCTCTTCGGGCTCGTGCTCGTGCTCGGTCTCATCGTCGATCACTCGATCGTGATCGTGGAGAACAGCTACCGGCGTCAGCAACTCGGTCTGAGCAAGCACCGCGCGGCAGTCGTCGGCACGAACGAGGTCATTATCCCGGTTGTTGCCGCGACGGCGACGACGGTCGCCGCCTTCCTGCCGCTGACCCTGCTTCCGGGAGTGATTGGCCTGTTTCTGCGCGTGGTTCCGCTGACCGTTACGATCGCGCTGATCGCGTCCACCTTTGAGGCCGCGTTCTTCCTTCCGTCGCACTACGCGGACTGGCCAGGCGGCAACCGCGAGCCGGTGAGACGTTTCTTTGACAAACTCCGGGACGCATTCGGCTCGCTCATCACGCGGCTCTACCGGTTCCGCGGCCTGACAGTCGCGGCAATGCTGGTCGTGCTCGTCGGCGTATTCACGCTTGTTCCCTTCATCCAGCAGGATCTCTTCAGCGCGGAAGACTTCTCGGTCTTCTACATAGAACTCGAGTTGCCAACCGGCTCCCCCCAATCGCGAACGAACGAGATCGTGGACCGCTACGAGGAGCGCCTGCTCCCGCTCGTGGGCAATGGTGAGATCGTGTCGGTCAACTCGACCGTCGGCTTTTCGCAGACCGACTCTGGAACCGTCCGGCGGAGCAACGTCGCGCAGATCATCGTCGATCTCACCGAACAGGACGAAGGACGCACGCGGTCGATCACCGAAATCATCGCAGACGCACAGGACCTGACGTTCGACATCCCCGGCGCGGACTCCGTCCAGTTCAGGCGTGCGACGAACGGCCCGCCAACGAGCGCGCCGGTCAGCTTCCGGGTGTTCGGCGACAGCTTCGTCGAGCTCGGCGCCGCGGCTGCGGCCATCACCGATCGCCTGGCCGCCTATCCGGAGCTCTTCAACATCGCGGACAACCTGGACGAGGGTACGCCGGAGATCCAGATCGTGGTCGACAGGGAACGTGCGGCCAGGCTCGGGGTGACCGACCAGGAGGTGGGAAGCTTCATCCGGACGACATTCGACGGTATCCGCGCGTCGTCGGTCTTCGTGAACAACGAGGAGTTCGATGTGATCGTCCGCTATGCGGGCATGGGCGCGGCGACGCTCGGCGACATCACCCAGCTGCGTATACCTACCCGTGACGGCAGGCTGATCCCGTTCTCGTCGGTCGCAAGCGTCACCGAGTCGAGCGCCCTCGCGGCGATCAACCGGCGCGACGGAAAGCGCGAGGTCACGATCACCAGCGACGCCTTCAGTCAGGCAAACCTGTCGGGCATCAACGACGATATCGTGACCCTGTTCGAGACCGAGCTGCAGCCGCTCTACCCGGGTCTGACGCTCAACGTGGGCGGCACCTTCGCCGACTTCACCAATCTGCTGATCGAGATCCTGCGGATCTTCCTGATTGGAGTGCTTCTGATCTACCTCATACTCGGGTGGCAGTTCCGCAGCTACACGCAGCCGCTCCTGGTTCTGCTGTCCGTGCCGTTCGCCTTCGTGGGGGTTGTCCTGTTCCTCGTGATCTCGGGAACGCCCCTGTCAACGACGGTGATCTACGCCTCGGTCGCGCTCGCCGGTATCGCAGTGAACGATACCATCGTACTCGTGAGCTTCGTGAACGAACGGCGCGCCGCCGGAGTACCGGTCGCGGCCGCAGTCGTTGAGGGCGCCTCCACCCGGTTGCGCCCGATCATCCTCACGAGCCTCACGACGATAGCCGGACTTCTGCCGACGGCAATCGGGCTCGGCGGGACCTCGGTGATCTGGGGACCCATGGCAAGCACCATCATCTTCGGCCTCGTCTTCTCCACCCTGACCGCGCTTGTCATCGTACCCTGCATCTACGGGCTCTTCTTCGACAATCCCCGGGCCGAGCGCAGGTTCCGAGAACACCTCGCGCTCGCCCGTGAGGCCGACCTCGTGGCCACTCAGTGACGACCGGAGTACACTGGAGGTGGTGGGTACGAGAGCGAACAGTCACAATACTTCAAGGGAGCGGGTGCTCGAATGCGCCGAACGGCTCTTCATGGAACGAGGATTCCAGGCGGTCAAGCTCCGCGACATTGCGGATGAGCTTGGCGTGCGCACCGCCTCGCTCTACTACTACTTCCCCGGCGGGAAGCAGGACATGTTCCTCGCGGTTCTCGATGCGGCGATGGATCGCTACCACGCGGGGCTCGAGGCGGCTGTCCGCGAGGCGGACGGCGGGTTCGAAGCAGAGCTTGACGCCGCGGCGCAGTTCTTCCTCTCGCAGCCGAAGATCGACTTCTTTCGCATGCTCGAGAGCGACCTTGATCAGATCAGCCCGGAGGAGCGCGGAGCGGTCGCGATGAAAATGCACAGGTCGCTGCAGGGTCCTGTCATGGACGCCTTTCGGCGCGCCTTCCCTGCCAGGCCGGGCGACGCCCCGGGTGGATCGGAGTTTCCGCGCGGTAGGCCCATGCCGGAGCTCTTCGCGGGGAGCTTCCTCGCGATCGTCCAGGGCATCCATCATCTGCGTGCGGAGTTCGACATCCCGGTCACCAAGCCGCAGATGGCGTCGCAGATGTCGCGCATCCTCGCGGCCGGTCTTCGTGCGACACTCACGGAACCGGACGCCTGACGGCAGGCGTCCACGGGAGGCTCACGGATACCGGTTGCTCGGGCGTTCGTTGCGGTCGTAGAAGTCGCGAACAAGCTCCGGCGTGACGGTGTCGTCGCGAGCGACGCGGATCTGGCGGGCAAGATGGTTCACGTGATCCTCCACGATCGCCCTGCCCTTCTCCGCGGTGAATTCGACCTTCTCCGCCTGCAGGTGCCCCGGATGGTCTGCGTACCACCAGATGCCCGTTTCCAGCCCCGCGTCCCTGACGTGCGCGATCCGCCCGAGCGTCTGACCGTAGTCGCCGTACGCGTCGAGTTTCACGAGCTCCGGGTGCAGGTGAAGCATCGCGGAGGTCTCCATCTCCCCGGCGTGACCGTCGGTGCGGGCGCGCAGGAGCTGCTTCGCCGGGCCAAGCGGCTTGGGGATGCCCGAGAGGTAGACCGTGTAGTCGCGCCGTTCGGCGAGCGTCAGCTGCAGGAAGTAGCGCAGCAGGCTCGTGTTGCCGCCGTGCCCGTTGACGAGCACGATGCGGTCGAGACCGTTGCGAGCGATCTCATCGCACACCGCGTTCAGCAGGTCGAGCAACAGTTTGCCGTCGAGCGCGATGGTTCCCGGCACGTGCCGCGCCTCGTGGATCTGCCCGAAGTAATAGTACGGAAAGACGATCGCCGGCTCCCGCTCGGCCGCGCGCGAGCAGACCTCATGGATGTAAATCGCATCCTGCCCCAGCGGCAGGTGGTCGCCGTGCTTCTCGATCACTCCGAGCGGCACGAGGCAGACGCCGCCACACCGCCCTACCGCATCCGCGAACTCGACTGACGTAAGCCTGTCCCACTCCATGGCGTCCTCCACCGCGAAGTGTAGCAGAGACCCGCAGCCGCCGGAAGGCCGACGAAGGAATTGTGCTCCTCCGCAGGGACGGCGACCGGGCGTATCCGCGAGGGTCTTCTTCCGCCGAAAACCCGTTCCGCTGACACGCTTTACGTCTTCCGCCATACTGTTCTCATGAATCTTCCTGCATACCGACGCTTTGTACTGCCCGCCCTCGCGGCGGTTCTGCTTGCATTCCCGCTCCCGGCCGACCCGCTCGACTGGACCGGTGTCGCGGTTCACGACGGACTCTACGCCGCGGTCGTGAACCCGGCGGCGCTCGCCGTTGGGAACGCGGCCGGGTTCGGGCTCGACGCCCCGCTGTCGGAGCCTCTCGAGGGACTCGTGCTGTATCTGAACGCCCCGGGTGCGGCGTATGTCTTCGACGCTGCGTCGGAATCGTCGCGCCACCGGATCAGCTCTTCGGCCGGGTGGGACCGGGCATTCTCGTTCGGCTCCACCTGGCGATGGGGCGAGGAGGGCTTCAGGTCCGGCGCGCTCGATGTTGGACTGCTCTCGCGGCCTATGCCGTCGCTCGCCGTAGGCGCGGTCGGTCACGACCTCCTGGATGAGAACCGGTCGCTCACGGCGGGCGTGGGGGTTCGTCCGCTCGTCTCGCTCCCCGGGCTCGGCTCCCGGATCACTCTGGGCATGGACACGGAATGGGACTTCGCCGGGAGCTTCGCTGTCTCGCACCTCTACGCGGAGGCTGAGCCGGTCGACGGCGTGCGGATCGCCGCGGGCTACCGCCCCGGAGACGGAAGCTTCGTGATCCGCGGCGCGGTGAACACGCGACACTTTGAGACGGGGGCCTCCTACGACGATCGGGTACGAGTGTCCGGGTTTCTCTCGGGACGCCCGCGTCGGTCCGCCTTCAGCGCCGTCACGCCAACGGTTGTTGACTACGACCGGCTCGAACGGCTCGCTCCAACGCCCGGTGTGGTTGCCTTTGGCCCGGGGGTGCCGCTTGCGCACCTGCTCGATGACCTCGCCCGGTACCGCGCGGATCCGGCGGTGCAGGCGATCGTCCTTCACAACGTTCGGGTGCCGGGGACCTTCGCGGACATCGTTGAGCTCGCGCAGGCGCTTGGCGCCTTCCGGGAGGCCGGCAAGTCGGTCTACTACTTCTACGACTCGATCTCGCAGCTCGACTACCTGCTCGCGGCGTCCACGGCGGACTCGATCATCCTCCACCCGCTTGGAAGCGTTGACGCGCGTGGACTCGCGTACACCGGCTTCTACCTCGCGGACCTGCTCGAGCGGTACGGAGTGCGTTTCACCAGCTTCCCGAGCCACGAGTTCAAGACCGCGAATGCGCCGCTCTCCGAGTCGGAGATGAGTGAGGCGGAGCGCGTGATGATGGAGGCGATCGTAGAGGGACTCTACGGCACATACGTCTCGCTTGTCGAGGCCGGTCGTGGCGAGCGACTCGCGGCCGGAACGCGGGCGGCGATCGCCTCCGGCCCGTACCTGCGGGCGGAGGACGCCCTGGAGGCAGGGCTGGTCGACGCGCTCGATTACGCGGATGCGGTCTGGGATCTCGTAGAAGACGAGCACCCCTGGGCTCGCCGCGTGGGACCGGTCAGGATCCCGGAAACGGTCTACGACTGGGCTCCGCCGCCTCGCTCCCGCGTCGCGATGATCTACGCGAACGGTCCGATCGTCACGGGCGAGGGCGTTCGCGGGCGGATGATCGGATCCGAAACGATGAGCGCGGCTATACGAGACGCGCGGGAGAACCCGCTGGTGCGCGGCATCATCCTGCGCGTCGACTCCGGCGGCGGCTCGGCAATCGCCTCGGATACGATCGCGCGGGAAGTCGCACGAACAGTCGAAGCGGGAAAGCCCGTCGTGGTCTCCATGGCCGGGACGGCGGCCTCCGGCGGGTACTACATCTCGGCGCCCGCCTCGCACATCGTCGCCGGCGAGACGACGATCACGGGGTCGATCGGCGTGGTCGCGGGCGTACTCACCGTCGACGGCCTGCTCGACCAGCTGGCAGTCACGACGGAGACGATCCGCACGACACCGGGCGCCGACTTCGGCTCCCCGCTCAGGCCGCCCTCGCCAGAGGAGGAGGAGGCGTTCGCGGAGTATATCGAATGGACGTACGACCGCTTCGTGGAGGTCGTCGCGGAGTCCCGCGGCATGCCGCAGGACGCTGTACACGACGTTGCACGGGGCAGAATCTGGACCGGCGCGCAGGCGCTCGAGCACGGCCTCGTCGACTCGGTTGGCGGTATCGCCGATAGCGTGAGCGTGATGCGCAACCTGCTCGGGACACAGGCGATCGAGATCGTGGAAGTCGTGCCGGGTCCGACGGCGCAGTCGCTGTTCGGCGAGCTCGCCTCGCTTGTTGCACCCCGCCGATTCCCCGGATCCGAGGCCGAGCTGCGCGAGCTCCTCGACTACGCGACGCTCCTCAGCCGCCACGGCAACGAGGCGCTCTATCTGATGCCGTACCGGATGAAATAGCCGGGACCAGGGCAGGAACCGCCGGGCGAGACCGATGACCGCCGGGCAATACCGGGGGGCGACCGCGAGGCCCTGCTTCCTCAGGAAGCGAACACGCGCCGAGGCGGCGCGCACGACTCGCGGCGGGTGAGGTGAGCGTCGAGGGATTGGCGGGCGACGCCGTCGTCGTCGGTCTCCACGTCGTCTTCGAGACGCCCGAGCAGCATGCTCACGGCCGTTGAACCCATACCGCTCGCCGGCAGAGCTACGGTAGTGAGCGGTGGATTCACGAAACGCGAGAGGTAGTCATCGTCGTAGCCTATCAGCGACATGTCGTCCGGCACGGTGAGCCCGCGCTCGTGGATCGCGTCGAGCGCGCCGTACGCAACCACATCGTTCCCCGCAAAGACTGCGCTAGGGGGCTCTGGAAGATCGAGGAGCCTTTGCATCGCGCTATACCCCGAGCGCTCGGAGAAGTCGCCGGTACACAGGTAGACATCGCGCGCAGGAATCCCTGCGCGATCGAGGCTGTCGTGGTACCCCTCGATCCGCTGCCTTGCGGCGGCGTACACCGGGTCGGCGTGGGTTATCATGGCTATCCGCGAGTGTCCGAGCTCGATCAGATGGTCCACCGCGATCCGGGCGGCGGCGCGGCCGTCGACGTAGACCTGGTCGACAGGGATCTCCGGAAGATAGTCCATTGCCACGGCAGGGATACGGGCACGGATGATGTGCTCGAGCCCGGGGTCGTTGTCGTGCGCGTTGATCAGCACGAGCCCGTCAAGACCAAGCCGCTCGGCAATCTCCATGTACCGCGCATCGTTCAGGCTGATCGGTTGGATGACGAGCTGGAGCCGGGCCCGGTTCACGGCGAGCGACATCCCCTCGACCACGCGCATGATAAAGGCGTCGGTATACACGAACTGCGAATGACAGATCAGCAGACCGATCGAACGACGGCGGCTCATCGCGAGCGTTCGAGCCGCCTCGTTCGGGCTATAACCAACTTTCTCGGCGGCAGCGAGCACCCTGCGCCGGGTCGCCTCCGGGATATTCTTCCCCGGGGTATTGTTGATCACGAAGGACACGGTCGTCCTCGAGACCCCGGCGAGGTGAGCGACATCTGCTGCCGACGCTTTCTTCCGTTTCATTTCCTTCCGTTCGTTCGTCGTCCATTATCCCTTCACGGAGCCCGCCATCATGCCCCGGACAAAGTAGCGCTGCAGCGAGAAGAAGATGATCAGCGGCACCACCATCGTGATGAACGCCCCCGCCGTCAGTACGTGCCACGACTGCCCGCGACTCCCCACGAGCTCTGCGAGCCGTGTCGTTACGATGGGCCTGCGCGTTCCGAAGAAGACAAGCGCTACGAGCAGGTCATTCCACACCCAGAGGAACTGGAAGATGGAGAACGATGCGATAGCCGGGATGGACAGCGGAAGAACCAACCGCGTGAACATCATCCAGGGCGTGGCGCCATCCGCATGAGCCGATTCAAGGATCGACTTTGGGATACTCGAAATATACCCGTAGAGCATGTACGTCGCAAGCGGCAGCCCAAAGCCAGTGTGCGCGAGCCACATTCCCAGGTACGTGCCGTTGATCCCGTGCCGAGTATACACGCGGAGCACCGGGATGAGCGCCATCTGAAGCGGCACGATCAGCAGGCCCACGATGATCACAAACAGGATCTTCCGCCCCGGGAAAATCATCCACGCGATTGCGTACGCGGCGAATGCGGCCATGGTGATGGGGATGACGGTGGACGGAATGGTGATCAGGAGGCTGTTGAAGAAGGCGTTGGCCATGTCGTCTGCGAAGAGCACCCGCTCGTAGTTCGCGATGGTCCACTGCGAGAAATCGGTGAAGTTGATGAGTCCGTGCCACCAGCCGGTCTCCGCGATCGCGATCTGCGTCCGAAACGAGCTCACGAGGAGACCGAGCGTGGGGATCGTCCAGATGACGACGATCGCGAGGATGAACGCGCGAGCCGGGATGCCGGCGATGAGGGCGCGCGATTTGGTCTCACCGGCAACAGCGCTCGGTTTGACGTACGGTTTCTTGACGGTTGTGTCGCTCATCTAGTCCCCCGATTTCCTCATGCCGCGGACGTTGCGGATGAGCAGTGGTATCACGACGACGAAGAGGATCACGGCGAGGGCGCTCCCGCGTCCGAAGTTCCGCTGCACAAAGGCCTCCTGGTACATCCGAAGCGCGATGATGTTCGTGCCAAACTGGCCGCTCGTCATGACGTAGACGACGTCGAATATCTTCAACACGAGGAAGACGATCGTCGTAAGGACGGTGAGGATCGTTCCCTGGATATAGGGTACCGTTACGTTGAAGAAGCTGCGGACTTCACCGGCTCCGTCAATCCG
Source organism: Spirochaetales bacterium (assembly GCA_007127335.1). Taxonomy (GTDB): domain Bacteria; phylum Spirochaetota; class Spirochaetia; order DSM-27196; family SLST01; genus SLST01. The sequence goes on along the minus strand of SKZO01000169.1, from coordinate 14,812 downwards.
GGCTGCGTCCAGAAGGTCCTTGGGAACCCCTTTTACCGCGGCGCTCAGAATGACCATTGCGAAGCCGGTCTGGAGCCAGATCATGATGAAGATCAGGAGGAGATTGTTCCACGGCCTGATCGTCAGCCACGCAACGGGCGCGTTGCCAAGCGCGGTGTGGATCGCGTTCAGTACGCCGATCTGCGGCATACCTTCGGGCTGGAACGCGTAGACGAAGCGCCAGATAACGCTCGCGCCGACGAACGATATGGCCATGGGCAGGAATATGAACGACTTCAGGACCTTCTCCGTCAGTGGCCCGAAGCGGTCGACGATGACGGCGATCACGAGTCCAAGAGCGGTCGCAAATGTCGGTGCGAGCAGCACCCACAGGAAGGTGTTGCGGAGCACGACGAGCATAGCCTCGTTCGTGAAGATGAATTGATAGTTCTCCAGACCAATAAACTCGTTCCCGAACCGATCCATGAAGCTCAACGAGATCGTGTTGATCCCCGGCCACACGATGTAGAATCCGAGCGCCGCCACCGCCGGCGCGACGAAGACATACGGAAGGATCTTGTCGCGAACAGCGGGGCCAAAGAGCTCCGCCACGGTGTTGAACGAGAAGAAGAGAGCCCAGATGCCGCCCACCCCGATCACGAGCGCCACCAGCGCGGTGAGCAGGCGCGGCGCGGTTGCATCCCTGAGAAAGAAGAATCCTCCTGCGATCAAGGCAAATGTCGCAACGAGAATCGTCACTGCGGCAACTGCCTTCACCGCCGGCTTCTCAAGGGCCGTCGGTTCCTGGAGCTGTTGAACCTCACTCATATTCTCTCCCTGCTCTATGAGCACAGAAGGTAACCGGCGGCCGCGAAGGCCGCCGGCTGTCGCTCACCAATCTACCGCGGCCAGCTCGCGTCGATGGCCGGAAGCACATCGTCGAGGCTGTCGCCGCTCACGAAATCCACCATACCGGTCCAGAAGGACCCGGTCCCGACAGCACCCGGCATAAGGTCAGATGCGTCGAATCGCACGACGTCCGCGTTCTGGACAATCTCAGCGTACGGTCGGTCCTCTGCGGGGTACCAGTCGAGCGGAACGTCCGCGTGCGGCGCGACGAAGCCGCCCTGCTCGAGCCAGCCTCGCGTCGACTCGCCGGTCGCGAGATAGCGCATGACGGCGCGAACCTCAGGCCGGTCACGCATGGCGCTCATGATGTCGCCAGCGACGAGAACCGGGTCGCCGAGCTCGGGCTTGATCTGCGGCAGGTAGAAGAAGTTGATGTCTCCGTCAGGTCCGACCTCAGTGCCGTCAGGAAGGAAGGCGGTGATGAAGCTCGCCTGGCGGTGCAGCAGCGCCCGCGGCGGGCTCATGACGAGGGGATTCGCCCCGTCGCCGAACGGCACGGTCAGGATGCTGCCAGCGCCGCCGAGCACATAGTCGTCGTTCATCCAGATCTCTTCGAGGTACTCGAAGGCCTCACGAACCTCAGGGCTGTCGAACCGCAAGTCGCCGGCCACCCAGGCATCGTATACCTCGGGCGGGTGAATACGAAGCATGATGTCCTCGATCCAGTCGGTTCCGACCCATCCGGTCGCCCCACCGCTCTCCATCGCGATCGACCACGGGGTGTAGCCGTCTGCGACCATCTGGTCTGAAAGCGCGAGCAGCTCGTCCCAGGTCGTCGGGATCTCGTAGCCTTCCTCTTCGAACACCGCGGGCGGGTACCAGACGAGGCTTTTTACGCTCGTGCGGTACCATGCGCCCATGATCGCACCGTCGGCGTGGCGGCTCATGTCGATCCAGCTCTCGTCGTAGGAGTCGCGCAGGTCGTTCTCGCTCATCCAGTCGCGAAGGTCTATCACGTGACCCTGGTTGAAGAGATCAGTCATGAGGCCGGGCTGCGGGAATACCGCGATGTCCGGCGGGTCTCCGCCCTCCGCGCGCACGGTGATGAGCGCCTCAAAGTCGCCCGACCCTTCGTAGACGACGTCTATGCCGGTCTGCTCGATGAACGGCTCCATGGCCGTCCGGAAGCGCGCGGCATCCTCGTCCACGTAGGCCCCGAACAGGATCACTTCCGTCCCCGACAGGTCCTGTCCGTCGGTCCACGGATTGCCGGTGGGATTGGTTGCCTCCACAGTTCGCTCAGCCTGTGCCCCAGCCATGAGCATGGGCACGCTGAACGCCAGCATGATGACGAGCATCACACCGATCTGCAACAGTTTCTTCATCGTATCCTCCTCCATTTCGTTCTTCAGTAACGCGTAATACGCGTTACTAATACGAGTATATAACGGATTTTGAGGCCGAGCAAGCGGAAAAGATGGTATTCGTGGAAATAAGGGGAGATCACCTGTTGGAGCGCGACCAGACGCCGGAGCCGCCGCTACACCGCCTTGCCGGGGTTCATGATCCCGAGCGGGTCGAGCGCCTGCTTGACCGCGCGCATCGTTTCGAGCTCCGCCTCGCCGAGGACGAGCGGCAGAAAGGCGCGCCGCTTGTGGCCGATGCCGTGCTCGCCGGAGATGGTCCCACCGAGCGAAGCGGCAAGCCGGTAGAGCTCGGTCTGGAGATCCGGAAGCACCGCGTGCCACTGTTCGACCTCGAGCTCGTCCGGCTTGAGCGGCGTGACGTGTATGTTGCCGTCGCCAAGGTGGCCGAAGTTCGCAATCTCAACGCCGCGTCGACGGCTCGTCTCGCGGGTGCCCGCGATCAGAGGCCACGTCCCGGCGACCGGCACGGTGATGTCCTCCATCGTCTGGTGCGGGCTCTTTTTCATAAGCGCCCAGGGCACCTGCTTGCGCAGGAGCCAGAGCTTCTCGTAGTCAGCGTCGGTGCGCGATCGGCTGATCTCGACAACGCCGAGCGACTCCATGAGCCCAGCCGCTTCGTCACGCTCTGAGGCGACCCGGTCCGGGTCCGGGCCGTCGAGCTCCACCAGGAGCATCGCCGTCCCGGAGGGAATCCAGCGCCACTGTGTGGAGAGCGATGAGAGGAGGCGCATGCACGCCGCGTCGGCGAACTCCACGGCCGAAGGCCGCGCGGGAAGGGCGAGGAGCGCCGGGGTGACCTCGGCAAGCCGGGTTTCGTCGGCGAGGAAGCCGAGTGCCACCGCCCGTGCGGCAGGCCGGGGAAGCAGCCTCAGGCTAACCTGCGTGACGATCCCGAGCGTCCCTTCCGAGCCGACGAAGAGGCCGATGAGGTCGTACCCGGTGACGTCCTTCACGCGCCGGCCGCCGAGTCTGAGCACCTTACCTGCGGCGGTCACGACCTCGAGCCCAAGCACGTAGTCGCCGGTCACGCCGTACTTCACCGCTCTTCCGCCGCCGGCGTTCTCCGCCACGTTCCCGCCGATCTGGCAGATCTCCTCGCTCATGGGGTAGCCTGCGAAGAAAAGCCCGTGAGGGACGAGCATCGAATCGAGCTCCTTCGTCACGACACCCGGCTCGAGAACGGCGGCGAGGTTCGCCGTATCGATCTCGATGACACGGTTCATCCGCTCCATCGCCACGACGATCCCACCCGCGACGGGGACCGCACCGCCTGAGAGCCCACTCCCGCCTCCGCGCGGAACGAGAGGAATCCTGCGCTCTCGGGCGAAGTTCACGAGCTCGACGACTTCGTCGGTCGACTCCGGATAGACTACGGCGTCCGGGGTACCGCTATAGCCTTCCTCGCTGATCGCGTCGCGGTCGAACCGGGAGAGTTCCGCACCGGCAGTGAGGAGGCGGTCGCCGAAGGTAGCCCTGAGTGGATCGAAAGGCGACGTGTTCATCGGGGGGGCACCGGTGACGCAATCGGTCGCGGCGGTAGACGGGCGGGGGTTTTTCATGCCGGACAGTCTACGACCTGGGATGACCGTTGTCACTCCCCACACTGCCAGGGCCATGAAACGCTTGGATGCGATCGCTCTGAGCGCCCAGCTCGATGCGGGACAGGCCGATGCTCATCGTCCGGCTGGACATACCGTCGTGGTAGGTGAAGACGCCACCGTTGTTGCGAAGCGGCGCAGTGGGGAGCACCGCGTCATCACTGGAACTCGTACCAGCATAGCGACCCCGGCCCGTCGACCGATCAGCCGCGGTACGCGATCTCAAGCACTCCCGTCCCCGGCTTGACAGGAGCGATCTCGAGGTAGTGTGGAGTCCGGTCGGCGCCGGCAGGGGCGCGCACTCGGACCGGAGACTCCGTCCCGTTCCACGTCGTCCGCTCGAGCGTGGTACCGTGGGGCAGCGGCAACCTGATCGTCACGCTTCGAGCGTCGCCCGAGACCTCGAGCAGGATCCGTCTTCTTGATTCGTCGTGGCGATACCGGTAGCCGAATCGGGCGCCGGATGCGGCGTACGAGATCTCGACATCGGCCTCCTGCTCGCCGGCGAAGAGCCAGCGCGGCGTGAGCTCCACCTGCGAGAAGCAGCAGTGCCGGTCGACCACTCCGGCAAGGCCTTCCACCAGGCCGTACAGCATGGCGGACGACCCCCACCCGTCGGTGGGTGTTGCGTCCGGACTCGTGCTCGTCTCCGGTGAAGAGGGCGTACCGTCGGGAAAGTACCACAGATACGCTGCGCCGCTCGACTCGATCATTGAGGCGTACTGGTCGAGGATCTCGATCCCGTATGATTCGGCTCCGTGGTTGAGCGCCGCGCGTGCGAGCTCGCCCCCGCAGAGCGGGAAGATCCCGCCGTTCACGTAGGCGCCTGCCACGAGTTTCTCGTCACCGAAGGTGCCGTCCGGGAACGGCGGGTCGATGATGTACCACTCTGCGAACGAGGCGCCCGTCTCCCGGCGCCTGCGGTACTCCGCGATGACCGCGCGCGCGATCTCGTCCGTGGCGAGGCCGCGGTTGATCGCCATGGGGTTACTGAGCGAGAGCTGCTCGGATTCGTTGACCCCCTCGATCGTTACCGGCGAGAGTTTGTGGAAGTGCGTGTAGAACCGACCATTGAAGAGCAGCGCGTTCGCCCGCAGCCGCACGCCGTCGGCGAGCTCCCGCAGACGCCCGGCTGATTCCGCGTCGCCCGCGAGCGCGTGCATCGCCGCTACGGTGGAAGCGGCCTCGTAGAGCCCGGAGTTGTCGCCGTGGAAGATACCCCAAAAAGTGTCCGGGGTGATCTGGAAGTTGAGCCACGGCTCGCGGCCGGCGGTGTAGTCAAAGTCCCAGGTGTCGATGGTGTAGGCGCGCTTCACGAGGCCGTGGGTCTCGTCCCAGCGGATGGGCGACGAGACGAGGTAGTCGACCGCGCGTTCGAGCGACGGGAGAAGCCGCCTCAGCCACTCGGTGTCGCCGGTTGCCTGCCAGGCCTGGTGGGCCGCCTTGACGAAGCGGTATTCGACGTCGGCTTCAACCGGGATACGGATCCATTTCTCCCAGTTCTCGCGCTCGTTCGAGTGAGCAAGCGGGGAGGTCAGCACGTAGTCGAAGATCCGGCCGTTCGCAGCCTGGTTCGCCGCGAAGCAGTCCACCGAGCTCGTCAGGTCGGCGTGGAAATACTTGCCGCCGCGGACGATATCCGAGTGGTCGCGAATCCACAGCGCCGGGTTGTCCGGCGACCGGTACCCCCGGACGCGCACGCCGTCAATGTCCTGCTCGGTGACGTCGGCCTCAAGGAAGCCCCGGATCCGGTCGCAGAAGCCCTGCCACCGGCCGTCAGCTGTCGTGACTCGTACCATGTGTTCCTCCGGCTTGATATTCTGGACAACGGACGACCAGTGTACCATGAGGCACCCGCGTGCTACGATGGGCCGATGTCCACGGTTCGAGGAGGCTTCCATCCAGTCGAACGTGCTTGATCTGCTCGTTGAGCTCACCAGACGTCGCAAGACCTTCGCTGTGGCTACGGTGATCGAGGTCGTGGGTTCGGCCTCCGCCCGCGTCGGGTCACGCGCCGTGTTTGACAATCGCGGCGTGAACGTGTGCGGATGGGTGGGCGGCGGCTGCGCGGAACAGTTCGTTGGCGACGAGTCGGTGGCCGCGATCGCGGAGAGGGAACCACGCGTCGTACTGGCGGACCTCGATGACGAGGTGTTCGGGCTCGGTGTCGCCTGCGGAGGAACGATGCGGGTCTTCATCGAGCCGCACTTTCCGCCGGAGAAGATCGAGCTGCCCCGCCCGGTCCCCGCCGCTCGCATCCACGAGGTGAGCTACGTCCTCGAGCGACTCGGGATGGAGCCTGTGTGGACCGACGACTCGTTTGAGGCACGATCTGTAGCCAGTGTCATTGTCATGGTTGCCCGGGCGGTTGCGGCTGCGAGAGGCGCTTCGGGCGAGGCGCTTCGCGACATCCGGCGGCTTCCGGTCCGGTTCGCGCCGGTGAGGGTCCCGCCCCTGCGCAAGGCTATCCTTGTAGGTCAATCGAGGATCACAGAGGCTCTCGCGAGGTGGTTCGTCCAGCTCGGGATGGAGGTGCTGGCGATCGCACCGGCGATGGACGAATCACGATTTCCGGCGGGCGACGGGTGCCGGTGTCTGCAGGCCGGGTATTCGTCGATCACGTTCACAAACGATGCCGCCGCGGTGGTGGCATCACACCATGCCACCGACCCCGGTATGGTCGAGCAGGCGCTCCGCGCCGGGAGTCCCTACGTTGCCTTCGTTGCGAGCGCGAAGCGGGTGGCCGACGCGCTCTCCTCATTCGGGTACGCGGGCGGAGACGAGGTGTCCCTGCCGCTCTTTGCACCCGCCGGGATCGACCTGGACGCCCGTAATCCCGAGGAAATCGCGTTCAGCATCGCGGCCCAGATCGCGGAGCTCCACGAGAACGGCAGCGATTCGCCGGCGCCGAGGTAAGCCGTGAACCATGATCGTGCGGTGAGCAGGGAGCGCTGGAACGCCCGGTACCGCAAGGGCGACGTTACCTGGGCCGACGAGCCTGTGGAGTTCGTCGTCCGGTCCATCTCCGGGATCCCGCCGGGACGAGCACTTGATCTGGGATGCGGACCGGGCCGCCACGCGATCTACCTCGCGGCGCAGGGCTGGAGGGTCTGCGGTGTGGACTTCTCCGAAGAGTCGATCACGATCGCCCGCGAGCGAGACCGCTGCCGCGGCGCACGAGTCGAGTGGGTCACCTCTGACGTTCTGGACCTCGAGATGCCGGCGGGCGCGTACCGCCTCATCCTGATCAGCTACCTGCACATACCTCACAGCGAGCTCGTGCGGCTCATCAGTCGGTGCGAACACGCGCTCGAGCGCGGCGGCAGACTCATCGTGGTGGGGCATGACGTTGCGAACATCCGCGAAGGTACCGGCAGGCCCAGGCATAAGGACGTTGCGTACACCACTCAGCTCATCGCAGACGCACTCTCGAGATGCACTGTCGTGCACGCAGCCCGTCGTAGCCGACCTCCGGATCACGGGACCTCTCCGGTCCACCCTGTCGATTCGTCGGAGCCGGGGTCTGCGGCCCCTCGGCTGCAGATCGACACAGAGGTGATCGTGGTGCGTGACGCGGCCGGATACCGGCGTGCACCCGATTCCCTTCGTTCAGGGTCGTGCTGATCCCGAACCGTCGAACGGCCTCGGTGTCACGCAGAAAGTGACAGGGAGCGAAGCTCGGGCGACTCAAAGGGCAGCCGCTGACCGGTCCATGATCTCGAGGGTATCGTCGATGTCCCTGGCAGTGTGAGCGGCGGAGTAGCCGTGATGCGGCGAGCCCTGCGCAAGGAAGACGCCACGCTCAAGGCAGGCGAGGTGGAACCTGTCGGCGAGGTCCAGATCCTGCGCGGCAACCTCGCGGTAGTTTCGCGGCTCCCGCTCGAGGCCGAAGAGCAACCCGAAGCGAGCCCCCACCCCCTGCACCCAGCACGGTATGCCGCGTCGTCGCATGATCTCGCGGATCCCCGCATACAGCCTCTCGCCGAGCTGACCGAGCCCCTGGTAGAAGCCGGGAGCGCAGACCACGTCGAGGAACGCCCTGGCGGCGAGCACCAGCGTCAGGTGGGCGTTGTAGGTTCCCGAGTGAAGGGCCGGTCCCACGGGCGTGCAGGTCTCCATGATGTCACGCCTTCCCATGAATATGGACAGCGGCATACCGCCTCCTACCGCCTTGCCCAGACAGGTCATGTCGGGAATGACGTCTCTGTTGGCGACCGCCGATCCGGGGCCGCAGCGAAACCCCGAGAGTATCTCATCGTAGATGAGCACAATGCCGAGTTCCCTGGTGAGATCGCGCACCAGGCGCAGAAAGGTCTCGGTCGGCACCAGTCCGCACGAGTCGTAGTTGATCGGCTCCATGATCACGGCGGCGATGCTCTCGCTTCCGGCGCGGAGCGTGCGCTCGAGTGCCTCCTCGTCGTTGAACGGCAGGACAGTCACGAGATCCGCATTGTGCGGCGGGATCCCCGCGGATTCGGCCACGGGACGAGGGTTGTCCGCGGGCCCTGCCTGATCCGGGTCCGGCCAGTGGCTGAAGCCCGCCGTGTCGTTGACGCCGTGGTAATGGCCCTCGAACTTGACCACGCCCATCCGACCCGTGAAGGCCCGCGCCACCCGCGCCGCATGCCAGGTGTCCTCGGTCCCGGTGCAGGTGAACCGAACAAGATCGGTGCCGGGGAACAGTTCTTTCAGTCGTTCGGCGACGGTAATCTGATGCTCGGTCTCACACGCGCAGAGCACCCCCAGCTCCAGGGCGTAGCGTACCGCCTCCGCGACGGCCGGGTGCCCGTGGCCGAGGAGAGCGGCCCCGTGAGACATGCAGTAGTCTACGTAGCGCCGTCCATCTGCGTCGTAGAGACAGGCGCCTTCCCCGTGGGTGAAGAACAGAGCGTGCCCCAGCGCCCGGTCCAGCCGGGCGGAGGCATTCACTCCCCCGGGAAGCGACTTTGTCGCTCGCTCCCACAGTCGGCGGCTCTCAGGAAGATCGGGTCTCTCTTTCATGGCTTTGCTCCTTGCGCCACGTTGGGGCGACAGGGTCGAACCCGGTCTCCGGGTCGAGTGGATACACGGGACGGCCCAGGCGGCGCCACGGAAGGGCGCCGAGATTCGGTGAGGCGGCGCCCGGAGCGTCCACCACGATGATCTCGTCGTACAGGCCCTCATACGCGGCGCGAAAAGCCGCGGGAGACTTCACCTGGACAATCCGGGCGTCGCCGGGCTCGAGACCCACCGATCGGTAGAGCTCCGGATCCCACTGCGAAACGCCACGGCTCATGACGACGATGCGTATCTCTCCGACGGCGAGCACAGCGGTCAACCCCATGCGATGGGAGACTCCGTGCATGCCCGGCCCTTTGAACCTGAACTCGCCGTCAGAAAGCAGCTTCACATACGCATCGACGGTGACTGGCCCGGAGTACCGGGGAGCCAGTTTTCCGCCAATGTCGACCCGAAGCCGCCCGCCGATGCCGCAACGCGCCGCCACACCGGCGACCTCGGCGTCCACGATGTTCAGCAGCATCGGCATGTCGCTGCGCCCGGCCTCGAGCACCGCCCGGAGCACGGCCGTACCGTCGCCGGTGGAACCGGAAGAGGTCGCGTCGGCGGAGTCACACAGGATCACCCGCCGTTCTTCGCCGCGGAGCGCACGACGCAGAGCCTCCTCCGGAGGGCAGAGCTCCGGCACGAAGGAGGCGCGGCGCTCCCACAGCATGGCCGCAGCCTCACAGGCACGGGCGCTCGTCCCGTCGGGATCCCCATCACTCACGAGGTACACGCTGCATCCAACCTCCGGTGCGTCCAGCCAGGGCTGCACGGCAAACACGCCGCCTCGGAGGATGAGCCCCTCGCGTTCCCACGCCTGCACCCGGTGTATGACCTCCGACAGGGGACCGTCGGTATGGCGGGCGTTTTCCGCAGGGACGATGAGCGGCAGCCGAACGAGCGCTGCCCGCGGGTCGATCTCCCCGCGAATGCAACGGAGGAGGAACCAGGCGGCGGCCTCCCCGGTCTCATACATGTCGACGTGGGGCGCGGTCTGATAGCCCATGAGAGCGGTGGCCACACGCGCCATCCGCACGGTCACGTTGGCGTGCAGGTCGAGCGTGGCAACGACCGGGACGCCCTCGCCCACCACCGCCCGGACCGCTTCCAGAACGTCCCCGTCGGCGTCGTCCAGATCCTCCGCCATCATCGCGCCGTGCAGGACCAGGAGCACTCCGTCAACGGGCAGCGCCGCCCGAAGCCGGCTGATCAAGTCCTCGCGGATGGCGGCGTACGCACCCGCGACGACCGGGGCGCTCGAGCCGGCGCGCGCCATGAGAAGCGGCACGGTCGTGACGTCCGCCTCGCCGTCAAACACGGAAAGTACGCCCGAGGGCTCGGTACGGGTTCCGCGCGCGGCGGCAAGGATGTCCGTCCCGACGGCGTAGGAACGCGCTGCGAAACTGTCCAGGGTCGCGGGCACGGGGCAGAAGCTGTTCGCCTCATGAGTGAACCCGGCCAGAGCAATGCGCATCACCGCCTCCTTTCTTCGTCCCATCGGACCAGGACAGCACTCAGTCTACCTGCTCCGGAAGGAACGAGCAATTGAGGCAGGCCTCCCGGGGCTGGTAGTGTCCAGGCAGGTTGGGTCACGAGACGCGACGGTTGTTCTCAGAAACGCGTTGTCAGTCATGATCACCCTGACTATCGTCAGTTCGTCGGCGAATGGTCACGCGGCTGCACGAGGCCGGACACGATGTCACGGTGCTCGCCCGCAACCAGCGGCTCGCGGATCACTGAATGGCGAACAGGAAAGCCATGTTTCCGGTCGGAACATGCCGCGAGAGGCCTGCGCGGACGCGAAACGCGAACATCGGCGACGAATCGACCGCAAGGTCGACGAACACCCGCGCGACCGGCTCGATACCGAGCGGATCGAGCTCTCCGACGGTCGGGGCCTCGAGGCTGCCCCCGATGCCCGCTCCGATCTCGAGTCCGATCGGAACCATCGGGTTGGCTCTGAGAACCCGGCTCTTGAGATCTACCGAGCCGGTAACCGAGACCTGCGTGTGGTCGTCGGGATAGTACCACTGCGGGTACGGAACGCCGGGCGTGAGATCGGCAAGGAATGCGCGCGCACGGCCATCGGTCTCGACGTACAGGCGGCTTCCGACAATCGGAAGCGAGAACCCGAGCTCCGCGCGCCCGATGAGGAACGCCCACGGCGCGTCGGCGGCCGTATGGCCCGCATCCACGCCCGCACCGACGCTCCCGGACAGCCCGAGCACGCGCCAGAAATCCGGCTGATCGGCGAGGGAGAAAACAAGCCGGGCGTGCGGCGCGTGCGTGAAGAAAGGGGAGAGCTCACCGAGTTCGGCAGGCGCCGTCTGCGGAAAGACCCACCGCGAGACGTTGGAGAGCGACAGCATGAGGTACCGGTGCCCGCGGTTCCTCTCTCCGAACAGCACCTGATCGAACGCGACACGCGCGTACGCGCGCTTGAGCTCGAGGGTCTCGCCGTCGGTACCGGTGAGGCCGAGCTGTTCGTATCCGCCGAAGAGCTCAATTGCGCTCTCCCTCTCAGGAATGAGCAAGTAGTAATGACGCTGAAGAGTGAGGCCGTAACCGAGTTGCACGTATGCGCCGTTTCTGGCCTGGAGCACGTCGATCGCGGTAAGAACCATGTCGCCGGTCGGCCAGCCGGTGGAGATCGTCGTGAACGAAACCTCGGGCGCGAGCTGCCATTGCTGCGCGGTAACACCGCGAGCCGAGAGAACGACAAGCGCGACCGGCAACAGTATCGTGAACAGTCGTCGCGTCGGGGCCGGTCTACGGGGTACCGCGCTCATCGGACCTCTCCTTCCCTGATCGCCACGATCCGATCGATATGCCACTCGAGGTCCGAACGAGCCGGAAACCGGAAGACGATCCCGGTTACGTCGAGCGGTTCGGAAAACCTCACGTGCACGGTCTGCGGAGCGTAGTATCGGCTTGAAACGCGCAGCAAGTGAAACGTTGCGGGAGTCGGCGTGATGCTCGCGAGCTCGGCGAGCTCGTACGACCGCGTCTCGCCCGTCTCGAGCCTGATGTCGATCTCAGCGTCGAGCAGCCGTTCGGCGAAGCCGGACTCGGGTCTTCCAACGGGGTGCGCGCCGAGATCGAAGCGCACGCCCGCGGCCGGAACCGCGGGGCCGCTCACGCGGTACTCCGTCGATCGATCGTCCGATCCGCGCAGGAACACGACGTGGCTGTCCTGGTGCAGGAACTGCACGTCGCGGGCGGAGATCTCCGGCGCAAAAAAGTAGCCGGTCGCGATTCCGGGCAGTTTCCCCTCGCGCCAGAGAGAAAACCCTCGTGCGCTTATGCGCCAGTCCGGCGCGGTCGCGGTCAGCGGGTCGGCATCCTCGGAGAAATCGGCCACGACCGTATCTTGTCCCGAGCGGAATCGCGTGGCGTACACGGTGTTCGGGAGCCAGTCACGCCCGACGCGCCAGTCCTCGAGAAAAGCGGTGTATCTTCGTTCGATCCCGAAACTCACGTGCAGAAACGCGTTCACGACCGCGCGGGTGAGCCGCTTCTGGGCCTCCGGTGTCAACCGGAACTCGGCAGGAACCGGGTACTCGTTGACGCCGTCGACCCAGTCGCTGTTGAAGTACGCGTGATTCGCTCCGTAGACCCAGAATCCGGTCCGGAAGTTGTTCTCAGCGGGCCCGGGCCGGTTCAGAAACCGCGACGCGAAATCGACGTCGACGTCGCCGTCCGCGGAGCCGTGCAGGTACAGGAAGTCCACGTTCCTGGCCATCAACGACCGCTGCGCAGGGCGATACTGCCCTTCGATGGGCGCGAGCGCGATGACCGCACGGATCGCGAGCTCGGGCGAGAACCGCACCGCTGCGTTGTCGGGCCAGATCCCGAGCTCGTTGAAGATCGCGGCGTTGACCGCAGCCTCGCCTCCGCGCGAGTGTCCCATGAGCGCAAGACGGCTCTCGTCGACGAGACCGTAGACCGGACTCGTCGGGTCACGCCCCTGCCGGATGAGCTCGTGTACGTGATACAACAACAGGGCCGCACGCGCGTCGTTCTCGCGGCCGTCGGTTATGCCGTTGAGGAAGTTCTGGTCGATACTCGCAAAGATCACACCGTGCGACGCGAGGTGTTCTCCCAGGTAATCGTACCCGAACTCGGAGTTGTTGTGCGGGGTGTGGTTGCCGTGCACCGCGACGACGACCGGGAACGGTCCTGCGCCATCGGGGTACCATACGGTCGCGTTCATCGGGACCGCCGACGCGTCGAACCCCCAGTAGCGTTCGGCGATGCGATCGGTATACTGCGCGGGACGCAGCAGGCTGTCTATGAGGCGCGCGGGGCGATCGGTGAAGAACGGCGTGAGATCGGCGGTCCGCGTTCGCACCGCGACGGAAGCCGCGCGGTACTCCGGCCGTCGCGGGTTGTACTCCCCCGCGTAGAGGTAGTTACGCGGCGTGTAACGTCCGGGCAGCCCGGGATCCGCGAGGCGCGACGGCTGCGGCCACGACGGAGCAGAGTCGTAGATGCGTTCGGCTTGGGAGACCGGAAAGCTCGAGCACGCCGCGACCGTGATAACCGCCACTCCGACTGCAATCGGAACGAGAACCTGTGAAGAAAAGAAACGCACGACTCGCTCCACCTCGGAGGGGCGACCGCACCCCTCGTTCCGTTTGACAAAACGGCTGTTTTCTTGCGTCCCTTGTCGTCGAGAGAGCGGTTTTTGTCAATCCCCAATGCGCGGAGTATGCGTCGGATGCGGCGCGTATCAGCGGCGCGCATCAGCGGCGCGCATCGGCGTTGACAGCGAATCGCCGCGCACGATAATCGAGCCCACCGGAGCTCGAGACCGACCGGTACGTTGAAGTCGGGCTTTCGGTCGGGCTCAACGTCAAAGCCGACAGCATGCCCGCGATACGGTCGTGCTCGAACGTGGGTTTCTGCCCGGTCGGCGAGTACGGGGAGTTCCCGTGCGAGAGGTTGAATCACGGCGAAAGATGAGACGTCTCCGCGAGGAGAACCGGTTCCCACGGGCCGCCGTTCCGCGTGAACTTGTACACGGACGCGATCGGCGGCGGCAGGCTTTCGTCCGACCGCTCCCCGAGCAACGCCGCGACGCACCCGGCCACGGATGCGCCGTGGCCCACCAGAACCACGTTCTCCCGATCTTCGGTGAGCCTCGCGACAGTTTCCCTCGACCGCGCCATCACGTCGTCCCACGTCTCCGGGTACGACAATATGACCGGCGATTCGAACGACGGGTCGAGCTGCAGCGTGAGCGCGGGCACTCCGTCGAACCAGTCGGACTTGAGCCACTCGGCGAGCCCGGGCTCGACCCGGAGAGCGCAACCCGCGGCTTTCGCGATCGGCGCGGCGGTCTGGACTGCGCGCAGAAACGGTGAACAGTACACGCGCTCGAATGATTCGCCGGCGAAGAACTTCTTGAGTCGTTCAGCCTCGGCAAACCCCTGCTCCGCGAGATACGGGTCGAACGGACGTTCGGCTCTATCCTTCCAGCCTGGATTCACCACGTCGATCCGCGTCGCGTGGCGAACTATCCAGACGCTCTGCTTCACTACCGCCCCCCTGCTGCCCGATGAGTATTGACGGCACGAAACCTGGTCAGGACGACCCTCTATCCGCCGATCCCCGGAATCGAGCCAGCTTGTCCCAAGCTTAGTCGTGATACGTCGTTCTTCCAAGGGGGCGTCGCGCATTTTGTCGTGCAAACTCACGCGACGAGAACGGACTCCTTCTCACCCGTGGTGTTCGCAGGTGTCGCGCGGACCTTCCTGCGTCTCCACGCGATGCACGCGACCGCGACGAGCATTGCGGCCGCCTCGGTGAAGACCGCGGTGATCCAGATCCCGAACGCGCCCCAGAAGAGCGGGAACACGACGAGGCCGAGGACCGGCAGCACGAGTCCACGGGTAACCGCGATGATGAGCGACT
>SKZO01000251.1 GCA_007127335.1 Spirochaetales bacterium | reverse complement strand
GGAATATGAAGCCGATGAACTCGTGCCGGAGCGTCGTGATTGCCCGATCGGTCAACCCGTTGGTCGGCGTGCCGTCAATGAGGACAACCCCGCTGGTGGGAGTGTCAATGCACCCGATCAGATTGAGGATGGTTGATTTGCCCGAGCCCGACGGACCGGCAATGGAGATGAAATCACCACGCTCTATGTCGAACGTTACCCCGTTCACCGCACGAACCTCCGTCTGTCCGAGCGGGTAGACCTTGTGAACACTTTCCAATTGCACGATACTCATGCGAGACTCCCGTTTCCAGTACATGATACTAAAGTGCGGGGCGATCGTGTGTGTTCGCGTCCGTAGAGCCGGTCCTGAGCCCCGGTCCCGAGCTCCCGGGTTGACGTTGCCGAGGGGCATAGGTACTTTTGCAACAACGAATCACGCACAGAGGAATTCATGCCAAAAGACGGAGACGTCCGCGACGAAGCTGTAGATACGACTGCTGGTACAGCTCAGGACGCCGATCATCAGGAACACGATCACGAGGGCTTGCGACCCCAGGCGGAGCAGGGCGGAATCGCCCCCGACGACGAGGGGGCTTCGGGCTTCGACGAGCCGGCCGGGCTCGAGGAACTCGAGCGCGAGTTGGCAGATCTGCGCGAGCAGCTGTTGCGGAAATCGGCTGACTTCGAGAACTACCGCAAACGCATGCAGCGCGACAAAGAGGAGTTTGCCTCGTACGCCAACCGGGAGCTCCTGCTTGATCTCCTGCCTGTCATCGATGATTTCGAGCGTGCGATCAGATCCGGCGAGGAGTCACGGGATTTCGACGCCTTTCACGACGGTATCGTGATGATAGAGAAGCAGTTCGTCTCGATGCTCGACAGAAAGTGGAAGCTCCAGCGCTTCGACAGCGTCGGTGAGGAGTTCGACCCACAGCGCCATGAGGCGATGATGACCGAGGAAGTGCCGGGCCACGATCGATCCATGGTGCTCGAGGACTTCCAGAAAGGGTATGTGCTGCGTGATCGGGTGCTGCGGCCGGCCAAGGTAAAGGTTTCCATGCCCGCCCCCGGCCGGGAAGCCGGGCAGGAGGACACGCGCAGTTCTGCGTCTGCAGCGGATGACCCGGAGTCGACTGATACGTAGTCGCCTCGCCGGAGACTTGCCTGCGAGGCGCACAGCATCGATCTTTGTACGGTAGAGAGGACGAAGAGGAGTACCATATGGGCAGGATCATCGGAATCGATCTCGGAACGACAAACTCTTGTGTTGCGGTCATGGAAGGCGGTGAGCCGATTGTCATACAGAATGCCGAGGGGCAGCGCACGACGCCATCGATGGTGGCATTCACCGCGAAGGGCGAGCGTCTAGTGGGGCAGCCGGCGAAGAACCAGATGGTTACGAACCCTGAGAACACCATCTTTTCGATCAAGCGTTTCATGGGCCGACGCCACGAGGAGGTCTCAGAAGAGATCTCCATGGTGCCCTACAACATCACTGAGTCGAACGGCCTCGCCCGTGTGAAGGTCGACGAGAAAGTATACTCGCCGCCGGAGATCTCGGCAGCGATTCTGCAGAAGATGAAGGAGACCGCGGAAGATTACCTGGGCGAGAGCGTGACCGAGGCCGTCATCACGGTTCCCGCCTACTTCAACGATGCGCAGCGTCAGGCCACGAAGGACGCCGGAAAGATTGCCGGTCTCGACGTGAAGCGGATCGTGAATGAACCCACTGCGGCCTCTCTCTCCTATGGGTTCGGCAAGGAGAAGAAGGAAGAGAAGATTGCCGTCTACGATCTGGGAGGCGGCACGTTCGACATCTCCATACTCGAGCTCGGGGATGGCGTCTTCGAGGTCAAGAGCACCAACGGCGATACCCATCTCGGCGGCGACAACTTCGATCAACGGATCATCGACTGGCTTGTCGAGAGTTTCAAGAGCGATTACGGGATAGATCTCGCGCAGGACCGCATGGCCCTGCAGCGGTTGAAGGAAGCGTCGGAGAAGGCGAAGAAGGAGCTCTCCAGCACGCAGCAGACCGACATCAACCTTCCGTTCATCACGGCGGATTCGAGTGGCCCCAAGCACCTCCAGTACAGTCTGACACGCTCGAAGTTCGAGCAGATGGTGGCCGATCTCGTCGACAAGACGCGCGGACCCTGCCAGCAGGCCATCAAGGACGCCGGGTTGGCCGCTGCAGACATCGACGAGGTAATTCTCGTCGGCGGCTCGACGCGGATTCCGGCGGTGCAGCGTCTCGTCAAGGAACTGTTCGGCAAGGAACCTAATCGGGGCGTCAACCCGGATGAGGTCGTTGCTGTGGGCGCGGCGATTCAGGGTGGAATTCTCGGAGGAGACGTCAAGGATGTCCTTCTGCTCGATGTAACGCCGCTGTCGCTCGGAATAGAAACGCTCGGGGGCGTGTTCACGAAGCTGATCGAGCGGAACACGACGATACCCACCCGCAAGAGCCAGATCTTCAGCACCGCGGCCGACAATCAGACTGCGGTCAGCATCCACGTCCTCCAGGGCGAGCGCGAAATGGCGGCTCACAACCGGACGCTTGGTCGCTTCGACCTTGTCGGGATACCTCCCGCGCCGCGAGGGGTGCCGCAGATCGAGGTCGCGTTCGACATTGACGCGAACGGGATCGTCCACGTGTCCGCGAAGGATCTCGGCACCGGGAAGGAGCAGAAGATCCGGATCGAGAGCTCCTCCGGCCTCTCCGAAGATGAGATCAACCGTATGGTCAAGGAGGCCGAATCGAACGCGGAGAGCGACCGGAAAAGCCGTGAGTCGGTCGAGGTCCGAAACGAAGCCGACAGTCTCGTCTACAGCACCGAAAAGCTCCTGCGAGAGAACGCCGAAGCCGTCAGCGATACCGAGAAGAGCGCTGCCGAAAGCGCCATTGCCGAGCTGAAGAGCGCGATCGAGAGCAATGACGCGGAGTCTATCCGAGCGAAGATGGAAGCCCTGAACCAGGCGATGCATCCGATCGCCGAACGGATCTACTCGGCGCAGGCCCAGCAGCAGTCGGCGGACGAAGGCGCCGGAGGTGACGAGAATGCGGGGGGAGCCTCAGACTCGGCGGGCCAGGGCGGCCACGATCAGTCCTCTGCCGAGGATGTTGACTATGAAGTCGTGGACGAGGATGAGACGAAGAGCTGACCGTGTCGAAACGCGACTACTATGAGGTGCTCGGCGTCGAACGCGGCGCGAGCAAGGACGACATAAAGAAGGCGTACCGCAAGATCGCCGTCGCCAACCATCCCGACCGCAATCCCGGAGACAAGGGAGCCGAGGATCGTTTCAAAGAGGCGACCGAGGCGTACGAGGTGCTCGCCGACGAGAAGAAACGCCAGGCGTACGACCAGTTCGGCTTCGCCGGCGTCGAGGGCATGGGTGCGGGCGGTGCACAGGATTATTCGCATGCATTCCGCGACTTCGAGGATCTCTTTGGTGACCTTGGAGGGTTCGGGAACATCTTCGACCAGTTCTTCACTGGCGGTCGCCGACGTGGCGGGCGGCGGGAGAGCGTCCAACGCGGGAGTGACCTGCGCTACGACCTTGAGATCGGCTTCAAGGAGGCGGCGTTCGGGACAAAGGCGGAGGTCAGTTATCCCAAGGAGATCGGGTGTGACCGCTGCAGCGGTTCCGGCGCGGAGCCGGGTAGCGGAAGCAAGACGTGTCCCACCTGCGGCGGTGCCGGGCAGGTACGCCGGAGCTCCGGGTTCTTCTCCATCGCCAGCACATGTCCCACGTGCAGCGGTGAAGGCACAATCGTCGAGAAGCCGTGTGCCAAGTGCGGCGGGAACGGGGTGCTCAAGAAGAACCAGAAAATCAACGTAACGATTCCGGCCGGTGTGGACGACGGTCGTCGGATTCGAATCCCGGATCAGGGCGACGCCGGTCCAAGGGGCGGCCCCGCAGGCGACCTCTACGTGTTGATCCGCATTCGACCGCACGAGTATTTCGAGCGTGACGGGTACGACGTGTACTGCGTCATCCCGATCAGCTACACGCAGGCGGCACTGGGGACGGAGTTGCACGTGCCAACGCTTGACGACAAGAAGGTCAAGGTCAAGATTCCCGCGGGAACGCAGAACAACAAGATTCTGCGGCTCCGCAACGAAGGCATACCGCAGTCGGGGACGAGCCGCCGGGGTGACATGTACATACGGATCCTGGTGACCGTTCCCCAGCGTCTGTCGTCCCGCGAGAAGTCGTTGTTGAAGGAGCTCGCCGCTCTCGAGGGAGAGAACGCCTCGCCGCGGCCGGTGCCGCTCTCGGATCTGAGATAGGCCATGAACCTGCGGGCGATGCGACGGCGGCGGCGGGCCGTGTCATCCGGTCTGCAGACGCGAATGGTCGCTCAGTTCGTCCTGACCGTCGTAGGGTGCGTGTTCATCTCGACACTCGGGCTCGTCGTCTATGTGTTGATCACCACCGTCGCCGGCGGTCGCGATCAGCGCGAGTTCGTCATCGTCTACCGCCAGGTAGAGCACCGTGAGCTCGTGGATCTCGAAGGTCGGTCAATCGAACGTCGCTCTTACAGGACGGAGGCGCAGCCACAGACGAGTCGTTGGGTTCTGTTGATCCCGCCGCTTCTGATCAACAACGTGGTCATCGGCGTCGTCCTTTCGGTGTTCGCCGTGAGGTACTCCGGCCACTATGCCGGCCCCGTGTACCGCATGTCGACTGATATCCGGCGCGCACTGGCCGGCGAATCCGGGGTCCGTATTCAGCTCCGCCGAGGTGACGAGCTGAAGGAACTCGCCCAGCGGCTGAATGCGCTGCTTGATGCGCTCGATCTCGCGGAATCCCGCCTGCACGACGGGTGAGAGTGCTCAACGTCCTCACTCCTCTGCCGAGAATCTAGTCGTGAAGTGTCTTCCCGTGTATATCGTGCTCGGCGTCCTGATCGTATGCCCTGCGGTGATCGGTGCGGCAGATGACTCGGGGTTTCCCGACCGGCGTCCGCTGGCATCGTGGCAGCGTTTCGACCCTGATGAGTACGGAGACGAATGGCTGACCCTCGACCGCAACGCGGACGGGGCTATCGACTACGCGGTCATGATCGATGACCGCGGGCACAAGCTGCGGGAGGTCATGGACTTCAACCATGACGGCTCTATGGATAACTTCTACGTCTACAGCAACAACGTGCTTCAGCGTCAGGAGATCGACACCAACGCCGATCAACAGATCGACGTCTGGATCTACCTGCGTCGCGGGGTGTATATCAGGATGTGGGAACGTGACCGTACACACAACGGCGTGATCGACGAGCGTGTCGTCTATGGCAGCGAAGACGACTGAGACACTGACGTCCGTCCGGGCAATCCAGGAAGCCATTGACGGTGGCGGGATCGAGGGCACGCTGTTCGTTGCCGGCGACACGCCGCGGTTGCGCGATATGGCGCGGCGCGCGCGTGATGCCGGCCTCAGAGTCAGACGCGTCTCGCGTACGGAGCTGCGCGCCCGGGCTTCTGCCGCGCACGACTGTGCATTCGAGATCACCCGCAATCACAGGTCCATGAACGAGACGCTCGAATCGGTTCTTCTCGCCGGCGGCGCCGATGCGCTCTTTCTCGTCCTTGACCACGTTACCGATCCTCACAACTACGGAGCGATACTGCGGTGCGCCGATCAGTTTGGCGTCCAGGCAGTTGTCGTCCCCGAGCGGCGCGCGGCGCCGCTCTCGGCGGTGGCGATCCAGGCGAGCGCGGGGACTGCGCATCACGTCAGGATCGTGAGTGTTGCAAACCTCGCGTCGGCGCTCAACACCCTGAAGGAGCACAATGTCTGGGTGTACGCCGCCGACATGGACGGAGAACCGGTGCACCGCGTCGGGCTCAGCGGGCGCACGGCTATCGTGCTCGGAAGCGAGGGCAAGGGGGTCTCGCGCCTTGTGTCCGAACGGTCGGACCGCCGGGTGCGTATCCCGACCCGCGGACATGCAGATTCGCTGAACGTGTCAGTTGCATGCGGCGTGCTGCTCTACGAGATCAGGCGACAACAGGGGTGGCTCGACCGCGAGTAGGGCGGGTCACCCGAACAGTCGTCCACCGATGTCAGGTCGAAACCACGAGCCGGGGAAACAGATCGTCTTGGCCGTGGTGTACGCGTTCGTCCGCGCAGTCAGCAGCTCCTCGCCAAGGCCGACCGCCGTGAAGCACCTCCCGCCGCCGGTGGTGATGGTTCCGTCCGCCGATATCGTCGTGGCTGCGTGGAACACGAGCGCTTCGTTGTCCGGCGGTTGCGGAAGCGGCGACACCACGAGCCCGCTCGGGTAGTCGGACGGGTAACCAGGAGCGGCGATGACGACGCCGAGGGCGCTCGCGGTAGAGAGGCGTACGGGGAACTCTCCGACGGCATTGTGCAGTACGGCGTCGCACAGATTCCCGAAGTCGCTCTCCAGCAGCGGGAGGACGACCTGCGTTTCCGGATCACCGAATCGCACATTGTACTCGAGCAGCATTGGACCGTCTTCGGTGACCATGATGCCGAAGTAGAGAACGCCACGGTATGCGAGGCCGGCGTCGCGGAGGCCACGATAGGTCGGTTCGACGATCGTGGATATGATCAGATCGAGCTCTTTCGGCGCAAGCCAGGGAACCGGACAGATGGCACCCATTCCGCCCGTATTCGGTCCGGTTCCCCCGACGCCGGCCTTCTTGTAGTCGGTGCAGGGCGGCAGCAGCACGTAATCGCGGCCGTCTGATATTCCGAACAGCGATATCTCGTAGCCGTCGAGATGGGTCTCGACGACGACCGAGTCGCCCTCCTCGATAAAGGCCCGGCCGGCGGATACGAGGAGATCGGTATCCTCCGATTCGATGACGCCCTTGCCCGCGGCGAGCCCGCTCTTCTTGACAACCAGGCGTCGTCCCGCGTTCCGGACATAGGTCTCCAGCTGATCCGGATCGTCGAAGGTGCGGTGCGCGGCGGTCGGTATCCGGTACGCGTCCATGAATCGTTTGCTCTCTGCCTTGC
This sequence comes from Spirochaetales bacterium, assembly GCA_007127335.1. Taxonomy (GTDB): domain Bacteria; phylum Spirochaetota; class Spirochaetia; order DSM-27196; family SLST01; genus SLST01. The sequence goes on along the minus strand of SKZO01000251.1, from coordinate 18,975 downwards.
TCGCCTCGAGCCGCGACGCTTCTGCCGGCGGCCCGATCGCCGGTACACCTGACTCGGTCAGCGCATCGACGAGGCCCAGGGCGAGCGGGCCCTCCGGACCGACGAAGACCATGTCCACCCCCTTGTCCACGGCCGTCCGCACAATCGCCTCAACATCCTCCGCGCTCAGCGATTCGAGATTCTCGCCGAGTGTTGCGGTGCCGGCATTCCCCGGCGCGACGTAGAGACCGGAGATCCGGTTGCTGCGGGAGAGCTTCCAGGCAAGGGCGTGCTCACGGGCGCCGTTTCCGACCACCAGGGGCTTCACGTGCGACCTCTCGTGCCGCGTGCACGGTCAATGGCGTCGAGTTGTTCTTCTACGATCCTCGGGTAGTGGCGGTGTTCGAGAGTGTGAATACGCTCCTCCATTTCGTGCAGGCTCGGCTCGCCGGTCCGTTCGGCCTCGAACCGGGCGAGCAGGGGGCCGGTGTCAACGCCATGGTCGACGAGGTGGACTGAAATTCCCATCGGAGCCCCTGCATCGGCGTACGAGCGTTCGATCGCATGCAGCCCCGGGTATGCCGGCAGGAGCGACGGATGGACGTTGACAATGCGTCCCGGGAAGCGATCGACGACCGCTGCCGGAAGGATGCGCATGAACCCGGCAAGGACGACCAGGTCCGGCGCGAGGGACACGAGGGCCCGCTCGAGGCGCGACTCCGCTTCACGCCTGCCGTCGCGGTAGGAGATGCGCAGCGCCGGGACCAGGAGCCGCTCGGCCCGCGTCACGGCGAAAGCTTCCGGTTGATCACAGACCAGCGCAAGGAGTCGATGAGGAGATCTCGACAGGCGTACGGCGATAGCCTCGAAGTTGGTCCCCGACCCGGAGGCCAGCACGAGGCAGTCAGCCACGAGTCACCGTCCCCAGGTCGATCAGCGGCTCTCCTACCTCGTCGGTGAGCCGGTCCACACCATTTGCGTCAACGATCAGCGCAATACCGATTCCCATGTTGAAGACCCGCCGCATCTCGTCGGTCCCGATTCGTCCGGTCTGCTGTATCGAGTCAAAGATCGGGGGAGGCTGCCATTCCCAATGGAGCGACAGCGACGCGCCGTCCGGCAGTACGCGCGTGAGATTGCCTTCGAGCCCCCCTCCGGTCACGTGGGCGGCCGCCTTGATCAGAGGTCGCGCGCGCCTGAGGTGCTCGACGTAGATGCGGGTAGGCGTGAGGAGTTCGCGCCACGTCGTCTCGTCGTCAGGATTGATGACCCGCCGCGCGAGGCTGAAACCGTTGGAGTGGATGCCCGACGAGGCGAGTCCGACGACCCGGTCGCCGGGAACGATTGACGCGGCACGCGGCAGACGCGCATCGCGTTCGACAAGGCCCACGGCGAAGCCTGCGAGATCAATGTCGTCGGCTCCATACATGTCGGGAAGCTCGGCCGTCTCGCCGCCTGACAGCGTACATCCGGCTTCCTCGCACCCGGTCACGATGCCGAGCATGACCTGTCGCAGGTTCTCATCGTTGATCCGGCCGCAGGCGATGTAATCGAGGAAGGCCAACGGGTCGGCGCCGCAGACCGCGAGGTCGTTGACGCACATCGCCACGAGGTCGATGCCGACGGTGGTGTAATCGCGCAGACGCCGGGCTACGAGCAGTTTCGTGCCGACGCCGTCGGTCGTGCTGAGGAGCACGGGGTGGCGGTAGCGGGTCAGGTCGATCTCAAGACCGCCGGCAAAGCCTCCGAGCTCACCGACGGAGGAGCTCCCGAGCGACGCGATCATCGAAGCGAACGCGTCTCCGCGCTCGATGCTGACGCCGGCCTGCTCGTAGCTGCGTGGTTTCACGGCGAGTCCCCCCGTGTGCCGGCCGCGGCGGTATCGCGTCGTGAACCGGCCATGAGCTCTTCGGCGGTCAGCGGCACATCGACCGGATAGCGGCCGCTGAAACAGGCGTAGCAGTAGTCCGTCGGGGGCTGTACGGAATCGCGCAGCAGATCGAGCGACAGGAACCGCACCGAGTCCGCCCCGATTGTGGCCGCGATCTCCTCCGGCGTCAGGTGGTTCGAGATGAGCTCCGAACGCGTTGGTATGTCGATGCCGAAAAAACATGGCCAGCGGATTTCCGGCGACGAGAGGCGTAGATGAACCTCAGCTGCACCCGCATCCTTGACCAGGCCAACAAGAATTCTCGCGGTCGTGCCGCGCACCAACGAATCGTCAACGAGGATGACACGCTTGCCGGCGATGACCTCGCGCACCGGGTGAAGCTTCATCCGCACCGCGAGCTCCCGCTCAGAGGTCGTCGGCATGATGAAGCTTCGCCCGGCATAGTGGTTCCGCGTGAGCCCGAAGTCGAAGGGCAGGTCAGCCTCATCAGCGTAGCCGAGTGCGGCGCTGGTGCCGGAGTCGGGAACCGGAATCACGATGTCACCAATCCGCGATTCATCGGCGCGAGCGAGCGATGCTCCCATGCGTTTGCGTGCTTCATGAACCGACATGTCGAATACGCGCGAATCAGGGCGGGCGAAGTAGATCAGCTCAAAGACGCACTGTCGCCGGTGGGGCTGGCGGGGCAGGAAGTCGCTGCGCTGGCCGTGACGGTCGATGACGATGATCTCTCCCGGCTCGACGCTGCGATAGTCGGTTACCTTCAGGATCTCGAGTGCGCACGATTCGCTCGCGACCACCGTCATGTCCTGTTTGCGCCCAATATACAGCGGGCGGAAGCCGAACGGGTCTCGCACGGCCACGAGTGAATCGCCGTGCATCAGCACCATACTGAACGCGCCCTCGACCATCTGGAGTGTTTCCACGAGAGCATCGTAGAACGTTCTCGCGCGGCTGCGCGATATCATGTGGAGCAGGAGCTCGGTATCCGAGGTTGTCTGGAATATCGACCCCTCTTCGAAGAGCATGGACTTCAGCGTCCGCGTGTTGGAAATGTTTCCGTTGTGTGCCACCGCGATCTCGCCCTTGTTGCAGACGACGTGCAGGGGCTGGACGTTCTCGACCTTGTTCCCGCCGTGCGTCGAATAGCGCACGTGACCGATGCCCGTCGTCGTCGAGCGCTGCTCGGTGAGGTATCGCGAGAGCACGCTCGAGACCATCCCTATATCGCGGTAGACGACGGTCTGGTGCTCCTTGCGGTATGCGATGCCGGCGCTCTCCTGCCCTCGATGCTGAAGCGAGAAGAGCGGGAAGAACAGCTGTTGCGGCACGTTGATGGGCGTGTGGCTGAATATCCCGGCCACACCGCAATGATGACGCAATGACGGGTTGTTCAACGTGTGCTCTGCCTCATCCACCCGAGATCTATAGCAGAGGTCCGACACGGCAGTCAAGGCAGCCGCTTATGTCCGGCAGGGCGACCCGCCGGAAGGCGGCCCGGTGATCAACGGCTCCGGTCAGGCCGGAATCCCGAAGAACCGCAGCGAGTTTTCGAAGAGCTGCTCGGCGAGCGTCTCCGGCTCCATCTCCCGGAGCTCCGCGAGGAACATGAGATTCTCACCGAGATACGCCGGTTTGTTCCGCTTGCCGCGGTACGCGGAGGGCACCATAAAGGGGCTCTCGCTCTCGATGAGCATCCGTTCGACCGGCATGTTCTTCGCGGTCTCGTGGAGATTTCGTGCGTTGCGGTACGTGACGTTGCCGGCGAAGGAGATGTAGAGGTCGAGCTCGAGCGCCTGCTGAGCGTATCCCCAGTCTTCCGAGTAGCAGTGCAGGACTGCACCCTGCCGAGGTATCTTCTGTCGCAGGATCTCGAGCACATCGTGTCCGGCGTCACGGTTGTGGATGATCACCGGCTTCCCGAGCCTGTCGGCAAGCTCGAGTTGCGCGATGAACAGCTCGATCTGCGAGTCCTTGTCGCCGAACTTGCGGTAGTAATCGAGGCCCGTTTCGCCAATGGCAACCACCCGGTCGAGCTTCACGCCCTCTTCGATCTTGTCGCGCCACTCGCGCCCGGGGTTGATAACCTCCGAAGGAGACACGCCCACTGCGTGGTACACGTGCGAGGCGGTCTTGAGGTTCTCGTAGACCTGAAAGAAATCGCGTAGATTGTTGCAGATGGAGAGAATTCCTTCGACCTTCTCCCGCTTTGCTTCCTGCACAACTATTAACTGCTCAATCGGGTCCTCATGAATCAACCCGATATGGGCATGAGAATCGAATAATCTCATAGTGCTTCCGTTATTGTGATCCTGTCGATACGTGGATACTTGAATCAACATATCACCAGCCGCCGGCCGCGTCAACCGAGCCGCGCAGCGAGGCGTGCAGCTCGGGACGAAGAACTCGCTATTTGACAAAAAGATAGGTGCATGCTACGGTCTTCGCGAATCGTGCGGGCAGCCATCCAGACAGGAGATTTTGGTGAGTCGTGACTCCTACAGGGCATCACGGAGCGGACGTCGAAGGAATCGGCCGGGTTCCGTGGTGGTCAACATGTCCTCTTCGGTTCGAGGTTTCGGGCGATACCTCCAGAGACTTCTGAGAAACGGACGACAGCGCTTCACGATCATGTTCATCCCGCACAGCGAAAAGCGGGTGGTGAACCTCCAGCTCAGTGCCTTCGTGCTTGTCCTGATCGGGGTTGCGTCGATAGTCGTGCTCGGGTGGTTCGTGTATCTCGCGGCCGTGTTCAGCGGAACCGAACGTGTCGCCGGCGACACGAGCTCACGACTGGAGGAGACCGAGGCGGATCTCGAGGCGGTCCGCCAGGAAGTCCTTGCGGTTCTGCAGGTATATCAGGAGTTCGAGCACGCGCTCTCCGGAACTCTGCAACGTCTCGACATCAGCTCCGGTGGCGACATCGAGACTCCGCTCGCCGGCGGCGACCTCGCGGCGATACTGAACCTCACGCCTGTCCACGACGGCGAACTGAGGGAGCGTGCGGAGCTGCAGCGCGTCGCGACCTCACTGCGTGCATCAATGGCCCCGCTGAGCGAGGTCTCCGAGGAGCTCGACCGGCATAGGCAGCTGCTCAGCGACATCCCGAATCTCTGGCCGGTGCAGAATGGTCTTGGCCATGTCACATTGGAGTTCGGTCCCAATATCCATCCGATTACCGGTACGTGGCATATGCACAAGGGGCTTCAGATTTCCTACTATCCGGGCACGCCCGTGATCGCCGCCGCGAACGGAACGGTAACCGGAGCGGGGTTTGACGCGGTCGGCGGCTACGGTGGATTCGTGGAGCTGAACCACAACTACGGGTTTCGAACACGCTACGCGCATCTCGCGGATGTTGTCGTCCGGGAGGGGGAACAGGTCATCCAGGGACAGCGAATCGGCACCATGGGTACGACCGGGCTGTCCACCGGAACACACGTCGATTTCCAGATCTGGATCGGTACTGAGAACATCGACCCGATCTATTTCCTCAGATTATCCCGACCGGATTTCGACCGACGAGCACGAGGCAGGCTGTAGATGGCGCGACGAGGTACCGAGGAAAACCTGATCAACTCGATTGTCGGACCGGGAACATTCTTCCGCGGGCACGTTGAGCTGAATGGCTTGCTGCGTGTCGACGGCGACTTCTCCGGTTCGTTGAAGTCTGACGGGCGGGTGATCATCGGGCGTGCCGGACGCGCCGACTGCGCGATCGAAGCCGGGACCGTGGTGATCGGAGGGATTTTTCGCGGTGAGATTTTCGCGGCCGAGAAGGTCGTGCTGCTGGCGTCCGCCGTGGTGATCGGCACCATCCGGTCGCCTCGGCTGGTCGCTGAAGACGGCGTCCTGCTGACCGGCCTGTTCGAGATCACCGGCGCGGTGGAGCGACTCGTGCGACCCGACGCGGGAGCGAGGAAGAAGGATCTCCTGCTCGAGAGCGTGCGCAGGCGGGAGGCGTCCGCTGCCGTGCCTCCCGGAGAGACGGGTCGGAGTGTCGGGCGAGACGCCGACGCAACCGACCTGGAGGACACCGAACGGCGGGCGCAGGTCGACCGTGGCGAAGAGGGCCGACAGCGGGCGATGTCCGAGGCCGGCGGCCATGGCGGCGCGCGCAGAGGCGATGACGAGTGGAACGCGTAAGCGGAGACGGGTTTTTCAGCTATCGGCGCGAGGTTGGGAAGAAGGAGACGAAAGGCTCGAAACGTACCGCGGCAGCGCGCGGGTTTGAGTCCGAGCTTCAGGACGCGCACTGGATCGAGCCGTCCGCGATTGCTCCGGACGTCTCTGACGAGACGGCCGGCGAGCTCCTTGACGCGGTGTTCGAGGCTGGAGACCGGCTCAAACACCATGCCGATGCCGATGCACTGAACAGGTACCGCGATGCCGTCAGGCGGTTTCTCGGTGCGGTCGTGCAGCGAGGGGTCGGCGTGGAAGAGCGGACGTCGGGGTCGAGTGTCCTGCGCAGAAAGCGGTATACGCTCGTTCGCGTGATCGACGCGAAGCTCGAGCAGCTCGCTGCGGGTATGATAGCGTCGCAGAGAGACCAGCTGGACCTGCTCGCGCGCGTAGACGAGATAAACGGCATGCTGGTGGATCTCAGCCAGTAAGAGGGGGACATGGTGCAGGCACCATGCATTCACAGTTTCAGGATTGAGGGCGGTGAGGGGGTTGTCGTCCTGGCGCGCGTTCTGCAGACGCAGGAAACGCTGCTCTGCCGGGTAGGTGAGGGTGTGACCCTGTCGTGCGCCGATCACGTGGTCGTTCCTACACGCTACGGACGTGACCTTGCTCGCGTCGTTGGGCCGGTGTCCGAGAAGAATCGACCCCGGTACGGTGAGCTGGTCGCACTGCACCGCATCGCCTCAGACGAAGACCTCGAGCGCTACCGGGCGAACGAGGAGCGGGCGCATGAAGCAATGGCGATTTGTCGCGACCGGATCGATCGGCACGGATTGCCGATGGTGCTCGTCAGCGCACACTACGTGCTCGATGAACCGCGCCTGGTTTTCTTTTTCACGGCCGAATCCCGGGTTGACTTTCGTGATCTCGTCAGAGATCTGGTGGCCGAGTTTCACCTGCGCATAGAGCTTCGTCAGATCGGAGTCAGAGACGAGTCGCGCATGGTGGGCGGCCTTGGCGTGTGTGGCCGTGTGCTGTGCTGTAACGGTATCAGCGATCGCCTCAAAGCGGTGTCGATCAAGATGGCCAAGGTTCAGGGGCTCTCACTGAACTCCACCAAGATTTCAGGGCCCTGCGGTCGTCTGCTGTGCTGTCTCGAGTACGAGTACGACTTCTATCGCGAAGAGAAGCGCGGGTTGCCGAATGTCGGGGCTCGTGTGCGTCACGAGGAGACGTCACTCCGTATCACCGAGGTCAATGTGCTGACCGGTCTGATACGTCTGGAGGGTGACGGGCGCAGCCTGAGCATAGCGGTCGAAGATGTGTACCAGGACCCCAAAACACAACGGTGGATGATCCGGGACGAGGACGCAGTCGCCGAGACTCCGGCTGTTTCAGACCACGATCTCGAGTCCGACTGAGCCGGGTCGCCTCCCGTGAGGGTTCTCCGGCCCCGTCTCCCGGACCATTCGCCTGCCAGGCACCACTTTGCGGCGTCTATGACTGCGGCGACTCCTGATACTGGAGCCGGTAAAGATTGTAGTAGATGCCGCCGGCCGCGATGAGCTGGTCATGGGTGCCCTCTTCAACCAGCCGACCTTCCGCGAGGACCAGAATCCGGTCTGCGTTCCTGATGGTCGACAGGCGGTGTGCGATGACGAGAGACGTGCGGTCCTGCATGACCGTCTGCACTGCGTGCTGGATCAGCTGTTCGGTTTCGGTGTCTATGTTGGATGTCGCTTCATCCATGATGATGATCCTTGGATCATGGGCGAGGATCCGGGCAAACGAGAGAAGCTGACGCTCCCCCGTCGATATGTTGGTCGCCCCCTCAGCGAGTACGGTATTGTACTTCCGTGGCAATCGTTCGATGAAAGAGTCGGCCTGGACCATTCTGGCGACCCTGGCGATCTGGTCGTCACTCAGCTCGAGCCCCAGAGAGATGTTGTTCCGTATCGTGTCGCTGAACAGGAACACATCCTGCTGGATCGGCTGGACAACCGTGCGCAGGCGCTCGAGCGGGTAGTGCCTGATATCAACACCGTCGAGTCTGATGCTGCCTTTCTGGATGTCCCAGAGCCGGGTGAGGAGATTCGCGATCGTCGTCTTCCCGGCTCCCGTATACCCGACAACCGCGACCGTCTCGCCCGCCTCGATCTTGAAAGAGAGGTCGCGGATGACCGGCTCGTTCTCCTTGTAGGAGAACCAGACGTGGTCGAACTCGACGGTCCCGCGGACATCCCGATCGAGGCTTCCTTCGTCCGGGATGCGGTCCGTGTCGTCAAGCATCGCGAATACCCGCTCGCTGCCTGCCATCGCGCTCTGAACGATGGTGAACTGCTCGGAGATCGCCATCACCGGTCGGTAGAAACGGCGGATGAGGTTGACGAAGGCGATCAGCACGCCGAGTGACACGAGACCTGACAGCAGAAAGTAGGCGCCAAAGTAGACGATGACCGCGATGGAGGTGGAGCTGAACAGGTCGATCAAGGGCCTGAACACCGCAAAGACGTACATCTCGCCGAGGTTTGCCTTCATGAGCTTGTCGTTCTGCTCTCCGAATTCGCGCCGGGCCCGCGACTCCTGTACGAAGAGCTGGACCACCGACATGCCGGAGAGATGCTCGCTGAGGTAGGCATTGACCCGGGACACATGCATCCGGACGCGGCGGAACGCCTCCCGGGCGCGGCCACGGAAGAAGAGGGTGAGCAGGAGAACCGGCGGAAGCGTTGCAAGCGTTACCAGCCCCAGGCGCCAGTTGAGAAGCATGATCGTAGCGATCGAACCGACCATCTTTGCGACGTTGCTGATGAGGTTGATGAGCACCTCGGTGAACAGACGGTTTACCGTCTCAACGTCGTTCGTTACGCGAGTCACGAGTCTGCCGATCGGGTGCTGCGAGAGGTGTCCGAGTCGCTGGTGAAGCACGTGGTCGAAGAGTTCGAGCCTCAGGTCCTTCATCACGCCCTGGCCCGCAAGTGCCATAAGGTAGAGCTGGCTGAACGTAAACCCGAGTACGCTGAACAGGAGTACGAGGAAGAGCCTCGTAGTCCTGCGCAAACCATCGATATCCGCCTGGCGCACGATCCGACGCGTACGCGAAGGCAGCTCATCAAGGGTTTCCGCGCGGATCGACGCATACCGCCGACCATCATGCAGCCCACGGTCCACGACTAGCGGTGCATACTCCTCTCCGAATGCCCGAACCGTCTCCTCCCCGTAGGGGAACACGTAGTAGCCGATCTCTTCGAGGATTCCTTCCTCTACCAGGCGCCGACGCATGACTCCGCTCAGCGCGACGAGCTCGTCATCCTGGACATAGATCGCCTCGTCGAGTGCAACGGCGTCCGTGATGTCGACGTTGCGCAACTCTTCGAGGTCGACATACTCGCGGGGAATCCGTGTGTAGCGTGCGATGAGGTTCCTGTCCACGGCTCTCTGGATGACGACCGGAAGCAGGAGATCGGCGGAGGTCGCGATTGCCAACGAGATGAGCGCACCGGCAACGAGCATCCAGTATGGTCTCGTGTACCTGAGCAGGCGCCGCATGATGGCCGGATCGTAGCCGGATATGACCTTTTCCTCTTCCATTGGTCCTTCTCTCACGTGGCCCCGGACTTCGCGAGCTGTTGCAGAGTTGCCACCTCGCGGTAGAACCCGTCCTGCTGGAGGAGCTCTTCATGCGATCCGTACTGGACCAGTCTGCCCCTATCGAGGACTGCTACGCGGTCGGCGGTCGCAAGCGTGCTCACGCGATGGCTCACGATGATGCTCGTACGCCCCTCCCGTTCGGTCAGGAGTCGGCTGAGGATGAGCTCTTCCGTTTCGGTGTCGACGGCCGAGAGCGCGTCGTCGAACACGAGGATCTTCGGGTCTTTGGCGAGCGCACGACTGATCGCCACCCGCTGTTTCTGGCCTCCGCTCAGGGTGACTCCCCGTTCGCCAACCTGGGTGTCCCAGCCGTGCGGCAGAATCCTGATGTCCCGTGAGATGGTCGAGACATCGGCGACGTGGCGGATAAACTGCTCGTCAGGCTCGTCGAGAGCGAAGGCGATGTTCGCGCGTATCGTGTCGGAGAAGAGGAAGGTGTCCTGCGGCACCATGCCGAATGCCGATCGCAGGGTCGGCAGGTCGTAATCGAGAACGTCAACACCGCCTATGAAGACCGTTCCCCTTGGAGGATTCTGCATACGAGGGAGGAGTCGGAGCAGCGTCGACTTGCCCGATCCGGTTCGCCCGAGGATGCCGAGGATTGATCCCTCGGGTACGTCGAGCGACACGTGCCTGAGCGCCGGATCGTCCGCCCCCGCATAGGAGTACGTCAGGCCCCGCAGGGAGACGGCGGTTGACGGCATCGTCGTCACCGCGTGTGCGGGGGACCGGATTTCCGGTTCCTCGCTGAGAACGGCGTTTACACGCGCGAGCGAGGCCGCTCCCCGCTGGAGCAGATTCACCGTGAACCCGGCGCCGAGCATGGGCCAGATCAGCATCTCGAGATAGCTGAGCGTTGCCACGAACTCGCCTGCCGAAAGATCGCCCATGATGACCGCATCGCCCCCGTATCGCAGCAGGATCAGCGTCATCAGGCCCGCGAGGAAGGTCACAACCGGAAAGAAGAGCCCCCAGATGCGAACCAGTCGCATATTGCGGGTCTGGTACTCCTCGTTGGCCATGCGGAACCTACCAAGGAAGTAGCGCTCCTTGACGAAGCTTTTCACGATTCGCACCCCGGAGAAGATCTCCTGGGTCTGATGGCTGAGATCGGAGAACCCTTCCTGGACGCGACGGAACAGCGTGCGCACGAACTTGCCGAGGAAGAGCGTCATCATGGTGATGAGAGGAAGCGGAATGATCGCGATTGCCGCGATGCCCGGCTGCTGTGCAAAGAGGATCACGAGGATTGCGATGGTCATGAACAACCCGTCGAACAGCGCGACAATCGCCATGCTCGCGGCCATGCGGATCGCATTCATGTCGTTGGTGGAACGTGCCATGAGATCCCCGATCTGGCTGCGGTCGAAGTAGCTCGGCTGCAGCTCGGAAAATTTGTCGAACAGCCGGGCTCGCAGCTCGCGTTCGATCTTCATCGCCGAACCATTGATGAAGTACCGCCATCCGAACCGTCCGGCCGCGATCGCGAGCGATACGGCGAGCAGACCCGCCATGAGCACGGCGATACGCCGCAGCTCGAACCGCCCGGAGGTTATCAGATCGACGGCGATCCGGAGGAACTGCGGGATCAGGATCTGACTTCCGCTGGTGAGAGCGAGACTCAGTATCCCAAGGATATAGGACCATCCGTGCCTGCGAATGTACGGGTAGAGGGTGCGAAGCTCGTTCATTGACTCATGTCCCGGTCCTTGGACTCACCGGTTGGCTCGCCACCGTTCGATCTGAGTGCGAACCGCCGACTCTGCCTGTTCGACTGCGTCGAGGATCCCCTGTTTCGTGCCGTCGTGGTGGAAGATGCCGACGAGGCGCGCGCGATACTGAATGGACGACAGTCCGCCTGTGATATCCGCGAACGAGGCGAAGCGGTATCCTCCGTCCACAGCGACCGCGGTGATCGGGACGTTCGCGCCGCCGAGTATGGTCCGGATGCCTCCCGCCCGGAACTCGTGCACCTCACCCGTCCGTGATCGGGTGCCCTCGGGGAACACTACCGGAGAGACGCCTTGCCGCGTCTCCCTCCCGAGTCGGCGGAGCTCTTCGGCGCCTCTGCGGTAGTCGCCGCGACGGTTGATGAGCGCGTGGCGCTGAATGCGAAGGACCTCGGATACCGCAGGAAAACCGCGTGAGAGCTCCTGCTTGGCGACAAATCGCAATCGATGAGCGCGCAGCGCATCCATCAGGACAACGATGTCCGCAACACTCTGATGGTTGGCGCAGATGAGCGTCGGGGAGGGGACATCGGACACCAGGCGGCGGTCCAGGTCGACCGACAGGCCGCCGTAGTGCCTGGCCAGCACGAGAAGCGAGTGCGCCATTCCTGATACGGTCCGGTCGAGGTGGCGGCGGGCGGCCGGGCGGCATGCCGCCTGCATCGCCTTCAGACGTACGTCCCACCACAGGAGGAGCGCAGTGACGGTTGTCAGCATGACTGCCGTACGCATGCACCTACTGTAGCCCGTACGTCCGGCGAGTGGGAAGCGCGAAAACGGGGCCTCACACTTGACAGCGAAGGCAATTCCTGATAACTTTCGGTGCTGTCATTAGTTACTAGACATCAGTTCCCAGCATGGAGGCATATCCCATTGGCAGGTCAAGGTTCTGCAGCCAAACGGCACAGACAAAGTGAGCGCAGGCGCCTTCGCAATCGTGCGGTGCGTACGCAGGTTCGCTCGAGTATTCGGAAGTTTCTCGTCGCGGTCGAGACGGACAACAAGGAAATCGCCGCCACGCAGCTGCAGCGGGTTACGACGCTTCTCGACACCGCCGCCGGCAAAGGTGTCTATCATCGAAATACCGCAGCCCGAACCAAGTCGCGGCTGACCCGTAAGCTGAACGCGATGTCGTGAGGGCTGCGCGCCGCCATCAGAGGAGGACGCTGTGGCCGCAAAGAAGCTCACCAAGGCCGAGATCGTCGAGCGCATCTCAGAGAACACCAAAGTCAGCAAGAAGGATATCCACGGGATCATCGATTTCTTCTTCGACGAGGTGAAGGGAGCGTTGACCTCCGACCGTACGGTTGAGTTTCGTGGCTTTGGGACCTTTGAGGTGCGAACCCGCAAGGGGCGGGAGAAGGCGCGGAATCCGAAGACCGGCGAGACGGTCCGCGTACAGGACCATGGGGTCGTGGTGTTCCGCCCCGGGAAAGAACTCAAGGACGCTGCCTGGCCGCTGCGTAGCTAGTTCTTCCGGAGACATGCGTGAATCAACGTGAAACAATGACATCTCTCGAAGACCGGTTTCTCCCCAGACTCGGGGTCAACATGGCCCTCGTTGCCGTTGGGGCGTTGCTCTTTTCCCTGTCTTTCTCGAGCTTCGTCTCAAAGTGGGGGTGGTTTCCGCTCGCGTACATCGCGCTGATCCCGGTGTTCGTGCTCGTTCATCGCTCAAACTGGGCGGAAGTCTTTTTCTACGGCTTTCTCTACGGTTTCGTGACCTACGCGCTGCACAACTACTGGCTGACCGGATTCCACCCGCTCGCTCTCATCGTCGTTCCGCTCATCTACGCAACCTACTTTCTCGTCGTGTTTCCGCTGCTCAAACTCGCGGACACGCTGGCGCCTCGCTACGGGTATCTGCTGCAGTCGGCCATCTGGCTGGCCTACGAGTACTTCAGAACGCAGGGATTTCTCGGGTACTCGTACGGTATCATCGGGTATACTCAGTACCTTTTTGTTCCTCTGGTCGGGCTCGCCAGTCTCACCGGCGTGTGGGGCGTCAGCCTGCTCGTGGTCTTCCCCAGCGCGTACCTCGGGAACGCGGTGAAGAACGGCCTGGGCGGGATTGGTGAGTTCGTGTCGCGGAACCGGATCGCGGCGGTCGTGTGGGTCGTCTGTTTCGTCGCTGCTATCGGGTATGGTGCGGCGGCACGCGTGGACTATTCGGATGCGCCTACCTGGCGAGTCGCTCTCATCCAGCAGAACTCGGATCCCTGGGTAGGCGGGCAGCAGGCGTACCAGCGTTCGCTCGATATATCCACTCGTCTGAGTCGGGAGGCGCTCGCGGAGGACCCCGATGTCGAGGTTGTCGTGTGGTCGGAAACGTCGGTCGTGCCTCCCATAGATTTCCATTTCCGGCATCGTACGAGCCGCGACTCGTACGAGCTCGTTGAACAGTTGCTCCGGTTCCTCGAGACCCAGGATGTGCCGTATGTCATCGGCAATTCCAGCGCTCGATTGCTGCGAGACGAACGCGGCGAGCTCGAACGGGTCGACTACAACGCAGTGATCGTGTACGCCGACGGTGAGTTCAGCGAACCGTACCGCAAGACCCATCTCGTGCCCTTCACCGAACACTTCCCGTACCGTCGGCAGCTGCCCTGGCTACACGACCTGCTCATCGAGTACGGGAGCAACCACTGGGGTACGGGTCAGGAGTACACGGTCTTCGAGCTCGACGGCGTTCGGTTCTCTACACCCATCTGCTTCGAGGACACGTTCGGCTACATCTCCCGGGAGTTTGTCCGCAACGGTGCCGAGGTGATCGTGAACCTGACGAACGACCTGTGGTCCAAGAGCGTGGCCGCGTCGATGCAGCACATGCAGATGGCCGTGTTCCGGGCCGCGGAGACTCGGCGCAGCGTGGTTCGCAGTACCAACGGCGGGATGACGACCATCATCGATCCTAATGGTCGAATAACGGACATCTATCCGCCGTTCGTCGAAGGGTACCTGATTGGCGACGTGCCGGTGTTCACGGAGGCATGGACGCTGTACCTGGAGTGGGGCGACTGGTTTGCGTGGATGATGGTGGGACTCGCGGTTCTCGGGTTGCTCGCAGCGATCGTGGCGGCCATTCTGCGCCGCGAGTGACTGCAGAGTGACTGCAGAGGCCAAAGACCGTTTGACAGCCGCGGGTGGGACTGAGAGAATGTCCGGAGACCAAAGGTGGGGCACGATATGTCGAAGATCCTGATCGTAGATGATGAGCAGATCAATCTGGATTTCTTTGAGGTAATGCTTACCAAGCTTGGATTCGAGGTTGCCAGGGCCTCGGACGGTGAGGAAGCGCTTCTTGCGGTAGAGGAGCAGGATCCGGACCTGATCGTCCTGGACAACATCATGCCCAAGCTTTCCGGTTGGGAGGTCACCCGGATCCTCAAACAGGATGAGCGATACGCCCCGTACTCCGGGATCCCGATCATCATGTTCTCGGCCATGGATGACGTGAAGGACAAGATCGAGGGGTTCGAGCTTGGCGTCGAGGACTACATCACCAAGCCCTTCAACTTCTCGGAGGTCCTTGCCAGGATCAAGGCAGTGCTGCGCAACCATGAGCTGAGTCAGCAGGTTGTACAGCGCGAACGGCGTATCGCGCTGATCGAGTCGCTGAACAACAGCCTGGTCTACTTCACCCGACACCTCGAGGAACCAATGCTGCACATCCGCGAGACGGCAGCATCCATCGACTGTCACGACGCTGCCACCGTCGCGAGCTTCGTCAAGCTCGTTCAGCAGGAGGTTACGCAGACTCTTGCGACTCTCGAAGGTCTTGAAGACGAGATTCGAGACCTGACGCGGCGTGGTGACGAGATCCGCGAAGGCGAGATTACGCTCGACGACCTCGAAGAGAAGTACGAGCAGCACCTTCAGAACCTGAAGGCAAACGCCGACGCGATCGGCGGGAGTGTCGAGTAGATGTCGCGCGCATCACGGAAGACAGAGGCGAGCGAAACACCGCGGATTCAGACAAGGCTCGGGACCGACACCGTTCTCCGGGGAACGCTGAGATTTCGCGAAAGTGTGGAGATTTCCGGCAGACTCGAGGGCAAGATCGTAGCTGAGGGGTACCTTCTGGTGCGGGACGGTGCCGAGATTCGTGCGGATATCAAGGCCCGTGACATAGTCGTTGCGGGAACGGTGCACGGGGACATCGAGGCTACCCACCGGCTCGAGATCCTGGAGACCGGGCAGATCTACGGGAACGTGAGAACCGCGCGGTTCCGGGTAGCCGACGGCGTGGTATTCGAGGGAAAGTGTGAGATGATCCGGGACGCAGATCAGATCGACGTGTTCGCCGCCCCGATCGACCAGGTACGCGAGTCTGTCCGCCGGGCGTGAGGCATCCCTTGCGGGGATCGTCGTGCGGGACGCGCATGACCGCGGGTGTACGATCGCCCTCGCTGAGAGCTGTACGGGAGGACTCCTCGGGGCGGAGATTACCGGGGTTCCGGGAAGCTCGGCGGTCTTCTGGGGATCTGTCGTCTCGTACGCCAACGAGGCGAAGTGCTCGCTTCTTGGCGTTGCCCTCGCGACACTGGAGACGCACGGAGCGGTGAGCGAGGCCGCTGTGCTTGAAATGGCAGAGGGAGTTCGGCGTCTGAGCAAGGCCGACGTAACGCTCTCTGTCTCCGGTATCGCCGGGCCCGGCGGAGGAACCGAGGACAAGCCGGTCGGCACGGTCTGGATCTCCTGTGTAGCGGAATGGACCAACCCGATCTCCCGGCACTTCCGGTTCTCGGGCAATCGTGGTGCGGTACGGCGGATGGCCGTCGAGGAGAGCCTGAGGCTCATACGTCACGTACTCGGAATGAGATCGCCGGAAAAGCCGGGTTGACAGCGCGTGACGCGCTGGCTATATTGCTGGTATCTGCTTCAGGTTTCCGTAGATACCAATCATCAGGGAAGTGAAGACTCAGAGCGCTTCCATGGGATAGAATTCGGATCTCAATCGCCAGAGCAGGCGAAGAGGAGACCATCCCAATGACCGTACGATGGAGTATTCAGTGACACCCTCAGACGACCACCCTTCGCTTGGACTGGATTCCGACGAAAACACGTCGCACGAAGAAACGAACGACAGGGACGCACAGAAGAACGGCAGTTCGGAGAAGCCGTCGAAAGGATCCGGTCGGAAGATCGTCGCCCGGAAGAAGAACGTTCGTGTGCAGCTTCTCAAGGATCAGGACGCCGACGAACGCTCAGACGGCAAGGCGTCGGACGCGCCTTCAGATGCACCCGAGGATCGTTCGGACGATTCCTCCGGTCCCGCGGCACAGTCCGAGGAGAACAGCGAGTCTCGCGGCGACGAAAACTCCTCGGACGGCAGATCCCGGGGAGCTTCCGGTGGAAAGCGCAAGCGATCGAACCGTAGTCATCGGCGTGATGATACCGCGGGCGAGACCCCGGCCCGGACACAGAACGATTACGTCGGTCGTGACCACGGCAAGAACGGCAGTGACAAGTCCCTGAGCATCAACGATCTCACCCGCATGAACATGCGGGATCTGCGTGGTATTGCCACACGGCTGGGGATCAGCCAGGAGAACCTCCTCGCTCTCAAGAAGCAGGAAGTGATATTCGCGATCCTGAAGGCGCACACGGAGCGCAACGGTACGATCTATGCGTACGGATCGCTGGAGATACTTCCGGATGGGTACGGCTTTCTGCGCAGCCCCCAGAACTCCTATCTCTCCGGGCCTGACGATATCTACATCTCCCCGAGTCAGATACGGCTCTTCGGTCTGAAGACCGGTGACACGGTCTACGGGCAGATTCGCCCGCCCAAGGAAGGCGAGCGTTTCTTCGCGATGCTGCGAGTGGAGACGGTCAATTTCGACAGCCCGTCGGTCGCACAGAGCAGGATTCCTTTCGAGAACCTCACGCCGCTGTATCCGGATGAGCGACTGAACATGGAGACACGCGCCGGAGATCCCGCAACTCGCATGATCAACCTCTTCTGTCCGATAGGGAAGGGACAGCGGGGACTGATCGTTTCGCCTCCAAGGACCGGGAAGACCATCATCCTCCAGAAGATTGCGAATGCGATCACGGAGAACCAACCGGAAGTCTATCTGATCGTGCTCCTGATCGACGAGCGACCGGAAGAGGTCACCGACATGGAGCGCAACGTCGACGCGGAGGTGATCTCATCGACCTTTGATGAGCAGGCAACACGTCACGTGCAGGTTGCGGAGATGGTGCTCGAGAAGGCTCGGAGACTCGTCGAGCATCGGAAAGACGTCGTGATTCTGCTCGACTCGATCACCAGGCTCGCGCGAGCCTACAACCAGACGGTCCCGACCTCAGGGAAGATCCTCTCCGGCGGTGTGGATTCGAACGCTCTGCATAAGCCGAAGCGGTTCTTTGGAGCAGCCCGGAATATCGAGGACGGCGGCAGTCTCACGATCGTCGCGACGGCGCTCGTCGAGACCGGGAGTCGAATGGACGAAGTGATCTTCGAGGAGTTCAAAGGCACGGGGAACATGGAGATCAACCTCGACCGCAGGCTCAGCGATCGGCGGTTGTTTCCGGCCATCAACATCAAGAAGTCGGGCACCCGTCGCGAGGATCTGCTGCTGACTGAGGAAGAGCTTCAGAAGATGTGGATCCTCAGGAAGGTGATCAACCCGATGGACGATGTCGAGATCATCGAGTTGCTGATGGATCGTATGCAGAAAACGAAGACGAATGACGCATTCCTCCGGTCGATGAACACGTCGTCGGTTGAGTAGCCGGTCGCGACAGCGGGTCGCGGAATTGACACCGCGCCGGTGCTTTGGTATCTTGCGGCATTGCGGCGGGCGAGCCCCGTCAACGCACAATCGGGAGTAACCATGAAGAAAGAGATCCATCCGAGTTACCGTGAAGTGGTGTTCAAGGATGCGGCGTCGGGGACCCTGTTTCTCACGCGTTCGACTGTTGAGACGACAGAGACCGTTGATTACGAGGGCAAGACGTACCCTCTCTTCCATGTGGAGATTTCAAGCGCATCCCATCCGTTCTACACCGGGAAGCAGCAGATTGTAGACACCACCGGTCGCGTGGAGCGGTTCCGCAAGAAGTACAATCTCAGAACTCAGAGCTGATCCGATTTCCTCATTTCTTCAACAGGGCGCCGAGTGCGCCCTTTTTTTTGTACCGGCGTCGGAGCCCTGGCCGGACGTATGTGCCCAGGAAGAGAATCGCGAGCAGAACCGCAATCGATTGGGGGAGCCAGTCTCCGAATCTGGTGTAGATTGACTCGCGCTCGGGAGCGTAGATCGGAACGGTCGCGGACAGGTGCGTCGTGACGAACATTGGCCGTGATGCGACCACTCGTCCCCACGGGTCGACGATCGTGGTATACCCCGAGTTGGTCGAGCGCACGAGCCCGCGACGGGTTTCGATTGCCCGAAACTTTGCAGCCACGAAGTGCTGGGTCTGCGCCGAGTTGGTTCGCGACCAGGAGTTGTTCGTGAGGTTGAGAATGAGATCGGCGCCGGCCAGCACGAAGCTCCGGTTCAGGTAGGCGAATGCATCCTCGAAGCAGATGGGGGTTGCGATCTCGACCTGTGTGCCGTCCGGACCCGTGAGGGAGAACAGTCGCGTTCC
>SKZO01000220.1 GCA_007127335.1 Spirochaetales bacterium | reverse complement strand
GGGCGGTCATACGTCGATCCATCCGGACCTGGGAACCGCGGAGGACTTCCGTGCGCTCGTCAAGGCCGCCTCCGATCGCGGGATGCAGATAGCGCTCGACATCGCCTTCCAGTGCTCGCCGGACCATCCCTGGGTACACGAGCATCCGGAGTGGTTCGTCCGGCGGCCCGACGGGTCGATCCAGTACGCCGAGAACCCACCCAAGAGGTACCAGGACATCTACCCCGTCGACTTCGAGACGGACGCGTGGGAGTCGCTGTGGCAGGAGCTGAAGAACGTCTTCCTTCACTGGATTGGCGAGGGCGTGACGATCTTTCGGGTGGACAACCCGCATACGAAGAGCTTTCCTTTCTGGAGCTGGTGCATCGCACAGATCAAGGAGCGCCACCCTGAGACGATCTTCCTGTCCGAGGCGTTCACCCGTCCGTACCGTATGTACGGACTCGCGAAGATGGGTTTTTCGCAGAGTTACACCTATTTCACGTGGCGGACCGAAAAAGCCGAGCTGGAGTCGTACCTGACCGAGCTCACGACGACCGACGTCGCCGACTACTACCGTCCGAACTTCTGGCCGAACACGCCCGATATTCTGCACGAGTACCTTCAGGAAGGCGGTCGGCCGGCCTTCATGATCCGCCTCGTGCTCGCCGCGACGCTGAGCTCGAACTACGGGATCTACGGCCCGCCCTTTGAGCTGCAGGAGGCGACGCCGCGGGAGCCGGGCAGCGAGGAGTACCTCGACAGCGAGAAGTACGAGATCCGGTACTGGGATACCTCCGATCCGCGTTCCCTCGCGCCCTTCATCACCGAGATCAACGCAATCCGTGCCCGGCATCCCGCGCTTCAGCGGACCAAAGGGCTGCGGTTCCACACGACCGACAACGAGCACATCATCGCGTACAGCAAGTCGAGCGAGGATGGCCACGACGTCCTGCTCATCGTGGTGAACCTGAGCTACGAGCATACGCACTCGGCGTGGGTCGAGTTCTCTCCCGCGGCCGTGGACCACCACGATTCGCGCCCTTTCCGTGTTACCGAGCTGCTCTCCAGGCGTTCCTATACGTGGGAAGACTACTGGAACTTCGTCAAGCTCGACCCCCATCATCGACCGGCACAGATCTTCCGCCTGGAGTCGGAGTAAGGAGCACGCATGTCTGACGCGCCCTGGTACAAGGATGCCATCATCTACGAGCTGCACGTTCGATCGTTCTACGACTCGAACGGCGACGGCATGGGAGACTTCCGGGGCCTCAGCGAGAAGCTCGACTATCTGCAGGACCTGGGAGTGAACGTTATCTGGCTCCTGCCGTTCTATCCGAGCCCCTGGCGCGACGACGGCTATGACATCTCCGACTATCGCGGCATACACTCGGCCTACGGCACGATCAGGGACTTCCGGCGCGTCCTGAAGGAGGCGCATGCCCGGGATCTCAAAGTGATTACCGAGCTCGTCATCAACCACACGTCGAATCAGCATCCATGGTTCGAGCGGGCCCGACGCGCCAGACCCGGGAGCTCCCACCGCGACTTCTACGTCTGGAGCGACGATCCTGGAAGATTCCCGGACGCCCGCATCATCTTCCAGGACTTTGAGACATCGAACTGGACGTGGGACCCGGTTGCCGAATCGTACTACTGGCATCGATTCTTCTCGCACCAGCCCGACCTCAACTTCGACAACCCGGAAGTCGAGCGTGCCGTGCTCGATGTGCTCGACTACTGGCTCGACATGGGCGTCGACGGTCTGCGGCTCGACGCGGTCCCCTACCTGTACGAGCGGGAGGGAACGAACTGCGAGAACCTTGCCGAAACGCATGCGCTGCTGAAAAGGATGCGAGCGCACGTGGACGCGCGCTACGACGGCCGCATGCTGCTGGCGGAGGCCAATCAGTGGCCGGAAGACGCGGTCGAGTACTTTGGCGACGATGATGAGTGCCACATGGCGTTCCATTTTCCGCTCATGCCACGCCTGTTCATGAGCGTGCGGATGGAGGACAGCTTTCCGGTGATCGACATCCTCGAGCAGACGCCGCAGATACCGGCCGGCGCCCAGTGGGGCATCTTCCTGCGCAACCACGATGAGCTCACCCTTGAGATGGTGACCGACGAGGAGCGCGATTACATGTACCGCGTCTACGCGCGCGATCCGCATCACCGGGTGAACCTTGGTATCAGACGTCGGCTTGCACCGCTGCTGGAAAACGATCGGCGAAAGCTCGAGCTGATGAACGTGCTGCTGCTCTCGCTTCCGGGAACGCCGGTGATCTACTACGGCGACGAGATTGGAATGGGCGACAACGTGTACCTGGGTGACAGGAACGGTGTCCGTACTCCCATGCAGTGGACGCCGGACCGCAATGCGAGTTTCTCGTCGGCCAACCCGCAGAGTCTCTATCTGCCGGTCATCATCGATCCTGAGTACCACTACGAGCAGGTCAACGTGGAGACGCAGCAGGGAAACAGTTCGTCACTGCTGTGGTGGATGAAGCGCCTGATCGCGACCCGCAAGCGGTACCGAGCTTTCAGCCGCGGAACGATTCGCTTCGTCGGGACGAACAACACGCATATCTTCGCCTTCGTACGCGAGTATGAGGATGAAACGGTTCTCGTGGTCGCGAACTTCAGCCGGTACAGTCAGTCCGCGGAGCTCTACCTTGAAGACTTCGCCGAGCACGTGCCCGAGGAGATCTTCTCGCAGGCCCACTTCCCTCCAATAACCGAGCGTCCCTACACGATCATGATCGGGTCGAGCGACTACTACTGGTTCGTCCTGAGGAAGCTCGCCGAAGGCGACGGCCAGGCAGGTGGCTATGGCCCGGTCTCCGTGGGCCTCACGCAGCGCGACTGGAGCGGCTTCTCCCCGAAACTGCGCGACCTGCTTCAGGACAAAGTCCTTCGGCCCTACATCGCCTCGAGCCGGTGGTTCCGGGAGAAGAGTGAGACGATTCGGCGGGTTCGGATCGAAGACTCCGGTCCCATTGGACCGGCCGATTCCCGGGGCTGGTTGCTGCTCGTGCGGCTTGACCTTCCCCATGACAGGTCCGAAACCTACGCGCTGGTGGTCGCTCACGCCGGCCCGGCCGAGGCGCAGCGCATCGCCGAGGAGCACCCGGCGGCGATCATCTGCCGGCTCGGGGCCGAAGGCGAAGACGGAGCTCTCTATGACGGCGTGTACAGTCCGACGATCCGGACATCCCTCCTGACGCTTTTCACGGGACGCAGGAAGTGGAAGACGAAGCGGGGCGAAGTCGCTGTGCGCCGGGGAAAACAGCTGTCCCGTCTCACGAAGCAGGTGGAGGACTATTCGGTGAGCCGCGTGCTCAACGTCGAGCAGTCGAACTCGAGTATCCTGTACTCAGATGCGCTGTTCCTCAAGTTCTTCCGCAAGGTCGAGGAAGGCGTGAGCCCGGAGGTCGAGCTGCTGCAGTACCTGACCGACCAGGGCCGATTCGACCACGTGCCTGTCTACGCGGGCAGCCTCGAGTACCTGCGTGGCAGGCGCGAGGGAGCGGCGGTCGGGCTGCTCGTGAGCTTCGAGGGGAGCCAGGGCGACGGCTGGTCCTACGCCACTTCGACCGTCGATCGCTTCTTCGACGCCGTGCTCGAGCTTCCGGACGCCGAACCGGCACCCGGGCCGCGGTCGCTCTTCGAGGGAGGCCTGCATGCGGTACCCGAGGAGTTTCTCGATCTCGCCGATGGTCTGTTCTTCGAGATGATGTCGGTTCTCGGTCGCCGTACCGGCGAGTTCCACCTTGCGCTTGCCGGTTCCCAGGGACGTCCGGAGCTCGATCCCGAGCCGTTCAGCAAGCTCTACCAGCGCTCGGCGTACCAGAGTCTGCGCAGCCAGATACGCAGGACGATGAGCATCGCTCGCCGTGCCTCGCGTCGCCTCGACGAGGCGGGCCGCGAGCTCGTCGACCGGTTCGTCGGGTCGGAGCCGGTGATGCTCGAGTTCATCGCACGGATCACGGATCACCGGATCCAGGCCGAGAAGATCCGCATCCACGGCGACTACCACCTTGGCCAGGTCCTGTTCACCGGACGCGATTTCGTGATCATAGACCTCGAGGGCGAGCCGGCCCGAACCCTGAGCGAGCGCCGGCTGAAGTACAGCGCCTTTCGCGATGTCGCGGGCATGATCCGCAGCTTCCACTACGCGGTCTCCTCCCGCTTCCTCGAGCGAGCCGATCTGCGGCCCGAAGACCGCGGCGCGCTCGAGCCCTGGATCGAGGCGTGGTACGGCAACGTTTCGTCGACCTTCCTCGAGTCGTACATGCAGACGGTGGACGGCGCCGGGTTTGTGCCTTCGGACCCCGCGGATGCAGAGCTGTTGCTGAATGTCTTCATCCTGGAGAAGGCCGTGTACGAAATAGGGTACGAGATCAACAACCGCCCCGGCTGGCTGATGATACCGCTGCGGGGCGTGAGTTTCGTGCTGGACAAGCTCGAGGACCAGTCGTGACCCTGCGGGCGGCTCCCGGCGCGATCGTGAACGAGGACGGCTCGGTATCCTTCCTGCTCTGGGCGCCTCGCTGCGAGTCGGTGGAGCTCGTCCTCGTCGACGATGAGCAGACAATCGCGATGGAGGCCGACGGCGACGGGTACCGGACGCTGACGACCGGCCTGGCGAAGGCCGGTGCGCGGTACCTCTTCCGGGTTGCCGGCGGGGAGTTCCCGGACCCGGCAAGCCGTTTCCAGCCTGACGGTGTCCACGGCCCCTCACAGGTCGTCGACTTCTCAACGTTCTCCTGGACCGACGGCGGGTTCGAGTCTCCGGTTCTCGCCGAGCTGGTGATCTACGAGCTTCATGTGGGGACCTTTACCCCTGAAGGGTCCTTCGCCGCGGCGGCGGATCGGCTGTCCGAGCTGTCGGACCTTGGGGTCACCGCGGTAGAGGTCATGCCCATTGCGGAGTTCGCGGGAGAACGGAACTGGGGGTACGACGGCGTCTCGCTGTACGCGGCGCAGAGCAGCTACGGGGGGCCGGTGGAGTTCGCGCGATTCGTGGACCGCGCCCATTCGGTCGGGCTCGCCGTGCTCCTTGACGTCGTGTTCAACCACTTTGGTCCTGAAGGGAACTACTCGGGTCAGTTCGGGGCGTACACCACCGACCGCTACCGCACGCCCTGGGGCGATGCGATCAACGTCGACGGGAAGGGAAGCGACGAGGTTCGGCGGTTCTTTCTCGGATGCCTCGACCACTGGATGCGCGACTGCCACGTTGACGGTTTCAGGCTCGACGCGGTCCACGAGATTCACGACGAGAGTGCCGTGCCCTTCCTGCTCGAGGCGAGCACCTTCGTGCGTGCCGTCGGACGGGAGACCGGACGCCGGCGCCTGGTAATCGCGGAGAGCGATCTGAACGACCGACGTGTGGTCGAACCGGGCTCGAGCGGCGGATTGGGTATGCACGCGGCCTGGGCGGACGACTTCCACCACGCGGTGCACGCGCATCTGACCGGGGAGCGCAACGGGTACTATGCCGACTTCGGTGCAATCGAGCACATTGCGCGCGCGGTCGAAGAGGGCTGGAGCTACCGTTGGGACTACTCGCCGTCGCGCGGGCGACGGCACGGCAACGACCCGACCGGACTGCCGGGCCGCGCGTTTGTGTTCTGCACGCAGAACCACGACCAGGTGGGGAACCGGATGCTCGGCGAGCGGCTTGGGATGCTCGCTGGTCCGGAGGCCGAGCGCGTCGCGCGCGCGCTGCTCCTGCTCCTGCCCTATGTCCCGCTTCTGTTCATGGGACAGGAATACGGCGAACAGCGGCCCTTCCTCTACTTCGTCGATCACACCGACCCTGCGCTCCTCGAAGCGACGCGGGAAGGCCGGGCGCGTGAGTTCTCTGCCTTCCATGCAGAGGGGACCCCGCCCGACCCGGGCTCTGCCGGCACCCGGGATCGCAGCGTCCTCGCCCGGCCGGCCGAGGGCGACCGTACGGCCGCACAGGAGCGTGCGCTCACCGCGGACCTGATCGCGCTGCGACGGAGGTACGACTGTTTCCGGCCGGCCGCTGAGCATTCACCGGAAGTGGCGCGCCTGGTTCGAACCAGGGGAACGGTGCTCCTCGTTGGGCTGTCGGCCGCGGAGTCCGTCGGGCTCATCGCGGCGAACCTGGGCGGGGCGCCGTCGCATGTCGTTCCCGCGCGGGTTCTTGAGCGGACCATCCTTGACGGAGGGGCCTCCCACGCGGCTCCCGTGGTCGTCTGTTCGCTCGGCAACCCCGAACGGACGGGCGCCGGTTTCGATGAAACTGGAGAGCTCCATCTCGAGCCGTGGGATCTGATCGCGGCTGTCCTGCCGCGAGGGAGGGACACATCACAGCGCTGAGTGCAAGTTACCGGCTGCAGTTCTGCCCCGACTTCACCTTCGCAGACGCCGAGCGCATCGTTCCCTATCTCTCCCGGCTCGGTGTCAGCCATATCTACGCCTCGCCGATCTTCCGTTCGCGCGCGGGGAGCATGCACGGGTACGACGTGCTCGACCACAACGAGATCAACCCGGAGCTCGGGGGCCTGGATGGACTCGAGTCGCTCGTGGACTGCGCGCACGACCACGGGCTTGGATGGATCCAGGATGTCGTACCGAACCACATGGCCTACTCACCCGAGAACCCGATGCTCGTGGACCTGTTCGAGAATGCAGAGGCGAGCCGCTATCGCGGGTTCTTCGACATCGAGTGGCAGCCGCCGTCGGTCGCGATGAACGGGCGCGTTGTCGCGCCGTTTCTCGGGGACCTGTACGGGGAGGTGCTCAACCGAGGGGAGCTCTCGCTTGAGTACGGCGAGGAGGGGTTTGCGATCCGGTACTACCAGATGCGGTTTCCCCTCCGTATCGAGACGTACCGTGACGTGCTCGTGCGCCGGCTCGACGAGCTCGAGCGCAGGCTCGGAAGGGAGCATCCGGATGCGCTGAAGCTGCTCGGCGTCCTGTACACGCTCGAGAGTCTGCAGGAGGAGGACGACGCCGGCGCGAGGGCGGACAAGGTCGGGTTCGTGAAGCGGATGCTCTTCGAGCTCTACCGCAGCAGCAGGACCGTCCGATCGTACCTCGAAGCAAGCGTGGGCGACTTCAACGGTACCCCGGATGACCCCGACACGTTTACGCCGCTCAACGAGCTGCACTGGAAACAGGTATACCGCCTCGCCTACTGGAAGGTCGCCAACGAAGAGATCAACTACCGTCGGTTCTTCAGCATCAACGACCTGATCTGCCTGCGGATCGAGCGCGAGGAGGTATTCGATCACGCGCACCGCCTGCTGTTCGAGCTCGTGGACAAGAGGACGATCGACGGGCTGCGGGTTGATCACATAGACGGGCTGTACGAGCCCGGCGAGTACCTCGAGCGGCTGCGGTTGCGGCTTGGCGATCGCATCCTCTGGGTGGAGAAGATCCTTCATCCCGGCGAGCGGCTGCCGGATCACTGGCCGGTCGACGGCACGACCGGGTACGACACGCTCAACATGGTCAACGGGCTTTTCGTGGACGAGCGAAGGGCGAAACGCATCGTCTCGTACTACCGGGGCCTCACGGGGAACCGGGAGGAGTACGAGGCGGCGCTCTACGACCGCAAGCGACTGATCCTGACCACGCAGATGTCCGGTGACCTTGACAACCTCACGCGCTACGTCCGCCGGGTCGTGGGCGACGACCGTCACGGGATCGACATCACGGCGCCCAGTCTCAAACGGGCGCTTGGCGAGGTGATGGTCTATCTCCCGGTCTACCGCACCTATGTTACCGACCGGATCAACCGTCCGGCCGATCTCGACTACGTTCGAAGCGCACTGAAGGTCGCCCGCCAGCGTCTGCCCTACCACGGCTATGAGCTCGACTACGTGGAGACCTTCCTCCTGCTCGCCTACGACGACCACGTCGACGAGGAGACCCGCGCCAGATGGGGCGATGTCGTACTGCGGTTCCAGCAGTTCACCGGTCCTCTCATGGCGAAAGGGCTTGAGGACACGCTGATGTACGGGTTCGTCCCGCTCGCCTCCGTCAACGAGGTTGGCGGAAGCCCGGATGTTCTTGGTATCCCGGTTCGGGAGTTCCACGAGTCGGTCCTGCGCCTTGCCGCTACTCATCCGCGTACGATGACCGCCTCCTCGACCCACGACACAAAGCGTGGTGAGGATGTCAGGTTGCGGATCGACGCCATAACCCACCACTTCGACGAGTGGGCACGGCTCGTGCGTCAGTGGCGGACGTTGAACAAGGGGTTGCGGCGCAGGGTCTCCGGCAGCTTCGCTCCGGATGCGAACGACGAGTACCTCATCTACCAGACCCTCGTGGGGCTGCTCGACGAGCGGCGTGCGGTCGATGAGGAGTTGGCCGACCGGCTCGACGCGTACCTCGTGAAAAGCCTCCGGGAGGCCAAGCGGCATACCGACTGGACCAATCCCGGCGACGCCTACGAGAGCGCGGCGCGCGGATTCCTGTCCGGACTCCTCGATCAGCTTCGCTCGCCCTCCAGGCGCAGTGACTTCGCCTCGTCGTTCAGGGGTTTCCTCGCGAAGATCGACGTGGCGTTCGCCTCTTCCGTGGTCGCGCAGCAGCTGATCCGTCTCATGATGCCCGGCATCCCGGACACGTACCGTGGTGCGGAACTGCTCGATCTCACCCTCGTCGACCCGGATAACCGACGACCGGTCGACTGGGCCGAGCGGAACGACGCGCTCGATGCGGTGTCGGCCTGGGTGGACGAGCGGTTGGCCTGGTGCGGGGCGGGTGCGTCCGGCGGTGCGTCCGGCGGTGCTTCCGGCGCGAACGGTACGGCCGGCAACACGCGTCGTTGCGAGCCGCTCGACGATCTGCCCCTCGATCGCAGGAAGCTCGCGGTCATCCATCTCGCTCTGAGGCTGCGTCGCCTAGTGCCGC
>SKZO01000113.1 GCA_007127335.1 Spirochaetales bacterium | reverse complement strand
TTCGATGGCTCGAAGAAGCCCTTCCATGCAGGTGCGAATCTCGACGACATCGATGTCGAACCAACGGGACCTCACCCGCCCCGTTGCAAGCGAACCGAACAACGTTATACTCCGGATCTCAGGATCGATACGGCGAAAGTCCTCGACGAGCTCCCTGATCTCGATTCGCGCCTCCTTGATCCGGGCGTCTCGAGCCGCTGCTTCGCGGCGGATGCGACGCTTTCTGGTTTCTACGTACGATGCGATGCTCTCGCTCATCAGCTTCCTGCCGGACTCAGTATAGTCCATCACGGAGAGGGCGGTAAGCCCGTGAAGAGTCTGGACACAAACACTCTGTTGTACGCCCTGAACGCCGACTTCGGACCCGTTCCGGGTGGCTCCACTGCGCCTACGACGCCAAATCGATGCCGCGCGTCGGTGATGCGGGGCAGCTCGAGGTCCAGCTCCAGCTCACGTCGCATCGTTGACACGATTCTCGTGTTTTCCTATTCTTGTGTGATGAAGAACGTCACCGTTACGCTCCCCGAAGACACCGCACGATGGGTCCGGATTTGGGCTGCGGAGCAAGGCAAGAGCGTGTCAGCAGCCCTGGCGGATCTTATCGATGAACGACGCCACGACCGTGAGACGCGGGAACGCGCGGTCGATCAGTTTCGAAGCGTCCCGAAGGTGATGCTCGGTCCCGCCGGACAGCGCTACCCGTCACGCGAATCGGTTCATGAGCGATAGGGCGTTCATCGACACAAACGTCATTCTCTACTCCAAGGACGCTCGAGACGAGCGCAAGCAATCGATCGCGGACGAGCTGATCGCCGGCGGTCTGCGCGATGGGAGCCTGGTGGTGAGCGCGCAGGTGCTGAACGAGTTCTACGTCAACGTGACGCAGAAACTGGATCCCGGCATGAGTCGGCAGGATGCACGAACCGTATGCCGATCGATCGCCTCGGTGTCCTGCGAACCCGCAACGAACGAGACTATCGCCACGGCGTGGGACGTTCAGGACCGATTCGCCCTTTCCTGGTGGGACAGCCTGGTCGTCGCGAGTGCGCTCCTCGCGCGATGTGGTCGGCTCATGACGGAGGATCTTCAGGACGGTCTCGCTATTGATGACCTTCGGGTCGTCAATCCCTTCGCGTAGCGGGGGCGTATCATCCGGGCGCCGCGAGGGAGTACTGGTTGGAGGCCGGCTACTACCGCGTGGTGCTCACCCGTTCGGACGGCGCTCCGGCGGGGAAACACTGCCATCGTAGAGTCTCCCGAATAGTTCGATGAACAGTGCCCGTACCTGATCCGGGTCATCTCCGAAGTACTCGTTCCATCGATCCTCCAGCAGGACGAACAGAAGCAGCGGCGCGACGGCACCGAAGAACAGCCGGAGTCTCGTGTGGGGCTCCACGTCGTTGGTGTGGGTCGTAATCGACCGGTCACGCGTGAGTCCCATCGTCTGCGTGAAGCTCGCATCGACGTACCTGAACAGCACCGTGTTCCGTGGGTCGTCCTTCAGCGCCTCGCTCATGATGATCGATATCATGTTCCGCCGCTTGCGCAGGAACGCGATGATCCGTTCGGTCGCTGCACTCCGACTCTGGTGCGAAACCGACGCTGCGGCCAGGAAGTCGGCCTTGAAGCTCAGGCTCTCGTCCAGAAACCGACGGATCAACTCGTCGATGAGCCCCTCCTTGCTCGCAAAGTAGTAGTAGATGAGCGCCTTGTTCACCCCGGCCCGACGAGCGATCTCGTCGACTCGGGCCCGGTCGTATCCCTGCTCGGCGAACAGCTGCTCGGCACAGGAGAGGATCGACGCTCTGCTCTCCCGATCACTCATGTACACTCCCGGTGCGTCGACGCTCCTCCGGTGCGATCCGGCGCGCAAGGATCACGTTCGGGACCGTGATGCCGGCGGCGGCGCCAATAGTGTGGGGCCTGGCAAGCACGGGTACGTCGTGCGGTAAGGCGGTCAGCATGAACCCGACCGCCACCACTCGCCCGATGGAGCCGAGAACCGGAGCCAGAGCTGCGTGACTTGACGCATAGTAGTTGCTGAAGCGGAGCATCAGCCGCGCGCTGTTCAGCATGGCCGCGATGAAGCAGGCGGCCGACAGGTGATTCGGATGCCCGTTGGCGGTCCGAACTCCGCCAAGGCTGCTGATGGGGAACGCTCTCGCGTCATATCCTTCACCGTATGTGAGCACGCAGACGACCAACAATATCAGCATCACGAAGAACATCCTCTGGACGTTCGTCCACGGTGATTCCGCGACTCCGCGACCCATCGTCATCAGGCACTCCTTGACTAACCGTTTGGTTAAATAGTGCATAAGTTATCGATAAAAGGCAAGTCTTCTCGAGCACTCATGCCGCGGTTGGTGTACAATCGCGAGCGTGCGGCAGCGACAGCTTCGTCGGGTCGTCCCGGAGCCGGTGATGCGCCGAGCAGCCGCGCCCTGCGAGGAGGAAGCCATGACACGGGAAACAGCCTACGCCGAGCTCCGTTCCCATCTGGAAGCCGGCCCGCTCATTGACACGCACGATCACAGTCAGAGCTGCGGACCCCGCTACACGGACGCCGTGCAGGTGCTGACCGGCGGATACGCGGCCCATGACATGATGAGCGCGGCAAGGGGCGGGGAGTACGACGAGATGATCGACACAACGCGCCCGCTCGAGGATCGCTGGCCTGTCGTGGAGAGGCTCTGGAGAGCGACGAAGAACACCGGATACTCGCGCGTTACGAGACTGGTCCTCGAGGAGTTCTACGGAGTCACTGAGGTCACGCTCGACTCGTTGCAATCGCTTACGGGTCGGCTTCCCGACTACTCGGACCCGGTGCTCTTCGAGTCGGTTCTGGAAAAGGCGCTGATCGAAGCTCGCATCGTGAACGTCTGGCCACAGCTCACGGAGATCGTGGACGGCTCGCACGAGCTCACGCCGCGTGCCCGGCTGACGATAGGCCTGCCGGGATTTCATTCGATCAAGACCAGAGCTGAGATCGACGCTATAACAAGCGCGGTAGGTGCACGGGTCACCTCACTGGACGGATACGTCGAGGCGTGCCGGGAGATCTTTGCCGCATTCGCTCGCTACGGCGCGGTCGCGTTCAAGGACCAGTCGGCCTACACACGACCACTCGACTACGGACCCCGGGACCGGGCCGGCGCGGAGGACGTCTTCGGCCGCATGATCGCAGATCCCAACGCCTCAGTTGACTACCCGCGCGGGGCGAAACCGCTCAGCGACTATCTGTTCCACACCTTCCTGGAGATGGCCGCTGAGCTCGATCTTCCCGTTCAGATCCACACCGGGCACCTCGCGGGGAACTACGGTGACATCCGGGGCACGAACGCCGCGCACCTTGCGCCCCTGCTGGAGATGCACCGCGACGTCCGGTTCGACCTCTTCCATGCGAACTGGCCCTACGGTGGTGAGTTCCTCTTCCTTGGGAAGAACTACCCGAACGTGCGCCTGAACTTCTGCTGGGCGAACGTGATCGATCCGGCCTACTGCAAGGCACTCTTCCGGCAGGCGCTGTCAGCGGTCCCACGGATCAAGATCCACGCGCACGGGTCCGACTACTCAGGGTTCCCGGACCGAGCCTGGGCGGCCGCGCGCATCGCCCGCGACAATGTCGCATGCGCGCTCGCAGAGGCGGTGGCGCAGGGTGAGACCGACCTTGACGAAGCCCGCGAAACCGCGACGATGTGGTTCTACACAAATCCCAGAGAGTTCTTTCGGCTCGGCTCAGCGCAGTCGTAAGTCTACGACGGAGCGGGGTCGGTACGATCCGGCGGTATGGTGTGGATCCTCGGGTAGATCTCGCGATGACCGACAGAGCTACGTAGAAGCCGCACGTACCGCGTCGCACAGTTCGAGGAAGAATGCCTCGCTCCGGAGCTGGACCTCCCGCAGATCACGGAGGAAAGGGCGTGCTTCCTCCGCGGCTGCTTGATGTCTACAGTGCGGATCCGCTCTGCCGCATGCGCGCCGCCAGGTGGGGAAGGTTCACCGGGGCATCGCGACTCGCGTGCCAGACGAAGTCGTAGAAGTCACGACCCTTCACCGGACTCCTCCAGTCGCGATACAGCACGGCGTGCAGCTCGCCGGCAGACAGGCCTGGCAGGTCATAGAGACGCAATGGACCGGGTCCGGCAGGAGGCGGGTTCGGACCTCAGTGGCGGCATCGGCTGGCGGGGTGATGTCCAGCTCCAGCTTGATCGTCACCTTCGCGTTGTGCGGAAGGTACCTCGCGAGGTCCTGTGGGACTCCGACGCTGAGCAGATTGACGCGGGTGTTCCCCTTCAGGAAGGCCGACTCTATACCGGTTCGCTCGCCGGTTGACTTCGACTCGGCCTCGAAGGACAGCCCCCATGACGTGAGCACGGCGTGGACGGCCGCAAGCGCGTGCTCAAGCCGGGCGTCGTCTTCCGGGCGGACGAGTGAGAAGTCGAGATCCTCCGAAAACCGGTTCAGGCCGTGGAAGATGCGCAGGGCGGTTCCCCCGTAGAAGGCAACGTGCTCGAAGAAGCCGCTCCTCCAGAACCCCATCAGCGCGACTTCCTGAACGACCTCCCGGATCGCCTGCTGCCACTGCCCGGGAGTGGTCGGACTGTACGGGGTAAGCATGTCCGGAAGCGCGCGGTTCACCATGCGATCCTCCCATCCTGCCCTACCAGACGTCGCAGCAGACCGACCGCGGGACGGCGACAGAGTTCGGCGCAGGCGGAGAGTACGTCCGTTTCCAGGTCGACCTCCGGATCCAGTCGCATGAGCCGCGCCCACCGACGTACGTCGCGCATCGAGCGCATCCGCGGTTCGAGCGCTATCCGGTCGCAGAGCGCCTTGGTTGGAGATGCGATCAGGAATGGGATCTCCGATTCCACGACGCGCTCGACACCGATCGGGTACACCTGCTGCGGAACGCGACGAAACCGAAACCGTCCGAAATGGTTCTCAAACTCCTTGGGTCTTTTCATCGTTGCCGAGACGATTACGAAGACCGCTTCCGGAATCAGACCGTGGTACGACAGGGCTGTCTCAAAACTGACATATGACGGTCCGTATATACTCGCCGCGAGCGCAAGCGGGTCGAGATCACGGCGTGTTGCGTACAGGCCGCGGCGGAGCTGGACCAGCTCTCCCCTATGGATCATTCGCACGATCTTGCCACGCTTGTCACTCGTGCCGCGCAGGAGCTCCTTCATCCGGAGCGACCAGGGTATCATCTGGTAGCCGCGATGTTCTCGTTAGGGCGTAGCGCTGCGGCTTGGCTACCCGTTCGTCCCGAGCTCCTCCACGAGCCCGCGGACCGCGGCCTCGATCTGCGACAGCGCGGAGGCGGCGTCGGTGCGGTCGAGGTCGTGAATCAGCCAGTACTCCACATCGTCGGTCCAGGCCGGGAAGCGCTCGGACATGAGGGGGCGGTGCTCGCTTTCGTCGAGCGCGATGACGCGCCGGGCTGCCTTGAAGTCGGCGTCGGTGGCGGTCCGGGGCATGCGCTCGTGTCCGTCCACATGGACCCCGTGCCTGAGCAGGGCGCGGGCGGCGGCCTGTGAGATGGGACCGACGTTGTGTGAGCCGCGCTCGAGCGCGAGGCCGCAGGAGTCCGCCCTCCAGGGGAGCCCCTCGCGGCGGGCGAGCTCGTTGAAGAGGTGCTCCGCGAAGCGGCTTCGGTAGTAGTTGCCGGTGCAGAGAAAAAGGAGTGTATTGGTGCTCATCTGGAACTGTCCCCCTGTCGCCACAGAAACTACACGCTTCCGGCGCAAGCGGCCAGTCACGGCGAGGAGGCGGTAGCCACGCTCCGTCTCCTTGCTTATGCTGTAGGGGTTAGGGAGGAAGAGATGAGCAGGGTTGGAAATGGTGAAGTTGGAGCGCGTCGCATCTTCGTCGCCGTCGTGGTGCTTCTTGTTGTAGCATCCCACGCGTACGCGGGCGGAGAACCAGAGGTCAGCGTGGGCGACGACGGCCTGAAATCGGTGGAAGCCGACGGGCTGACATTCGAGTGGCGCATCGACGGGGATGAAATCGAGGTGACGATGTCCGCGCCCACGACCGGCTGGGTCTCAGTCGGGTTCAACCCGGAGCGTCGCATGGCCGGCGCGACGTACGTGATTGGCTACGTCGACGGCGACGAGGTGCACGTCCGCCACGATTACGGGAATGCTCCCACATCGCACAGTTCGGTCGTCGATCTTGGCGGGACGAGCCAGGTCAGCGCGGCCGAAGGCCGGGAAGCCGACGGGCGCACCGAGATCTCCTTCCGGCTGCCGCTTGATCCCGGCGACGAGTTCTACGCGCCAATCGTCCCCGGCTCGGAGAACACCGTCATCTGGGCATACGGCTCGGACGGCGCGAAGAGCTTCACCGCGTATCACGCGAAGCGCGGATCATTCGCCGTCGAGCTGTAATGCCGGCCGCGACGAGCCGGCTCAGTCGAACTCCACCGAGAGGCCCATAGGGATGCCCTCTTCGTCGGTCTTGAACCAGAGATAGATACCGTGGTGCTGCGGCCACGGGATGTCGCGAATGGCCTGGAGGTCGGTCCGGCCTTCCGAGAAGTCGATCGCGTCCGAGAAGTCGAACCGAACCGTAACGGCGATCTCTTCGCCCCCTGCGAGATCGACCGTTCGCGCCGGGCCGTACGGGACGATGATGAGGTTCGCGTAGAAACGACGCGTCGTTCCATCGGTCGCAAGGCTCACGAGGATATCGCGCTGGAAGGGGGTCAGCGGCTTCGAGCTCCAGGCTACCTCGTATTGCGTGGCTGGGTCCTCAAGGCTCACAAGAACCGGCTCACTGAACCAGTCGTCGCGAACGAACATGACGTTGTGCGTTTGTTCGAACGTCTCGAAGCCGGCAACCCGCGTGGTCGCGTGATGCTGTGGAATGTCCGACCATTCGGGATAGCGGAACAGCGGATGATCGCCTTCGAAGCCGTTTCCCTCGGCGTGCGCGCCGTAGTAGACGTTGTCAATGATCACGCCGTTGCGAAAAAGGTTGAACTCCAGCACGTCAATATCAAAGGTACCCACGGTGTTGAGGTACTCCCGTGAGATCTGGGGATCTCCGTCGGGGTCGAGTGCGCTGACGTCGACGGCGTCGTTGGAGAAGAGCACGACGTCTCGGGCATCCGGGTGACCGCTCTGCAGGACGACGTAGTGACTCCAGTCGTTGTTCCCCGTGTCGCGGCCGAACCCGTCGGTCTGGACGCTCTGTCCGGGCCGGTAGTTGTAGGCGACGATCTCGAACTCGCCGAAGTAGAGCCCCTGCACCGTAGTGGAATCCGCCTCGGAGAACCGTGCGTCCGTCACGCTCCCCGAAGGACCGTTTGCGCCCTCGGTAAAGACAACAGAGATTCCGCCCCTCGCTCCCAGACCGAACCAGCTGCAGCCGGCGAGCAGCAGCATAGCGCCTGCCCCAACGAGAAGCCCCTTTGCAGTACGCACCCAACCGTTCATAAAGCCTCCATATAGATGATTCTTTCAGTAATATATCCCCCTGCGACGGCTTTTCCATGTTTTCTTGGGGCGATAGGATGAAGCATGGAAGCGAGAACGGTGATAGTGACCGGAGCGGGGCGGGGAATCGGGCGGTGCGTGGCGCGTGCGTACGCGGAGGCGGGGTGGCGCGTGGTGATCGCCGAGCGCGACGAAGACACCGGCGTGCGCACGGAGGGCGACATCGTGGCGGCCGGGGGCAGCGCGAGGTTCGTGCGAACCGACGTCGGTACTCCTGAACAGGTCGTGCGGATGGTGGACGAGGCGACGGGAGCCTACGGCGGCGTGGACGCGCTCGTGAACAATGCGGGATTCGGCCGATCGGCGAGCCCGTACGAGCTCACACTGGACGCGTGGGACGAGGTGATCGCGACCAATCTGCGTGGTGCCTTTCTCTGCGCGCGGGAGGCGGCGCGCTCGATGCGCGAACGCGGCGGCGGAACGATCGTGAACATCGCCTCCACGAGAGCGCTGATGTCGGAGGCCGACTCGGAGGCGTACGCGGCAAGCAAGGGGGGCCTGGTGGCGCTCACGCACGCGCTTGCCGCGTCGCTCGGGCCCGACGGGATCCGGGTCAACTGCATCTGCCCCGGGTGGATCGAGACCGGCGACTACGAGGCGCTCAGCCGCGCCGACCACGAGCAGCATTTCGCCGGAAGGGTCGGGCAGCCCGAAGACATCGCGCGGGCGTGCCTGTTCCTCACGGACCCCGGGAATGATTTCGTGACTGGTGCGAACATTGTTGTTGACGGCGGGATGACGCGGAAAATGATCTATGAGTGAGATCGACGTCGTGCCGCTCACGCCCGATCGATGGCAAGGGGCCGTATCCCCGGTACCACTGAGGTCCCCCCTGAGGTCCCTCCGTTGACTTCCGCGTGCGCTTCTACCATGATGAGGCCGTGGTGTACCGTCTGATTCCCAGGAACCCGCACCCTGATCGGTTCGTGTTGAGTTTCGCTGCCGGGTGGCGGGTGTTCTTCGCCGCTGTGGGAGGGCTCATCGCGTATGGCATGGTCCAGGAGGGCGTGACGAGCGTCTTTGGGCTCATCATCACCGGCGTCCTCGTTCTCGCAGCGCTCTACGATGACCGGTGGGAGTTCGATCGCGAAGCTCAGGCGGTCGCACACTCGAGCGGGCTACTCTTCGTCCACCGTACGAAGCGCTACCCAATGAGCGATCTCCGGGAGGTGCTGACGCGCGGACGGGCGCCGTCCCTGGATCGGCCGTCGGGTCCCGAGGGATTCTTCAGTCGCGGACAGCACCGTGGCCCACACCTCGGGTCCGGACGCGGGTTCGCGAGACTGTGGCTGCGGTTCGAGGAAAAGGGTGACGTGGACATCCAGATGGACTCGAACCGTCACCGGGAGGCGCTGCAGAACCTGGCCATGGAGATCGC
>SKZO01000103.1 GCA_007127335.1 Spirochaetales bacterium | reverse complement strand
CTGGCGACGCGAGTATCACACGCCGCTGAAGGGGATCGTGAAGGGAGCGCTTCGCACGATCAACCGGCAGGCCCGAGGAGGGCCGGTGGACCTGCAGACGGTCTGCACGAAGCTCGGTGTTGAGCGGCTGATCGAAGATACCACCCAATATCTTCCCAGGTATGCACTTGCCTGAACACAGCATCAGGGTTCGTGACAGTTCACACGGCCTGGAGAGATGGCTACTCCGCGGGGTGGTGTCCGAACTCGATTCGCGCGACGAGCACCTCGTCCGAGAGCTCGTCTACCGGGAGATTCTTCAGGCGGAGACACGGTCTCTGCTTCCATCGCCACGGAATCAGGTCAACGGCCCAGTCCAGACGACGCCCATCGTTCAGCAGCACAACGGACTGCGGCTCGTGATTGAGGCCGTCGAGCACGATCCCACGAGTGTGCAGTGCCGCCGGCGCATGGACGTAGAAACTGTTGCCGCGCCGGGTCAGGAGCACATCGTCGTAGCGGAACAGATGCGTCTCCGTTGCCGTGAGCATGTGCGACGCAGGCACCGTGCCCCGGAAGCTCTCCAAGACTTTTTCGTGCCAGCGGCCGATCCGTTCAAGGCCGTCCACGCACTCCTGCGGGAGCGTGCCGTCGGCTTTGGGGCCGACGTTGAGCAGATAGTTACCGCCCATCGCGAGGATTCTGTCGATGCTCTGCATGAGAAAGAGGTGCGAGTAGTAGTCTTCATCAGCGCGGTAGCCCCAGCTCTCGCGACCCATCGACTGGCACGCCTCGGTAGGGGCGGCGAACTCGCGACCGGGGGGCACGTGGCGTTCGGGAGTCGAGTAGTCGCCGGGACCCGGGCCACGGTCGTTGATGAGCGCCTGCGGCTGGAGCTCGCGGATCATGTCGTTGATCGTCGGATCGTGGAGCTCCGCGACGTTCACATCCCAGAAGAACGCGTGGATCGGGCCGTACCCGGTCAGGAGCTCACGCACCTGCCGTCGTACAAACTCGAGGTACACCGCTGCGTCCGGCTCGTCGCCAGGACGGGGGCCGAACATTTCGTGATGGCGCCCCTGGTTCGGATAGTTCGGGTGATGCCAGTCGGGAAGCGAGTAGTAGAGGCAGAGAAGGATACCCCTGCGCTCGCACGCTTCAGCGAGCATGGCGAGGACATCTCTGCCATAGGGGGTGTTCACGATGTTGTAGTCGGTCTCCTGCGTGTCCCACATGCAGAACCCGTCGTGATGCTTCGTCGTGAAGCAGAGGTACTCCATCCCCGCCGACTCGGCAGCGTCAAGCCATCGCTCGGGATCGTAGGCGACCGGGTTGAACTGCCGCGGGAGCGTCTCGTACTCCCGGCGGGTGATCTCTCCCCGCCACAGGATCTGCTCGTGCCAGGCGGGAAGCGCATAGAGCCCCCAGTGAACGAACATGCCGAATCGCTTCTCGAAGAACCAGTCCCTGCCGTCGCCGAACCGAGTGATCATCGCCAGCCTCCTCACGAATGGGTCGAGCCCCGCGGTGATTCTACCGGGAGACGCGTGTAGAGGGGAAGCGAGGGACGGCGAGGGAGAGCCCGGCGCAGGCGTAGTTGATGTGCGACTCGGTGGCGGTAGACACGAGGTCGTCACAGGCGGTCGCAGAGTCCGCTGCGTCCGCCGCGCGGATCACCTGCGCGAGCACGACGACCCGCGCGTCGTGCAGCTCCTGCGGACAGAAACGTCCCGCACCGGTCAACTCGGCGTCAAGACAGGCAACAGGACACCGGCCGCGGCCGTGTTCATTGTCACAGCCAGACGACCACCTGATGGTCCCGGCGCCGAAGCATGCGTCGATAATCCTGACCGAAACGCCCCATTCGCCGCAGGAGAGCAACCATGTCCCGGAGTCCGGGCCGGTCACGCGTGCACCGTCACCGGCAACGCTCAGACGCACGACCAGGGAACTCGCATCGTAGCAGCCGGTAGTGCTGCGATCGAGTGACAGGTGATAGTCGCCGTAACCGCAGGCCGGGGTAACGGCGGCCAGGACGGTCCTCTCGCGCTGAGCTGCGAGCACCTGCAAGGAAGCAAAGTCGCGCCCGTCTTTGAGTCCCCGGATCCGGAAGACCGCCGGTCGTGTCGGACCACCGCGCCAGTACCCGATGACGCCGCGGCGCTGCGTCCACATCGAGTCGTCGCTGATCGAGCCAAGTGACACCTCCGGATCGATCCAGGTGTAACCGGTGCGCTCCCGTCCATCATGGTGAAGGAAGAACCGGCGCCGAACCTCACGGCCAGCACTGTGCCGGGCATCAAATTGACAGCGTAACTCATCTGGACACGGTAGCTCCGGGACAATGCTCGGGACGTCGTCAAGGATGGATCGCTCTTCAGCTATCTGCTCCGCGATACGCAGCTCACGAGCGACCGAACGTCCGATGCGACGCGCGACATTCGGTTTGAGGTAGTCCGAGTAGGCTCTCGAGTGCGGACCGGCCCATTGATCGGTCGCGGGATGGAAATGGTCCGCGATCACCGTCCAGGCCTGCCATCGAAGCCGTTCGGCGGCGTCCCGCACCTCGGGATCAGTGACGAGGTAGAGCGCCCGCTCGGCCTCCTCGAGCGCCACCATCGTGTAGGTAGGGCTGTTGTACTCGGTGAAGTCACCATGCACCCGGATGTGCTCGAGCACCCGTTTCAGACGCTCGCGCCCGTACTCCACGCACCAGTCCTCGCCAAGGAGCTCTCCTGCAGCCGCGGTCATGACGCCGCCCATCACGGCGATGTTCGTGTAGCCCGGATCAACGTTGCGCCGGAAGATGGCGAGGGCAGCGGCCTCAACCGCCTCGCGGATCTCTTCCAGCGTCTGACGCCCGAGGAGCTCCCCGCCCACGCGATGAATCGTAAGGAGCGCGTTCCCACAGAAGTCGGCCCAGTTCCAGTCAGGCGGGTCCATGGCCGCCAGCGGTTGCTCGTACATCCAGGGCCATATGCCGTAGGTCGCCTCGGTGGTCCGGCGTTCTTGCAGCGAGACCACCGCGTGGATGACCTGCCGCGCACGCGCCAGGTCCGCCGGCCTGCCTCGCCAGGTCAGGCAGGCGGCGTAGGAGAGCGACTCTCGCGTCGCATGCACCCACGCGCCGGTGGGGACCGACGAGTGATACCCGGGAGAGACCCATCGACGACCGAGCAGCGAGAGCTCGTTGTTGTAATTCGGCTCCTGGGCATCCAGGAACTCCTCAACCTCGCACCGCAGTTGCGTATTCGGCATCCTCCTCCCCTCGACGGCTGCGGTGCGTTCCATTAAGAGAGGGCCACGCGTATGGGTGGCCCCGGTGGTCAGACATAGAGAAGCACACCGACTGTCGATATCCGGTCAGAATCCCAGGAGCGCTCGATTCGCGTCGAACCAGTCGTTCATGATCTGTTCGACCTCGCCTCCGCCTCGACGGTTCCACTCATCCCTGATGAGCCCTGTCGCGCGTTCGGGCGACATTGCGGCCCCACCGGTGATCGCCTGTGTAATGATCTCGCTGAGTCGCGGATCGAACTCCGCAAAGAAGAGACTGAGTGTCTCGTTCGTCGGAAGGAACGGGTAGTCCCGCCGGTAATCCACGCTCATGCTGCGCTCAACCGCCGCAGCCTCCATCCCCGCCTTCGCACGAGCTACCGGATCGTCTCCGGCTGCAGCAATGATGTAATCAGCGGTGATTTCGTAGTCCTTCACAAAGGCCATATCGATGGAAGCGTAGAAGACCTCCCGCCGGAACTTCTCGTTGTCAGTGATGACACGGACCCCGTCTACCACCTCGTGGTGCACGCCCTCAAAGCCGAACCTGGTAGGCGCGAACCCACCGCCAATCAGGAAGTCGATCAGGATGATCGCGGCCTGCGGGTCCTGCATCCTGGCGTTAAACGCGACCTTGTGGTCGTTGTACTCCGGTTCCTTGAGCCAGCCGTTCTGTCCGTAAGGTCCCTCGACGATCTCGAGCGGCACGACGACAGCTCCGGGATCATTCGCCATGAGCTCTTCGTAGAAGGTAGGAAGCGTCTGCGCGAAGTAGATGCCCGCCTGACCGGTCTTCCAGAGCCGACGAGCGCGCTGCTGATCGGTGTCCGTGACATACTCCCTATCGATCAGTCCTTCGTCGAACATCGTCTTGCGATAGTCGAGCAGTGACTTGTACCGGTCGGTAAGGACCGCCGGGACCAGTCTACCGTCTTCGACGTAGAAACGCTCGGAGACGAAGAACATCTGCTCGAACAGCCCCACGCGCGAGGTGATCCCGATTGTGTCGTTGCGGCCGCTGCGGTTCGGGTCGTTGTTGGTGAAGGCACGAGCAACTTCGAGCAACTCGTCGGTCGTAGTCGGCATTGCGAGTCCCAGATTATCCAGCCAGTCCTGGCGGATCCATGCAGCATGGTTCGCCGTGCTGAACCGGCGACTCGTCACGAAGTACTGCTGACCGTCGTCAAAGGTGGTCCACGGGAGTATGTCCGGGTGCCGTTCCAGATATGCCTTGTAGTCGACGCTGTACCGTTCTATGTACTCGTCGATTGGCTGGATCACACCCTGGTCACGCCATGTCTCGAAGCGGGGGCGCACGTACTCCATGATCAGGTCGGGTGCGGACCCTGATGCGAACATCACATTGTAGGCGTCAAAAGCCGTCCATCGCGGTACGGGCACCCAGGTTACCTCGACCCCGGTCTGCTCGTTGATCCAGTCTACCCACCGGTTCGACTCGTAGGATCCTTCCTCGGAAGGCACGAGTCCGCGGTCAAAGATGCCCACCGACACCTGGCGCGGAGCCTCGGTCGCCGCGGTCTCAATCGTACCGGCTGCGAAAGCGCCCGGGGCCACGAACAGCAGCACCGCTGCCAGAACCAGCCCAACGGCTCTCCTTCTCGTATTGCGTAGCATATAGCCTCCTCGTTCCAGCTGCCGGGCGCCGCCCGGTGACCCCGGGCCTCCAGCGCCGGTCAGCACGAACTACTGCTTCAGCGACCCGATCATGACGCCCTTCACGAAGTACTTCTGCAGGAAAGGATAGACGAGCATGATCGGAACGGTGGCGACGACGATAGCCGCCGCCTGGACGCCCTCCGGCGTCATATACCGCGTGATCTCGGTGCTGTCCGGCGCGGTTTCCAGAAGCTGCGGATCGACACTTCTGATCATCTGGACGAGCAGCACCATCACGGTGTGAAGCTGCGACCGGGTGATATAGAGCATCACGTTGAAGTACGAATTCCAGTGGCCCACGGCATAGAAGAGCGTCAGTGTCGCGATGACCGGCATCGACAGAGGCAGGATGATCCGCACCAGTATGAACAGGTCGTTGGCCCCGTCTATCGCTGCAGCTTCGGTGAGACTCGCCGGAATCGTTCCGAAGAAGGTCTTCATGATGAAGAGATTCCAGGTGCTGACGAGAGTCGTCAGCCATACCGACCAAAAGGTGTTCAGCAGCCCAAGCTGCTGCACCAGAACGTAGGTAGGGATGATCCCGCCGCTGAAGAGCATCGTGAAGATGATCAGCGAGAGGAAGAGCTTTCGACCGCGGAAGTTCGGGCGCGAAAGCGGGAAGGATATCAGCGTGGTCGCCACCATGTTGAGCACCGTTCCGCCCACGGTCAGAATGACGGTGTTGCGCAAGCTGCGAATGAGGTTCCCGTCACGGTAGAGGTTGTAGTACGTGCGCGTGTTGAACTCGACCGGCCAGAGTACGACTTCGTTGGAGACGATCGCGCGGCTGCTGCTGAAGGAGACTGCGATCACGTTCAGGAACGGCAGAACCATGAGAAGCGCAACGATGCTCAGGAACACCGCGATAAGGGCGTTCGAAAGGCGCGGCCAGGCAGGCATCAGAACAAACCCTCCTCGCCCATCGCGCGGATCACCCAGTTCGCGGTAAGCACCAGCACGAGCCCCACGAGCGACTGAAAGAGCCCGAGCGCGGCGGTGTAGCTGTACTGCATCGCCTGCAGCCCGATCCTGTAGACATAGGTCGGGATGACCTCGGCGACACTGCGCACAGCCGGGTTCTGCAGGACCCACACCTGCTCGAACCCAAGATCGATGAACCTGCCCATGTTCAGGATCAGGAGGATCGCGATGGTGCTCCTGATGCCGGGCAGGGTGATGTGCCACGTCTGTCTCAGTCGTCCTGCACCATCAATGGTAGCAGCCTCATATAACTGCGGATCTATGCCTGAGATGGCAGCGAGATAGATGATCGTGCCCCATCCTGCCGAGTTCCAGATCCCGCTCACCACGAAGACCACCGGCCACCAGCCGGTGCTCATCATGAAGTAGACGGGCTCCAGTCCCAGCCCACGAATGAAGGCGTTGATGATACCGGTGCTCGGCGAGAGCAATCCAATGATGATGCCGCCAAGCACCGCCCACGACAGGAAATACGGGACGTACATGACACTCTGCAGTGTGCGCTTGAATCCGGCGGCGCGAATTTCGTTCAGCAGCAGCGCAAGCACGATGGGAGCGGGGAACTGGA
The DNA here is from genome assembly GCA_007127335.1 of Spirochaetales bacterium. GTDB lineage: Bacteria > Spirochaetota > Spirochaetia > DSM-27196 > SLST01 > SLST01. The sequence goes on along the minus strand of SKZO01000103.1, from coordinate 2,419 downwards.
AGACGAGCTGGTAGAAGTTGAGCAGAAGCGTGTTTCGGAGGATCAGCACGAACTCAGGGCTTCTGAACAGGCGTTCGAAGTGCCGCATGCCCACCCACTGGCTACCGAACATGCCGTCGACGATTCGGTAGTTCCGGAACGCGATGGTAACGCCGTACATAGGCACGTAACGAAACAGCAGGAAGAACCCGATGAACACGGGCAGCAGCATCGCATAGAGGTAGCGGTCGCGATGAATGTCGTGCCAGAGCCTCCCGCGGCCACGGCCCCTGCTCAGGGTGCCGGCAGGGTTCGCGGCACTGTACGTCGGACGGTGCGTCGCTTTGCTCACCGCTCGAGTCTGTACTGAGTTCTGGAGCCGCACAACGAACACGTTTTGGGATCGTTCACTATTCTTGCGGAAGTGAGGTGCCTTTTCTTGTCGTTGGTCTCACACTTTGTCGTAGGACCGCGAACGTGCGACGGATCGGTACTCAGATGGTGTCATCCCCGTACAGCGCTTGAAAATGCGCAGGAAACTGTGCGAGTTGTTGTACCCGACCTGCCTGCCCACGTGCGCGACAGCGCCTTCTGCGCAGAGTAACTTTTTCGCTCGGTCGATCCTGGTCTCGATCAGCGCGTCGACGAACCGGACGCCGGCTACCTCGTGGAAGAGCCGACTCAGATGACTCTGGCTGACGCCAATCTCTTCAGCGACGGAGCTCAGCGAAAGAGAAGCGTCGCCGAACCTCTCGCGGATGATCTGCTGAGCCCGAGCGACGAGCGCCGCGCCCCTGTCGCTGGTTCTGGTCTCCTCCATGGCCCCTGATAATTCGAGAAGTCTGCGGCTGACCTGTTCCACGAGCTCATCAGGGGTGTCCGCTGCAAGCGGCACGGTCCCGCCGGATACCGATATACCGGCCTCAGCGGCGCGCCCGGAAGCCGCCATCAGCAGGTGCACCGCAAGCCGCCGGAGCGTCGGGAGGTCTGCGCCTTTCTCAACGGCACGTGCGAACCACTCGCGGATGCGGTCCGGCACCTCGCTCGACTGGAGCGAGTAGATGGCGCGCAGAACCCGCTCGATATCGGCATATAACCGGGCAATCTCGGGAGCAAAGGAGACCTCAACCTCGCCGTATGCGACGATGGAGCCGGGGCCGAACACGAGTCGATGGTTCAGGGCGTGTACGGCCTCCCGGTACGCATCGGCAATCCCGTCCGGCTCGGAGTGAACAGCGCTCACCCCGACGGAAACAGACACGCCATGACGCTCTGACACAGATTCCCTGAGCTCTTCACTCAGTGCCATGCCGTGGAGGTCCGCTCCGTCTGTTCCCTCCCGGAGCGTCACGAGAAGCGCCACTCGTCGATTCCAGACCTCAATCCCAACTCCCCGTCCCACGTTCAGCGCGACAAGCGCGCCGGATTCACAGAGCTCGGCTGACAGTTCCGCACTCCACCCGGTCTCGTCATCAGGCCCGACGACGAGCACGAGAAAGGCCCCACTCTCGAGCTGGACGCCCAGGTCACGAAGCGCCGCGAGGTGCTTGTTCCACGGCATCTTCTGCGTTCCGTTCATCAGCAGGTCCATGAGGATCTGCCACCTCACCACCGGCGCGTGCTGCTTGATCTGTTGCCTCATCACCTCATTGTCTTCGACCATCCGTTCAACGGCGGTCTCAATTCTCACGAGCTCGTTGCGCCCGGCCCGATCGTGGGACGGGCCGGGCGGCCCACTCAGTCTGGAATCGACCCGCTCGACGAACCGGATCAACGGGCGAAACGACCAACGCAGAACACCGGCCGCGGTCACCATGCCGGTAACACAGAGAAGCACAAGCACAGCGATTTGTGTGGAGGTGACCGCACGCGTGCGTGCCTGCAGGTAGGAGACCGGGACGACGAGCGTATAGACCCAGTCCGTGAACGTAGAGAGCCGATGGATGACCTGGTAGCCTTCACCCTCGATTTCAACCTGCAGCGGATCCGCTCTCCCTATCGACGAGGCGCTGCGCACGATGGGGGCGAGCGCTGCATCGTGGCGAGGCCGACCTGAGGATACGACCACCGACCCGTCGCGTTCGCTGACCACCACAAAGGCGCCGAAAACCTCGTCTCCAAGGTCGCACAGGGAAGCGATGTGATCGAGGTCGACGTTCGCCACGAAGAGTCCTCGTTGGTACGGTCGTTCGGTGGCGAGAACCGGATACGATCGCACGATACTGAGCACGTCAGAGGTCTCCGGAGGCTGCACGAGGCGCGGATGGATCTGCACACGTCGCTCGACCGCACGAAAGCTCCAGGAGGAGATCCGCACGCTTTCTATCCAGGCTCGATCATGGAAAGTGACAAGAGGACTCGACGAACTGTCCGAAACCACAGCATTGCGGGCGATCGAGACGGCCCAGGCCGAACGCACTCCCTCGTTGATGGCCCGGAT